>NZ_JANWVH010000016.1 GCF_025056915.1 Meiothermus sp. | reverse complement strand
GGATTGGCCATCACCCGGCAGGAAGCCTGGGTGGCCCGCGAGGAGGGCATGTACGTGCCGGCCTATGTGGCCGAAGCCTCGGAGGCGGTGGCCTTTGTGGCGCGTGAGGACAAGCGGGTGGACAAGACCTCGGGGGTCTCGCAGCGCCTTTCGATCAGCCTGCTGGAGCTGGTGGCCTCCAACGCCGAACGGCGGGCCTTGCGCCACGGCGAGCGCCCGGTCGCCCGGCCCCTCGACCTGTATGCGGCCCTGCCGGCCATCACCGGCAAGATTGAGCTGGAATACGAGGGCGAACTCCAGGGGGCCGAGCGGGTGGCCCGCGACCTCTTGCTCAAGGCCTTTGGTCTGGCCTATGGCGAACGGGCTCGAGGCCTGCCGGTGGACGAAATCGTGCAGTACTTCGCCGACGGCAACCTCCTGACCCTGCCCGAGGGCAGCGCCAAAACGGTACTGAAGGAGATGGAAAAAGTGCCGGGCCTGCTGGCGGCTGCCCGAAAACTGGAACCCCAGACCAGCCCCGAGGCCCTGGTGGCCGCCGGGGAGTTTATCTTGGAGGGCCTGGCGGGCCGCCGCAAGATTGCCCGTGGCGAGGAGAGCTACAGCGCCCCCGTTGAGCGGGAGCGCGAACGGTGGGGCAGCGGGAACTAAGGCCCACGACCAAGGAGTACCCATGCGTGTCCGATACTCCAAATACGAGCCCGGCTTCGACGACCTGAGCGGAGCCGACCTGATGGACATGATTCAGGATTTCCTGATGGACTCGGGCTTTTCCGACCCCTACAACCGCTACCAGCCCGACCCCAGCCGCGCCCCCACCGCCGAAGACCTCTACGATGCCCTCCTGCAAGCCCTCTTAGAGCAAGACCGCATCCCCGAGGAGTGGTTGCGCGAGGCCCGCTTCGCCAACCGCAAGGAGGAAACCCGGCTCTACCGCGAAATCCAGAAGCTCATCCAGCGCTTGCAGGACGAGGGCTTCATCCGCCTTCCGGGCAACGACCCGTCCGAGACGGGGCAGGGTTTTCAGGGGGAATCGCAGGAGACCCGCCTTGAGCTCACCAACAAATCGGTGGACTTTCTGGGCCTCAAAAGCCTGCGCACCCTGCTGGGCTCGCTGGGGAAAAACGCCCCCGGCGCCCACCTTACCCGCCACTATGCCTCGGGGGTGGAGTCGAGCGGCGAGACCAAGCCCTACGAGTTTGGCGACCAGCCCAACATCAATATCGGCGAGACCCTCAAGCAGGTGGTGATGAAGGGGCTGGACAACCTCGAGGAACGCGACCTGACCATCGAGCTTTCCGAGTACACCGCGGCCATGAACACGGTGGTGCTGCTGGACTGCTCCCACTCCATGATTCTCTATGGCGAGGACCGCTTCACCCCGGCCAAGCGGGTGGCCCTGGGCCTGGCCCACCTGATTCGCACCCAGTACCCCGGCGACCAGGTGCGCTTTGGGGTATTCCACGACAGCGCTGAGGAAGTGCCGCTGGGCAGGCTGCCCACCGTGCAGGTCGGGCCCTACCACACCAACACCGCCGAGGGGCTTAAGCTGGCCCGCAAGATGCTCCGCAAGATGAGCGGCGAGATGAAGCAAATCATCATGATTACCGACGGCAAGCCCTCCGCCCTCACCCTGCCCTCGGGCCAGATTTACAAAAACGCCTGGGGCCTTGACCCGGTCATCTTGGCCGAGACCCTCAAAGAAGCCACCCTGGCCCGCAAGGAAGGCATTCCCATCCATACCTTCATGCTGGCCCGGGAACCCGAACTCCTGGCTTTCGTCAAGAAGCTGACCCAAATTACCCGGGGCAAGGCCTACCTGACCACCCCGGGAAACATCGGGCGGTATGTGCTGATGGACTTTTTGAACCGGAAGGTGAGCAAGAACTAGGGTTCTAGTCGCTCTTCGCAGACTTGGCCGTGGAAACGAGGACGCATCGGGGCCAAGACGCCTGTGCCGCACCCAGGTACGGGTGCTTGGGTTTCGAGCTACCAGACGGCCACTGCTCTGTTCAGGGCAAAGTTTTCTGCAAACCGAATGGCTCATGATGTGTGATGAGCGCTCTAAAGGGCAAAATCTGACGCTTCTTATCGAACCTGGTTGACCTGTCCTTGCAAGAAACGACCCGAGCGCTGGGACGACTGGCCCACGCACGACCGCGCCCGCTTGCTCGAGCACAATCTAGACTCCCTGCCTCTTCCTGCAACGCCCAGTGCGAGACCACCCAGGCCCTGGTCGCTTTTGGCCTGGTTGGGCGGGGTGGAAAGTGTGGCAAGCTGGCAAACGGTGATACCATTGGGGTATGAAGCGTGGCGCCAGAGGTGACCAAAGACAAAATACCTGGCCGGATGATTTTGCCGTTATTGAGCCAACTAAACCCGGTAAACCTGTTTTACCGAAACCGATCAAGCTCAAACCCGGCAAATCCACGCTCGAGTATGTTCAAGAGCAACGCCGGTGAGCTGGTAATTTTTGACACCGGCGCACTGATGTGGTAAAGCCACCAAACCCGAAATACCATGAAGGCGTGGGGAGCATTGTTTTCAAATCCAGAAAAGCCAAAGCGGTATATGACATCATTCGCTCGCTACCACCCCTTACCGACGCGCAGGCCAAAGAAATGGTGGACGCCATCGAGCGTGTTACCGGTCGCCGTCACCCTCTCCGTTTGGTGAAGCGCGAAAATGCAGATTCCCAAAAAAACCCTTCTTGACACCAACTTTTTCATCTCCCTCCGGCGAGAAGGGCCGGAGGCTTTGCGTTTCTTAAGCCGTTGGCGAGACTATGGCTGGTAGACAGGCCTTCCGATCCTCATTTTGGGCAGGTCGGGCTTAGGCAAACGCATCCTGGCCCGCGAAATCATCCGCCGCGTGGAGGGCCGCTACCGGCATCTGATCATCGTCAACCGCAAGCGCGAGTTTGCCGAACTGGCCGAGGGGCGACTCAGCCATCTTCATCGCCCAGATGCTCCAGGGGACCACCGGGGGCATCGAGCCCGGCGTGCGCCGCCAGGCCAGCCACCTGATTACCTTCCGCGTGAGCGAGCCGCGTGAGGTGCAGGCCCTGGCCCGGCCCGAAGGGGGCCTCCCACCCGAGTACGGCTTCAAAGACCTGGAACGGGACTTTGCCGGGGTGGTCAAACGGGCCCAGCAGGGCCGGGTGTTCGTGCGGCTGGATTAGCCATCTGGCTTGGCCTTGATTTTCTGCCAGCAGCCTTTCAGCCTGAGCGCAGATGGTTCCGAGGTATCCCACCCAGTACGGGCTACATACCAGCATTGACCTCATTTGCCCCAGCGGGGGAGACAACGACCTGGGCCAACCTCTGCACGCCCTCACCGACGGGCAGGTGGAGGCGGTGCTGAAAAACGCGGGGCCTTCCCGGGGCAATCTGGCGGTGATCGGGCACCCTGGGCTAGGTGTTTGGAGCCGCTAAGCCCACCATCAGGTATGGGCGCAGCGCTGACTGATGGCAATCGCTGGTCAGGCGATTGGCACGGTGGGCAAAGGCTTTGGCGAAGGCTGGGCGGCCCAACTGCACCTGGACATTGCCTAATCCTTTCTCTGCCTTTTTCGACTACACTACCCTTTGTGAAATCGGCCCGAACCTGGGGAATTGCCGCCTATCTGGCGCTCCTCCTCGAGCGCATCTCGCAGGCTGTGCAGTTTCGGCCCCGGCCCGCCTTCAACCCCGCGCAAATCCGCCGCTACGAGGGTGCGACACGGGAGTTACGCCTGGATATGCCCTATTACCCCGCTCAAACCGCCTGCGGCTATGTGCTGATTCCCAAAGATGGCTACTTTCAGCAGACCGAAGAGGTTCTGGAGCGGCTTTAGACCGCACACTTGAGTCGTGGTATGTCGGATGACGCCATCCAGGCTGCAAACAAGACTGCTAGAGCGACGCCAATGCCCAGTTGCGGGCAAAGCCTCGTACCCGTGCATCGTGTACTGAACCCTACCTGTCCTGAGCCTCATCCGCTACCCTGAGCCTATGCACCGGGTGTGGGCGGCGAGGCGGGCCTGGCGGATGCGGCTCTGGCTGGCGGCTGGGCTGGCGCTTTTGTTGCTTCCGCTGGCCTGGCTGGTGCATCCGGCCTGGGCGCTGCTATCGCTCGCAGGGCTGCTATACCCCACGCGCTGGGAAGAGCCAAAAGCCCTGGCCGACCTGGACCGACGCTACGGCCTGGCCTACCGCAGCGCGCTCGAGGCCCCCGCCAACCACCCCTGGCGAGGCCAGCTGCAAACCGAGGCCGAGGCCAGCCTGCGCGAGGCCCGACTTCCGGCCTTGCCCTGGGTTTTTATACCCCTCTATCTGGCCCTGGTCAGCGTGGCGTGGGTCTTGCCCCCGCTGCGTTTGCCCTTTGTGCCGTCGCCGGTGGAGGCCCCGACCCCCTCCAGCCCCGCCTCACCGCAGACGACCAACCCGGCACAACCCAGCCCCAGCCCTCAAACCAATCAACCCCTGTCCCCGGAAGAAGCGCCGCAAAGCCAGCAAGGCCCGGAAGCCGCCAATCCTTCGGAAAGGCCTGTAGACCCGCGCAGCCCGGAAACGCAGGGACGCGCAGGCGAGGCAGCGGGTCGGGAAGAGACCCAGGGCGCAGCCCGCTCCGCTTCAACCGGCCAAAGCCCTCAAGGCCGAGAAGAGCCTGTATCCAATCAAAACGGCCAGGGTTCCGCTCCATCGCAAAACACACTGGCGGGCCAGCCCCAATCCAATCAGACCGGCCAGTCTGGTCAAAACCCGCCCACATCCCAACCCGGACAAGCGCAGCCTGCCCAACCTGGGCAAGCACAGCCAGCCCAGCCCGGGCAAACAGCCCCCTCCCAATCGGGCCGCTCGGCTTCGGAACAAACCCCGCAGGGGCAATCCGGCTTGGGTTCTCAAGGTTCGGAGCCCGGTTCGTCGGGACAGCCCCCCCAACCTGGACAAGCACAGCCTGGCCAACCTGGACAAGCACAGCCTACGCAGCCTGGACAAGCACAGCCCCCCCAACCCGGACAAGCGGCGTCGCCCCAGTCAGGCCGTTCGGCTTCCGAACAAACCCCGCAGGGGCAGCCCGCGTCTGGTTCCCAGGGCTCGTCAGGACGGCCCTCTCAACCCCGACAACTGCAAGCACCCCAACCTGGCGCCGCGCAGCCAGGCCAGCAACCCGCCCAGGGCCAGGCTCCCCGAGAGAACCCAGGGCCGAATGCCCAGGGCCAGCCAGGGGGCGGTGAACAGGGGGGCGCCGGAACCCAGGGCGCACAGGCCCGCCCTCCCCAGCGCCCTCCGGCCAACCCGCAGCGCCCGGCAGGTGAGGCCCCGCTCAGCCGGGGTGAAAACCGGCAGGGCAGGCCCATGCCCCTGCCCAGCCCCTGGCCTTCGGGCCAGCCCCCACAAAATGTGCAGCGCCAGGCTGAAAAGTACCTCGAGTCCGAACCCCTGCCCCCCGAGGTGCGCGACCTGATGCGGCGCTATTTCGAGTTGCCCCAGCGCTAAAAAACCCACCCCTTGCGGAGTGGGCTCCGGTTTAACCAGCTAGAACTTGAGCACGCCCTGCCCACCGCCCCAGGTGATGGTCATGGTGCAGCCCGCCAGGTCGGGGTTGCTGGTGGTGTTAACCGTGCCCGAGAGGCTCGCGGTGTTTTGCCCGCCGTTTTGCAGGATGTCGAGTAGGGTTTGAAGGTTGGAGAAGCTCAGGGTGCCCCCCGTGAGGTTGCTCACGGTGTAGCTACTGCCGGACTGGGTGAGGGTGAACTGGACGTTGTTGGCCGAGGCGGTGGCCGACCGTGGCCCGGAAGACGGGTTGTCCGAAACGGTGGCGGTTACGCTCATGGAGACGCTCACCGTCTGGGGTGGGGTGCTGGGGCAACCGCTAAAGGAGACGTTCTGGACGGCCAGGTTGTAGTTGAAGCCGGTGGGGGTTACGGGGAGGTTAAGGGTGGCGTCGTTGAAGGTCGCGTTGACGCTGAGGTTGCCGGTGGCCTGGCTGTTGGGGCCAAGGGATACCTGGGTTTGCTGGCCTGCGAGCCCGAAGGGGTTATCGATGGGTGGGCTGCTAATCAGTCCACAACCCACAAAAGCCAGAGCCAGAACACTGCCGAGAAGTGCTAGACGTTTCATAAATTCCTCCTGCCCGCTTTTTGAAGCATTTGAATTGTATACCAAGCATTGGAGGAACGTAGTTATTTTTGACCTAAAAAGGGTTTGCTGGCGTTGCTCAGACCGTTTTGAAGCTTTCGAAGGGTTCTTTGCAGTCGTTGCAGACGTGGATGGCCTTGCACAGGGTGGGGCCAAAGGTGTTTTTGACCGAGGTGTTAAAGGAGCCGCAGCGCGGGCAGCGGGTGGGGGCGGCCTCGAGCTCGATCAAAGCACCCCGTTCGCGGGTGGGCCTGGGGGGTGCAATCCCGTACTGGCGCAGGCGTTCCTTGGCTTCGGGGGTAATCCAGTCGGTGCTCCAGGGCGGCGAGAGCACGGTTTTCACCTCGACCTCGGCAAAGCCCAGCGAGCGGGCGGTTTCTTCCAGCTGCGCCCGAATCAGGTGCAGGGCCGGGCAGCCCGAGAAGGTGGGGGTCATGGAGATGATGGCCTTGGGGCCCTCGAGCCGCACGTCCCGCACGATGCCCATCTCGACCACGTTAATCACCGGAATCTCGGGGTCGGGAATCCGGGCCAACGCTTGCCAGACTTCCTCAGTGCTGGGCAGGGTGGTCATATCACCAGACCTTGGCCTCGGCGTCCCAGCGGGCGGTGGACTGCATCTCGGCCAGGATGCTCCACAGGTGCTCGGTGTGGCCGGCGCGGGAGGTGGGCTGGTAGCCGGGGTTGATGGGCAGTTTGAGGCCGGAGTTTTGCAGGTGGCGGGTGGCAAGCTCGAGCCACCGCGCCTTGATGGGCGCGAGGTCGGGCACGATGCCCTCGGCCACCAGAAGCTCCTCGCCAGGGATGGGCACAAAAAGCTGCTGGGCGTAGCCCCACTGCATATCCAGGGCCTGCTGCAAGCGCCGGTTGGACTCCTCGGTGCCCAGGCCCAGCCGCTCCACCCAGGCGTAGGTGTGCTGGAGGTGGAAGCGCTCCTCGCGCATGATTTTTTGAACCGCTTCGGCCAGCGGTTGGTAGGTGCTGTGCTGGGCGGCCTCGAGCCACAGGGTCTCGTAGAGGTCAAAGAGAAACTGCCGCAGCATGGTGAAGGCCCAGTCCCCCTTGGGCAGCTCGACCAGCTCGCAGTTGCGGTACTCGTAGGCGTCGCGGAAAAAGGCCAGCCGGTCGGGGTCGGAGCCGTCCAGCGCCTGGCGCAGGCCATACCAGAGGGTAGCGTGGCCCAGCTCATCCTGCACGATGTTGGCCAGGGCAATGTCCTCTTCCAGAATGGGGCCGTGGCCCGTCCACTCGCTGTTGCGGTGGGCCAGGATCACCTCGTCGTCGGCCAGCGCGGTGAGTTTGGCAATCAGGGCTTCGCGTACTTCAGGCCTCATCTTCCACCCCCCGCCCCACCTTGTGCTTGCTCACGTGAGCACCAATGGTGGCGTAGTATTGCTGCTGCTTGTAGGTTTTGTCTTTGGCCGGGGCAAACCAGCTCTCAATGGTTTGTGGGCTGGGGTCGCTTTTGAAAACCCGGGCCGCCGGCACCAGCCACCAGGCCAGGGCTTCGGCATCGGTAAAGGTGGCCTGGGCTTTGCGCAGGGCTTCCTCAGGGGTGGTGGCCTCCACCTCGCCCACATAGTCCACAAAGGTCATGGAGCGCTTGTGGCTGGTTTTGCGGAAGGCCAGGTACTTCGCCGGGTGCTGAAGGCCCCGCGCCTCATGGCTTTCGGCTTTCAGCTGGCCCTCGGCGATTTCCTCTTTGGTCCAGGAGAATATGTCATCTGCCCGCGCCACCCACATGCTCACTGCCTGGGGCCGGCGGGCAAAGATGTTGCGGGCTGTGAGCAAGGCGTGTTGGGGGTCGGCGGCGTGTACCGAGCCCACCGCCTGGTGGGGTTTGCTCGGGGTGTCTTGCTTGAAGACTTCCCAGCGGGGCCATTGGGTGTCCATACTGCTCCTCCAGAGTATCGGCCAGGTTGCTGGCTACACGGCCACCGCAGTTTTCTGCTGTTTGGCGGCGTAGGCTTCCAGCGCCTCGCGCACCCAGGCCCCTTCGGCGTGGGCGCGGCGGCGGGCTTCCAGGCGTTCTTTGTTCATGGGGCCGTTGCCCCCCACCACCTGCCAGAACTCATCCCAGTTGATGGGGCCATGCAGCCAGTTGCCCGTTTGCTCGTCGTAGCGCAGGTCGGGGTCGGGCAGCGTAAGGCCCGCCTCCAGGATTTCCGGAGCGTGTTCGTTGATGAACTCCTGGCGCACCTGGTCGTTGGTTTTGGTTTTGATGCCCCAGCGGACCAGCACCTCGGTGTTGGGGCTGTCTTTGTCGTGGGGGCCCATCATCATCAGGGCCGGCCACCACCAGCGGTTGATGGCGTCCTGGGCCATCTGTCGCTGCTTGGGGGTGCCCTTGGCGTAGAGCAGCACCATCTCCTTGCCCTGCTTGTGGTGGAAGGTCTCCTCGGCGCAGATGCGCACCATGGCCCGGCTGTAGGGGCCGTAGGAGCAGGCTGCCAGCATGGTCTGGTTCTTGATGGCGGCCCCATCCACCAGCCAGCCGATGGTGCCGATGTCGGCCCAGGTCAGGGTGGGGTAGTTGAAGATGGAGGAGTACTTGGCCTTGCCCGAGAGCAGGGCGTCCAGCATGGCCTCACGGCTCACGCCCAGGGTCTCGGCGGCGTGGTAGAGGTACTGGCCGTGTCCGGCCTCGTCCTGCACCTTGGCCACCAGGATCATCTTGCGCTTGAGGGTGGGGGCGCGGGTAATCCAGGCCCCCTCCGGGAGCATGCCCACCACCTCGGAGTGGGCGTGCTGGGAGATCATCCGGATGAGCTGGCGGCGGTACTCCTCGGGCATCCAGTCGCCGGGCTCAATTTTCTCGCCGCGCTTGATGCGGGCCTCGAACTCGGCCAGGCGCTCGGTGTAGTCGGGATCGCTGGGTACTCCGTACTTGACTGGCATCTCTCCTCCCAAAACCAAACTAACGCTCGTTAGTTTTTTGTTAGTTTAGCTCGAGTCAATCAAAATTTCAAAGTGGCCGGGCCAGGCTTGCTATACTCAGGCCATGGTGAAGCACCGTTTCACCGTCGAGGACTACCACAAAGCCTATGCCGCGGGGGCTTTGGGGCAGGGGCGGGTGGAGCTGATCAATGGTGAGGTCTACATGGTGTCCCCGATGGGCCACAAACACCGCCGCTACATGGGTGCCCTGAACTACGAGATTGTCACCTAGCTGAAGGATAAGACCTACATGTTCTGCCAGGTTCCAATCCAGCTCGACGACAGGTCGGAGCCTGAGCCAGACTTTATCCTCACAGTGCCCCCTGCATCGCGCTACGACGACCGCCCACCCGGCCCCGCCGACATCCTGCTGGTCATTGAGGTGAGCGACTCCACGCTAGTCTTCGACCGCACCGTGAAGCTTCCCCTGTACATTCGATCGGGCATTCCCGAAATCTGGATTGTGAATCTGCTGGAAGAAAAGCTAGAAGTCTACCGTGCCCCGGACTACCAACCCGTCTACTTCGAGAAGGGTACGGCGGTTGCACCGCTGGCCTTTGGGGAGGATAGGCTCGAGTGGTGGGTATGAACTCGAGCCCGTAGCTCCAAATATCTGTGCTTACTGGTCTGGCAACGAAATCTTTGCACCTCTGTCCAGACACCTGTTCTGTCCAGGACAAAGCTTTCTTACTAGTCGAAGGGCTCTAAATATGTGAAGAGCGCTCTAAACCAGCAAAACCCGTGCCCTGCCGCAGGGGTGGCCTGGAAACCCGCAACCCAAGCACCTGTGAACCGGGCCCGGCGCAGGCTCGAGTGCGTAACATGTGTCTGAGCCCAGGCGCCTCTTCGTTTTCATGGGCGAGCACATCGGTCAAGGGCGCGATGCAAGGACCAGACCCCCTGGATGCATGCTGGTTTTTGAGGAAAGATCAGGCTTGGAGAGGGTCGGTTATGGAGCATTACCGGGTAGGCCAGACAGTGCGCGTGGAATTCTGGAAGTATCCCGCCGAGGCGCTGCACTACTGGTGGGAGGCCCAGGTCTGCGAGCTGCGCGAGGAGGGGGTGCTGGTCTATATGCCACAGGGGTTTGCCTTTCACCACGTCAGCAAGAACCGGGTGCTGCGGGTAGATCACCAGGCCTATGTGGCTTTTTTTGTGGGGCGCTGGTACTCCGGGGGGCCCGACCTGGACGCCGAGGGAAGGGTGCTGGAATACTACTGGAACATCCAGACCCCCCCGCGCTTTGAGCCGGGCCGCATCTGGCAGTACGACCTCGAGATCGACCTCAAGTGCCGGGCCGACCACCACTGCCAGACCTTCGACCTCGAGGAGTTTGCCGCCAAGGCGCCGCTGTATCCTGCCGAGTGGGTGGAACAAGCGACCCGTGCGGTTGAGCAGGTGCGGCGCCACATGCGAAGGCAACAGTGGCCGGTGCGACCGAAGGGGCCGGGGAAGCCCTGGCTCGAGCGGGTGTAGCGGGGCTGTGGCACTTGACCCTCGCCCGCCAACCCTGGACAATCTACTGGTATGCGTGGCCTGTCCAAGCGTGTCAAAACCATGAAGCCCTCCTCCACGGTGGCAGTTAATGCCAAAGCCCTCGAGCTGCGTCGTCAGGGGGTAGACCTGATTGCCATGACCGCTGGCGAGCCCGATTTCGATACCCCCCAGTTCGTCAAGGATGCAGCGGCCCGGGCCATGGCTGCGGGCAAAACCAAATACGCCCCGCCGGCAGGCATCCCCGAGCTGCGCGAGGCCATCAGCACCAAGTTCAAGCGCGAAAACGGCCTCGAGATTCCCCCCGACCAGACTGTGGTCACGGTTGGGGGCAAGCAGGCCCTCTTCAACCTGTTTCAGGCCATCCTCGACCCGGGCGACGAGGTGATTGTGATTGGGCCGTACTGGGTCAGCTATCCCGAGATGGCCCGCTTTGCCGAGGGGGTGCCGGTGGAGGTCAACACCGGCCCCGAGTCGGGCTTCATCCCCGACCCTGCCGAGGTCGAACACAAAATTAGCCCCCGTACCAAGGCCATAGTGCTCAACTCGCCCGGCAACCCCACCGGGGCGGTCTACCCCAAAGAGGTTTTGGTGGCCATCGCCGAGCTGGCCAACAAGCACGACCTTTATATCGTGTCCGACGAAATTTACGAGCACCTCATCTACGAGGGCGAACACTTCTCGCCGGCCCACGTGGCCCCCGACCGCACCATCACCGTCAACGGCGCGGCCAAAGCCTACGCCATGACCGGCTGGCGCATCGGCTACGCCGGCGGCCCCAAAGACGTTATCAAGGGCATTATTGACGTTTCCAGCCAGTCCACCACCAGCCCCGACACCATCGCCCAGTGGGCCATGGTCGAAGCCCTGAACAACGTGCAGGAGGCACAAAAGTTCATCGGCATGGCCCGCGAAGCCTATCGGGCCCGGAGAAACATCATTGTGGATGGGCTGAACGCCCTGGGCCTGCCCACCCCCCGGGTCAATGGGGCTTTTTACGTGCTCTCCGATGTGTCTAAAATAGACCCCGACGAGAACCAGGCCGCCCTCAAGCTGCTCAATGAAGCCCGGGTCGCGGTGGTGCCCGGCACCGACTTTGCCGCCCCCCACCACGTGCGCTTCAGCTACGCCACCAGCGAGGCCAACATCCGCCAGGCCCTCGAGCGCATTGCCTCCATCCTCTAAATCCCCCTTTTTGCTCGAACACTTTGCCAAGGGTAGGAAGGGTGAAGTGGGAAGCAGGGGTTTGGGGGTAGGTTTTGAGGGTTCAGGACGGATGACTGCGTCGCATACAAGCCCGTACAACCCCACCTGCACGGTGAGCGAATCAAGTCATAATCTGGACTCGCTCTGTCCCTCCCCTACCTTGTAGAGGAGGCCAGGTGGGGTGGCTGACCTGGCCCCTCATGCAATCATGTGAATTGAGGGCCTTGGCATAAACCCTGTCCAACCCGCCCTACGCGGCAGGGAGGGGGTTGAGGGCGATCACTCTTCTGTGAGCGTGTATGGGTATCGTTACGACTGTGCACTGATGCAACCCCCAAAGTTGCTTGTACGGCTGGGCATAAAACCCCCTGGCCCTGCGTATTCTCCCCTTCGTTGTCGAGGGGAGCAATCGCTTGCAGGGGAAATCCATGTTGTTTGGAACCAGGATGGTCTTGATGGGGCATGGGCGGGCCAGGGGATGAGACCGGAACGTAACGCTTTTGTAACGCCGTCCCTGTTACGCTGGTTTGACGGTGCTCACCATGGGTGCCGAAAAGCCTTCCCAGGTTCTTTGCGCGCGAGAGAACCCGAGGAGAAATGGAGGGTGTATGACCGAGGAGACCTTGCAAGCGCTCATCGAGAAACACACCCCTCACCTGATGACCCTGCCCAACGTGGTCGGGGTGGGCCGGGGGGAAGAGCAGGGCCGTGCGGTGGTGGTGGTGCTGGTCCGTCAAAAGCTACCGCTGGCAGCCTTGCAGCCGCACGAGCGGGTGCCCAGGAACCTCGAGGGGGTGCCGGTGCGCGTGCGGGAAGTGGGATCGGTGCAGGCGCAGGAGTAAGGTTTTCCTTCGGTCGGTGCAGTGTCGAGGCCACTCGGTTCAAAGCCACTTCAAACATTCTTCATTACGTCGGCATTCGCAGAGGACTATTTCTGATTTGCAGGGGGACAGTATGCCTATTAACGAAACCAAGGCCCTGCTTTCGGCCAGCGCCCAGGCCGAAGCAGAAAAGGCCAAGCAAGCAGTGCAGGACAGCTTTTTAGCGCCGGAGGCCATGCGCCTGAATGTGCGGGGCCTGGGTGTGGGGGTCAAGTGGAAGAACGGCGAGCCCACCGGCGAGCCGGCCCTGGTGGTCCTGGTCAGCCAGAAACTGGAGCGCAGCCAGCTCAACCGGGCCGACCTGATTCCGGCCAAGCTGGGGGATATGCAGACCGATGTCCTGGCCATTGGCGAGGTTTTCGCCGGCAATGCCGAGGAACCGGGGGTACAGACCCTCACCCGGCGCATCCGGCCCGCTGAGGGCGGCTACAGCGTGGGGCATTTCAGAATCACCGCCGGTACGATGGCTACTGCCGTCTACGACCTTTTGCCGGGTGCGACCGTCAGCCCTCCGGCGCACGGGCTGGGCATCCCACCGCGTTATTACATCCTTAGCAACAACCACGTGCTGGCTAACTCCAATGACGCCAGCCTGGGCGACCCCATCCTCCAGCCGGGGGTGTTTGATGGAGGCACCCTGCCCGCCGACCTGATCGCCAGGCTCAGCCGCTTTGTGCCCATCACCTTCGAGCCTCCGGTGCCCCGGGCTCAGCACCGCAACCTGGTGGATGCGGCCATTGCGGAGGGCCAGTTCCACGACCTCGATCGGGAGATTTACTGGAACGGCTACGTGCAGGGCTGGCAGCCCCGTTCCAAAACCCAGGTGGGGCAGCGGGTCAAGAAAACCGGGCGCACCACCAATATGACCACCGGGCGCATTACCGTTTTGGGGGCGACCATTGATGTGAACTTCGGGGGTGGACGGGTGGCCCGCTTCATTGACCAGATTGTCACCACCAACCTTTCGGCCCCCGGTGACTCCGGTTCGCTGGTGCTGAGTGAGCGGGGCAATCTGGCCCTGGGACTCTTGTTTGCCGGTTCCTCTGTCGCCACCATCGTCAATCACTTCGAGCACGTGCGCTCGTTGCTGCGGATTGAAGTAGCCGAGGGCATCGGTTGAGCTTTTGCCCCAGCCCCTCTCCCATCGGGAGGGGGGCTTTTATCGCGCTCTTCACAGACGTGGCCGCCCACGAAAACGAGAAGGGACAGAGAGACGTGCCTCACCTCGGTGAGGCACGCTTGTCTGCGTTGCGTCTGGGCCGAGACGCATGTTTTCGAGTTTCCAGGCGGCCACTGTTCTGTTCAGAACCAGGCATTCTCCAACTCGAATGGCTATAAGTATGCGAAGCGCGCTCTAGCGAGGGCAGCACATACCCTTCAAGGCTTCCATGTTTATCTGATGCCACTCATAACCAAAATACGCAACCGGCATCCCTGGCCCGGCGTGGCCAAGTTTTCCAGCCGCCCCCCGTGCACCTCGGCCACCCGCCGGGCCACATAAAGCCCGAGCCCCGCACTGCCTGCCCGCACCCCCCGCAGGCGCTGGCTGCGGAAAGGTTGGGAGAGGGTTTCCAGGCTATCAGGCAGGCCGGGCCCATCGTCTTCGACCTCGAGCCAGCCATCCCCCGCCCTGAGCACCACCCGGCTTCTAGCGTGGCGCAGGGCATTCTCGGTCAGGTTGGCCACGGCCCGCTCCAGCAAGAGCCGCTCGGCGCGGGCCTGCCCGGCCCCTTCTATCTCCAGGTGCAGGCCCCGCTTTTGGGCTTGTTGGGCGTAGCGCAGGCGAAAGTCCTCCAGAATCGAGCGCAGGTTGAGGTTTTCCGGCTGGATGCGCTGGGCCTCGAGGCGGCTGGCGGTGAGCAGGTTCTCCACCAGCAAATAACTACGGTTCAGCTCTTCTTGCAAGTTGCGCAGCATTTCCTTGCGCTTTTCCGGCCCGATTTTATCGGCTTCTTCCAGATATTCCAGCGCCCGCAGGCTGGCCAGCAGGGGGGTCTTGAGGTCGTGGGTCAGGGCTGCATAGGTGGCCTCGCGGGCTTCCAGCAACTCCCGCAAGTGATCCAACACCTCTTCAAAGCCCTCGCGCAGCTGCCTTATCTCGGCAGGGGGCCGCTGTTGGGGCGAGGGTAGCGAAAACTCGGCCAAGGTGCGGCCCGCCCCACGCAGGTAGTACAGGCTGCGGGTCAGCTCATCCACCGGACGCAGGAGGGCACTGGCCAGAACATAGCCCACCCCGGCTGCAATCAGGGCCAACACCAGCACCCAACCCAACAAAAAAAGCGCAGTTTCCAGGGGTTGCCCAGGGGCCGAGACCCAGAAGGTAATCACAATGACCAGATTAGGAATAAAGGCCAACAGACCAATAACCCAGGCCAGCTGGTGCTTCAGCGCCATGAACCAAGTTTACCGAATACAAAATATGCCCTTCGCTGCAAAAATACTTCTCACGGTTCACGTTTTTGACAAACCTCCACCCCCTTACTAGGCTAGGCTTCATGACCTACGGCGACTGGGTGCTCTTGCAAGACCGGCGGGGTCGCACCTACCTGTTTCGCTTGCAGGAGGGGGGCCGGTTCAACTATCACCGGGGCTCCCTGGATCACGAGGCCATCGTGCAGGCGGGCCCCGGCGCCCGCATCGCCACCCCCCAGGGCGAACCGTTCACCATCCACCGCCCCACCCTTGAAGACTACGTGCTGCACATGCCCCGCGAGGCCACCCCCACCTACCCCAAGGATGCTGCCGCCCTCTGTTTTCTGCTCGACCTGGCCCCTGGCATGTGGGTGCTGGAGGCCGGGTCGGGCTCCGGGGGCCTGACCCTATACCTGGCGCGGGCGGTCGGGCCTACGGGCCAGGTGTGGAGCTTTGAAGCCCGCCCCAGGCACCAGGCCCGGGCCCGGCGCAACCTGAGTGAGTTTGAAGACTGGGGCAATGTGACCTGGCTCGAGGCCGACCTGGCCCAGGCCCCGCTACCCCCTGCCGCCTTCGACGGGGTGGCGCTCGACCTGATGGAGCCCTGGACAGTGCTGTCCAGCGTGACGCCGGCCCTCAAGCCCGACCGCTTTCTGGCCTGCTACCTGCCCAACCTGACCCAGGTGGTCACCCTGCTGGAGTACCTTCAGGCCCACCGCCTGCCCTATCGGGTGGAGCGCACCCTGGAAGTGCTGCACCGCGAGTGGGACGTGCGCCCCCCCATTGCCCACCCCAGGTTTCAGCAGGTGGGGCATACGGCGTTTTTGGTGCAACTGAGGCGGATTGGAGGAGGCTGATACCAACTTCAGGCGCACAAGCAACCTTCATGTGAGAGTAGGTGGCAGGGGCCGGTAATGGTTAGCAGTTCACCGGCCCCTGCGAGCCACTCTAAAACCCTGCAAGGTACCTCAAGGTTTTGGCGGTTTGCGACGAATTATCGCGCTCTTCACAGACGTGGCCGTCCATCCAGGCGGCCACTGTTCTGTCTTAGACAAAGCTTTCTTATAGTCGAATGGCTCTAAATATGTGAAGAGTGCTCTAATGTGAAGCTGATCTGGGTGGCCTTGTTTATAACCTACCGGCCTTGGCTAGCTGAGGTGGGCTCACCCAGGTAGCGCCACAACAGGCCCAGCATCTCGCGGGTGGCCGCGTCCAGCGAGGCCTCGGGGTAGGCCACCCAGTGCACGCCCAGCGAGAAGCCGCTGTCCTCGACCAGGAGCACCCGCAAAAGCCCCGCCCTGACTTCGGGCTCCACGAACGAGCGGCTGGATAAGCCCACCCCCAGCCCGGCAGCAACGGCGGCCTTGACCCCGTACAGGCTGCCGCACTCGAGCACCCGCTCAGGCACGATGCCGTGGCGCTCCAAAAACTGCTCCAGCCGCAGGCGCAGCCGCGAGTTGCGCTGGGGTACCAGCAGCGTGGCGCCCTCGAGCTGCCCCAGCGCCACCCCGCCCATCCCGGCCCAGGGATGGGTGGGGGCCACAATCAGCACCATCTCGTCGCTGGTCAAGCGGCGGGCGCTGAGGGGCTCCGGCAAGGCATCGGTGCCGCCCAGCACCAATGCCGCGTCCAGATCGCGCTGGTAAACCTGTTCGATGAGTTCCAGGGTCGTGCCGTTGGCCAGGTGCAGCTCACAGCGACCCTCTTCCAAAGCTGCCCAGCGCAGCAGGCTGGCCTGATAGCGGGGAATCAGGCTCCAGGCCAGGCCCACCTCGAGCTGCGGAATGCGCTTGTGCCGCCGCTCCTCGATAAACCGGGTGGCGTGGGCCAGGCTGCGGTTCACCGCGCAGGCGTAGGGCAGCAGGGCCTTGCCGGCCTCGGTGAGGGTGATGCCCTGGGGGGTGCGCTCGTAGAGGGGCTGGCGCACGGCCTCCTCGAGGGCCTTCAGGGTCTTGCTCACCGCAGGCTGGCTCAGGTGCAGCACCTCGGCAGCGCGGCTCAGACTCCTGAGCTCGGCCACCACGCAAAAGACCACCAGGTACCTAGGGTTCAGGCGCATAGCTGATAGGGACCATCATACCCCGATGTGATGAAAAATATAACCAAAAGCTATTTGCTCTAACCAAAAGTTATACCTACCCTGGTCTGGCGATGCCAAGTTCCAAGGGAGGTTGGTTTTCATGATTGTAAGGGAGGAGAAAGCCCTGGGGGTACGGGGCCAGTTCAAGGAACGGCTCCACCACAAAATTCTGATCGTGGGCGGGGGTACCGCGGGCCTGACCGTGGCCGCACAGCTCAGCCATAAGGGGGTGGAGGATGTAGCGGTGCTCGAGCCCTCCGAAAAGCACTACTACCAGGCGGTCTGGACCCTGGTCGGCGCGGGTGCTTACCACCCCGAAGCCTCGGTACGCCCGCAGGAGAAGCTGATTCCCCGGGGTGTGCGCTGGATTCAGGACTACGCCCAGGAAATAGACCCCGAACGACAGGTGGTTCGCACCCTGAATGGCCGCGAGATCGGCTACGACTTCCTGGTGGTGGCCGCGGGCATCCAGCTCGACTGGCACAGAATTGAGGGGCTGGAGGAAACCCTGGGAAAAAACGGCGTCAGCAGCAACTACCGCTTCGACCTAGCACCCAAAACCTGGGCCTTCATTCAGCAGCTCAAGGGCGGGGTGGCCCTCTTTACCGCCCCCAGCACGCCCATCAAGTGCGGCGGGGCCCCACAAAAAATCATGTATCTGACCGCCGACTACACCCGTCGCAAGGGCATAGCCAAAGACACCCAGATTGTCTTCGGCTCGGCGGGAACCACCATCTTTGGGGTGCCCGAGGTCAAGGCTGTACTGGACAGGGTGGTGGAGCGCTACGGTATCCAAACCCAGTTTCACCACGAGCTGGTGGCGGTAGACGGCGAAAAGCGAGAGGCCACCTTCGAGTTCACCCCAAATCACCCCGAGGTCAAGGCCAACCCCGGCGCGCAAAGGCCCAGGGTAACCCTCCCCTTCGACTTTTTGCACGTGGTTCCCCCGCAAAGCGCCCCGGACTTCCTCAAACAAAGCCCCCTGGCCGACCCCAGCACGCCTCTGGGCTGGGTGCAGGTGGACAAGCACACCCTGCAGCACGTGCGTTTTCCCAACGTGTTCAGCCTGGGCGACGCCAGCAGCCTGCCCACCTCCAAGACCGGTGCGGCCATCCGCAAGCAGGCCCCGGTGTTGGTAGCGAACCTGCTCTCGGTCATGAAGGGTCAGGCGCCTCAGAAGCAGTACCACGGCTACACCTCCTGCCCGCTGGTGACGGCCTACGGTAAGATGTTTTTAGCCGAGTTCCTCTACGACAACGTCTGGCACCCTACCGTGCCCCTCATCAACACCCAGAAGGAGCGCTACGATATGTGGCTCTTGAAAAAGCATGGGCTGCCTTTCCTGTACTGGAACCTGATGCTGAAGGGGCGGGCTTAATATCCAGGGGGGGTATTTGACAAAATACCCCCTGGGGATATATGCTGCCCTCTGGAGGTTTGCAGATGCTCTTCAAGCAGATTTACGAAGAAGGCTTGGCCCAGGGCAGTTACTTCATCGGCTGCCAGTCCGCCGGCGCCGCCATTGTGGTTGACCCCCGGCGCGATATCCAGGTCTACCTCGACGAGGCTCAGAAAAACGGCATGAAAATTGTGGCCATCACCGAGACCCACATCCACGCCGACTACCTCTCGGGGGCCCGCGAGCTGGCCCGGGCCACCGGGGCCAAACTGTACCTGAGCGACGAGGGCGACGAGAACTGGAAATACAAGGGCCTCGAGGGCTTCGACTACCAGCTCGTGCGGGACGGCGACCAGATCAAGCTGGGCAACATCACCCTCACCGTGCTGCACACCCCCGGCCACACCCCCGAGCACATCAGCTTCCTGGTGCAAGACGGCGCCGCCGCCAGCGAGCCGGGCTTCATCCTGACCGGCGACTTTGTGTTCGTGGGCGACATTGGCCGCCCCGACCTCCTGGAAGAGGCAGCGGGCATTATGGGCACCGCCGAGCCCGGCGCGCGGCGCATGTTCAAGAGCCTCAAGGAAAAGTTCCTCACCCTGCCCGACTACGTGCAGGTCTGGCCCGGCCACGGGGCCGGAAGCGCTTGCGGCAAGGGCCTGGGGGCGGTGGCCAGCACCACCGTGGGCTACGAGCGGCGCTTCGCCTGGTGGGCCGACTACCTGCGCAACAATGACGAGGAAGGCTTCGTCAAGGCCCTGCTCTCCGGCCAGCCCGAGGCCCCCTACTACTTTGCCCAGATGAAGCGCATGAACCGCGACGGGATGCCCATCCTGGGCGACCTCAGGGAGCCGCACCTCTTCACGCCGGAGCAGTTCCAGCAAAAGCTGGCCGAGGGGGTCTTGCTGGTAGATACCCGCGACAAGCTGGCCTTTGCCGGGGGGCACCTCGAGGGGGCCATCAACATCCCGGCAGGCAAGAGCTTCTCGACCTGGGCCGGCTGGCTGCTGCCCTACGACCGTGACTTCATCCTGCTGGCCAGCCCCGAGCGGGTGCCCGAGCTGGTCAAGCAGCTCATCCGTATTGGGCTGGATCGGGTGGTGGGCTATATCCCCAGCCTGGACGGCTATGTGCGGGGGGAGCTAAAGACCGTGCCGCAGATCACCGCTGCCGAGGCCAAGGCCCGCTGGGAAAAGGGCGAGGTGGCCATCCTGGACGTGCGCGGGGCCGACGAGTACCTGGCCGGCCACATCCCCGGCGCTCTCAATATCCATGCCGGACGGGTGATGAACCACCTGAACCGCATTCCCAAGGACAAACCGGTGGTGGTGCACTGCCTGGGCGGCGACCGCTCCTCCACGGCCATCAGCGCCCTGCTTTCGGCAGGCTTTACCAACCTGATCAACCTTACCGGGGGCATCCGGGCCTGGCAGCAGGAAGGCTTTCCAGTGGAGAAAGGCCCGGCCCGCGAGCTGGTGGGGGCCTGAACCCTGAACCACGCCCAAGGCCCCTGGCCTCGCCAGGGGCTCCCCCACGAAACCTGAACGCCTATGAACCTGAACGTCAAAACCGCCTACCTGACCCTAGAGCGCTACCAAGTGGTGGATATCCGCGAGCCCGAGGAGTGGGCCGAGGGCGTCTTGCCGGGGGCTTTGCGCCTGCCCTTGTCTAAGCTGGCCAGCCTGGCCCCGCTGTACCTCGAGCGCGAACAACCCGTTTTGCTCTACTGCCGTAGCGGCAACCGCTCACAGGAAGGGCTCAAAACCCTGCAAAGCCTGGGCCACCCCAAGGTCTGGCAGCTCGAGGGCGGCCTCAAAGCCTGGTGTGAGGCCGGTATCCCCTGTGCCAGCCCGGTGTAAAAGCGGCCCATTTTTTAGGGAGGAACCCATGCTAACCGTACCGTACAAAGACATCAGCCCCCAGGAAGCCCGCAAGCTGCAAGCGGAGAACGTCCTCTTCGTGGATGTGCGTGAACCCGAGGAGTATGCCCAGGTGCGCATCGAGGGAGCCAAGCCCATCCCGCTCTCGGAGTTTGCCGGACGCTTCGGAGAGATTCCGAAGGACAAGCCTGTGGTGCTCTACTGCCGCAGCGGCAACCGCAGCGCCCAGGCGGCGGGCTGGCTCTCGGCCAAGGGGTACAGCAACCTGCTGAACCTGGACGGGGGCATTATGGCCTGGTACCAGATGGGCCTGCCCCTGGACACCCAGCCCCTCGGGGCCACCTACCACGACACCGCCTTCACCGAGCTGACCCCCCACGAAGCCCAGCAATGGATTCAGGAGGGGGCCTACGTGGTGGATGTGCGCGAACCCTACGAGTACGCCATGGGCCACGTGCCGGGGGCGGTGAACATCCCGCTGGGCCGCTTCGTGGCGGAGTCCAAAAACCTGCCCAAAGACCGCAAGCTGGTGCTGGTCTGCGCCTCGGGCAACCGCTCCTCGCAGGCCTCGGAGTTCCTGGTAGGCCAGGGCTTCGAGGGCGCCAAGGTGGGGAACCTCGAGGGCGGCACCTACGGCTGGATGGCCGCGGGATTCGAGGTGGCGCGTTGATCGGATGGCTCAAAAGCCTGCTGGGGGGTGGGGCCAGGGTGGGGCAGCTCAGCCCCCTCGAGGCCTACGAAAAGGCCAAGGCCGGGGCCATCATCCTGGACGTGCGCACCCCGCTGGAGCGTCAGGAAGCCAAGATTCCCGGCTCACAGGCCCTGCCACTGGACCGGTTGGCGGAGGAGTGGGAAAAGCTGCCCAAAAACAAGGAAATCATCTGCCAGTGCCGAAGCGGCAGCCGCAGTGCCCAGGCCGCCCGCTTCCTGGCCGAAAAGGGCTACACCGTCTACAACCTGGCGGGGGGCCTTTTGGCCTGGCAGCGGCAGAAGCTCCCGGTGAAATAATGTTTGAGGTTTTTCCCAACGAGCTTTCCCTCTGGCAAAAAAAGGGCGCCCTGCTCCTGGATGTGCGCTCGGAGGCAGAGTACGCCAGCGGCCACATTCCGGGGGCCCGCAACATTCCGCTGGAACGGCTTTTGGAAGAGCTCGACACCCTGCAAAGTCCCATCATCACCCTCTGTGCCACCGGAAACCGGGCCGGTCTGGCCGCCGAGGTTCTCGAGTATGAGGGGTTCGAGGCCGGCAAGCTGGTCGGCGGGGTTCAGGGCTATGCGGCCTTAGGGTACAGGCTCGAGCGTTCAAAGAACCTCGAGCCCCCCTTCAGGCCCGAGGAGGCCCCATGTACCTAGCCTGGATTGGAGCTATTCTGATTGGCCTGGCCCTGGGGATGCTCGGGTCGGGGGGCTCCATCCTGACGGTGCCCATTCTGGTCTATCTGGTGGGCGAGCCCGACAAGCTGGCTATTGCCGAGTCGCTGGCCATCGTGGGTTTGATTGCCCTGGTGGGGGCCATACCCTATGCCCTCAAGGGCCTGATTGACTGGCGCAATGTGCTGTTCTTCGGCCTGCCGGGCATGGCGGGCACCTACCTGGGGGCCTATTTTTCCAAATGGGTGCCGGGGGTCTGGCAGCTGGGGCTGTTTGCGGTGGTGATGCTCCTGGCTGCTTATATGATGTTCCGCCCGCCCAAGCTCGAGGCCAAACCGCAAAAGCGCTCCTACTTCAAAATCATCCTCGATGGTCTGGTGGTGGGCATCCTGACCGGTCTGGTGGGGGTGGGCGGGGGCTTTTTGATTGTGCCGGCCCTGGTGCTTCTGGGGGGGCTCTCCATGCACCTGGCGGTGGGCACCAGCCTGCTGGTGGTGGCCATGAAGTCGGCCAGCGGCTTTTACAAATACCTTCACCTGCTGCCCGAACAGGGCTACAGCGTGCACTGGGACATCGTGCTGTTGTTTGCCGCGCTTGGCATCGTGGGCAGCCTGTTTGGCGGGCGCATGGCGGCGTCCATCCCCCAACTGACCCTGCGGCGCGGCTTTGCCGGGTTTCTGGTGTTGATGGGGGTCTTCATTCTGTGGCAGAACCTGCCCAGGGTTTTGCACGGGTAGCTCGAGCCCAAACCACCCGACCCGCCAGACGTTCCCCGTCTGTCTTTGGG
Organism: Meiothermus sp.; assembly: GCF_025056915.1. Classification (GTDB taxonomy): domain Bacteria; phylum Deinococcota; class Deinococci; order Deinococcales; family Thermaceae; genus Meiothermus. The sequence continues at coordinate 18,665 of NZ_JANWVH010000016.1, read as the reverse complement.
GCAGCCATAGACCTCAAGCGGCTTGAACCAAATCTGCATACCCCCATTGATAACGCAATTAACGCGATAATGAAGGCGACATTCCACAACTTTTGCACAAGCCATTTTCTATCCTGTCCATTATGAATCTATTCGATTGGCTTCGCAGTTGGAGCCGCAAGCAACCGCCCGAAGCACCCAAGCTAGAGGAAGCCGAACAGCACTTTATGGGCCTCGATGTACAGGCCGTAATCAACGCCCACCTGGCCTGGCGTAAACGCCTCGAGGACTGCATACTGGACCGCTCCAATGAGGAGCTGGACATTGGCCTTGTGATGCAAGACAACCAGTGCGCTCTGGGTCAGTGGCTCTACGGAAAGGCTGCCCGCAGCACGCTTGCCCTGCACCCTGAGTTTGGCACCCTGCGCGAAACCCACCGGGTCTTCCATCTATATGCTGCACGTATCGTGCAAACCCTCCGGATGCGTGGTGTGGAGGCTGCCCAGGTCATGCTCGAGAGCGAGTTTGATCGTCTGTCCAAAGACATCGTCTACAACCTCGCCGCTTTGATGCATAAAGAGCGCACACTCCACTAGAGCGCTCCTCACATATGTAGAGCCATTCGACTTATACGAAAGCTTTTTCCTGGACAGAAGAGTGGCCGCCTATCTAGGCGGCCACATCTGTGAAGGGCGCGATAACGTCGGATTCGCAGGGTTCTATCGAACTCTTCACAGACAGGGCTGCCCTTCCAGGCGGCCCCTGTTGTGTTCAGGGATAAGCTTTCTCAAACTCGAAAGGCCCACAAGAAGAGCGCTTTGTTTTTCAAGGTACCCCCTGGCCTCAAAAAAAGTAATAACACCTACCAGGAACTCCTCGGTCGAGCTGGTTGGTGAACGTTGATTAGCAGCGCCATCAGATGTGGCAAAAGCCTGATCATCACATATCCTCAAAAAAGATGCGCCGTTCAGGCGCCGTGCTGGTGCTCTACAATCTGTCCGCGAATACCTTTTCAGCCCAACCCAGGGTATTTGGGCATGGGTCATAATCCGAAAAAATCTGAGCAAAAACCACTTGATGGCGGTCGTATCGGAGCGCCCAGGCTACTCATAGCCGGCCAGAGCAAGGTCGTCCTTCAGGGCATCTACCTCTACCTTGCCTGCATACAGGTTGACGATTTTTCCTTCACCATCGAGCACAAACGTCCAGGGCTGTCCCAATACCCTGAAGCGGTTGGCGACCGCAACCGGGTTATCGCCCCCTGGCAGGGCCAGCAAGGGCAGAAAGCCAGGGTAGCTCTTCATGTAGTCGCGTACAACCTGGTCGGTATCCCTGGGCTCCCGGCTGATCACCACAAAGGGTACCTTGTACTCCTGCGCCAGGCGATGCAGCTTGGGGAACTCGGCCTTGCAAACAGGGCACCAGCTGGCCCAGAAAGTAATCACTACCGGCTTTCCCTTGAAACTGCTCAGGGTGTAAACCTTGCCGGAAGCATCGCGCAGCCGAAAGTCTGGAGCCACCTGGCCCGGCGACGCCGCCAGGGCGACTGCGAACAGGATGAGGGTTGCAAACCAGTGGTTCATGCCACCTCCGCGTACTGTGGATACCTATAAAGGGTATGTTACTTTCATTAAAGAGCCATCGTCTCAAAAACACAAGAGGCGGCAGCACACAACCCTGCTGGGCAGTGCTAACCTTCAACCCAGCCAAACAGCCACCAGGACAGGCGAAAGCGCGGGGTCTTCGACCAGGCCGGATTTGGCTTTATCGCGACCGGTGCCCTGCGTTCCCAGCATCTTCTTTGGGTGACCCAACCCAAATCTAACCGCAGGTGATAGAGTTTATATCCAAAAGGAATAGCTAGAGGGAGAGTGGAAGCAAGCCGTTCGGCAACAAAAAAATGGCGTTTTTCGAGTTGAGAGGTCTGTTAGATGGGCGGTTGACTTGAATACCCCAGGGTAGTATAAAAATAGGAGCTAATACAAACTGAAGTAGATTTTATGGTTCGCATGTTCTTCCTAACTCTGGTCTCGAGCTTGATGACGGTCAACGCCCAGGGGGTGGATTTTGACCGGTGGTATCCCTATGCCCAGGCCAGCCAGTATGCCCAGTCGTATGGGCGCATCCTGATGGTCTATTTTTGGGGTGAGACCTGCCCATACTGCGACCAGATGAACACCCATGTCTTTTCCGATGCGGCGGTCTCGAGAGCCCTCGAGCGTCGCTTTGTGGTGGCCAGCGTGGACAGCCAGAGCCCCGAGGGCCGCGCCCTCAGTGCCCAGTTGCGAGCTTTTGGCACCCCCAGTATGGTTTTCTTCGTACCCCAGGGGGGTACGTGGAAAGAAGTGGGGCGGCTGTTTGGCAGCCGTACCCGAGCGCAGTTTCTGAAAGAGCTTCAGCAAATCTGTGCGAAAGCAGGAGGTGAAGGTTGTGGATAGAAGAAAGTTTTTGAAAGCCTCGGCAGGGGCCGTGGCCGGTGCGGTGCTGGCTTCCCAGCTCACCTCGGGGCTGGCTCAGGGGGCCCTCGAGGGCGAAGACCTGGCCAACCTGGAGAAGGGCTTGCAGCAGGTGCTGGGCAAGGGTTTCAAGGACATGACCGTCTCGCAGCAGGTTAAGCTGACCGCGCCCACCATCGCCGAGTCGGGCGCCAATGTGCCGGTCGAGATTGAGGCCAGCCTGCCCGCCGAGCAGGTCAAGGCCATTCACTGCTTCAGCGACAAAAACGCCAACCCGCTGCTCTTCACGGTGATTCTCAACGGGGTGCTGCCCTACTATGCCACCCGCGTGCGGGTTGCTGAAACCGCCCCCGTTCGGGCCATTGTCGAGACCAAAGACGGCAAGTTCCTGATGGCTTCGCAGTCGGTGCGCGTCACCGTGGGTGGCTGCGGTTAAGGAGGTGTGTCATGCCCATTAACATTCTGGTTCGTTTTACCCCGGCCAAACCCAAAGCCGGTGAGGAAGTGCGTGTGCAGATCGTCGCCCAGCACCCCATGGAGCCCGGCACCCGTCGGGATGCCAGCGGCAAGGTGATTCCCGCCGATCACATCACCGAGCTCAACGTCCTGATGGACAACCAGCTCATTGCCCAGGTCAAGCCTGGCCCCGGCACCAGCGCCAACCCGCTCTTCGCCTTCAAGATGAAGGCCAGCAAGGCGGGGCAGATCAAGGTGACCTGCAAGGATCTTACAGGCCAAACCGGCGAGAGAACCGCAGACCTCACCCTGGCCTAGGGGGTTCGGATGGGTCGCTTCTGGCGTTTGGTAGGGGCGGCAGTTCTGGCCCTCTTCAGCCTGTTGGCGCTGGCCCAGGAAGAGGAGGATCCGGTCAAAGAGGCAGAGAAGCAAAAGAAGCAGCTCTTAGAGCAAAGCGGGGGCGTTCTGCCCAGCGACCTTTTTGTGGCCCAGGGAGAGCAACTGTTCAAGACCAAGCGCGGCCCCAAGAACGCCTCCCTCGAGGCCTGCGACTTTGGCCGGGGGCCGGGGAAGCTGGAGGGGGTGGTCGGGCGGCTGCCCCGCTACTTCTTCGACACCCGCAAGGTAGAAGACCTCGACTCGCGCATCCGCACCTGCATGGTTCGGCTCCAGGGCTTCCAGCCCCAGGAAATCCGGCGCAGCGAGGTGGTGGCCATTGCCTTTTACCTGGCCTCGCTGTCCAACGAGCAGCCGGTCACGGTGCGCCCCCTGATGCCCCAGGAGAAAAAGCTCTATGAGCTGGGGGAGCAGCTTTTCTACCTGCGGGCTGGCCCGCGGGATATGGGTTGCGCGACCTGCCACGTGACCTATGTGGGCAAGCGGGCAGGGGTTCTCCCCTACTCCGACATCCTCAAAGATAAGCGTGCGGCCAGCCACTGGCCGGCCTTCCGCTACTCCAACGACCAGGCCTGGACCATGGCCGACCGCATCCGGGCTTGCTACGCCAACCTGGGCATGCCCGCCCCTGACCTCTACTCCGAACCCATCATCGCCCTGACGCTGTTCATGAACACCCAGGCTCGAGGGGCGCGGATGGACCTGCCCGGTTTCATTCGCTAGGGAGGTGTTGTGCGGCGACTCTATCTACCGACCTTGCTGCTCATGCTTTTGGGCCTGGCCAGTGGTCAAACCGGTCAATCCTACATCAACGCCGAGCTCCAGCGGCTGATCCAGGCCGGAGGCCAGAGCTACGCCAATACCCTGCTCCGCCAGGCCCCCGACCAGGCGCTTTGCTCCATTCACCGCAACAAGCTACCCGCCGAGGTGCTCGGCCCCTTCATCGAAGAGCAGCGCAAGAGCATCAAGTACCCCGCCGACGGCAAGCTGATGGGGGACTGGAAGCAGGGCGAACCCATCTTCAACACCCTGGCCCGCGGCAACTGCTTCTCCTGCCATGTGGGCTCCCCCCTCAACATTGGAGGAAACGTGGGACCCAGCCTGGAAAAGTACGGCCAGCGGGGCACCTCGGAAGCCATGCAGAAATACACCTACGAGGTGATCTACAACACCTGGGCCTACTTTCCCTGCACGGTGATGTACCGTTTCGGGCACGGCGGCCTGCTCAAGCCGGAGGAGATTGCCCACGTGGTGGCCTACCTGCTTGACCCCGCCTCGGACTTCAACACCAAGCCGGCTCTGAAGCGCTAAATCTTTGGAGTTCATCGCGTTCCCTGGCAGGCACCCGAGCCTGGGATTGGAGGTGTGATGACCCGACGTGAACTGGTACAACTTCTGCTGGCCCTGGGCATGACCTCCCCCAAGGCCTTTGCCCAGGCCATGGAACGGCCCGAGCGGCTGTACGACCTGCCGCCCTTCGGCAACGTGACCCTGCTCTTCAACACCGACCTGCACGCTCAGCTAAGGCCCCACTACTTCATGGAACCGCCCAACCTGCTGGCGGCCAGGGCCCTGGAGGGCAAGCCCGGCTACCTGACCGGCGAGGCTTTTCTGCGTTACTACGGCCTGCGGCGGGGTAGCCTCGAGGCCTACGCCTTCTCCTCGGTAGATTTTGCGGCCCTGGCCCAGCGGTTTGGGCCGATGGGGGGTGGGGCTTATATCGGCGCTCTTATCAAGCAGCAAAAAGCCCAGGCAGGCGAAAACCGCACCCTGGTGCTGGATGGCGGCGACACCTGGACCAACTCCGGCATCTCGCTGCGCACCAGGGGGCAGGTGGTGGTGGACTGGATGAACCGGGTGGGTTTCGACCACATGGTCTTCCACTGGGAGTACACCCTGGGCCGCGAACGCGTAGAGGAATTGGTCAAGCAGCTCAAAGCCCAGGTCATCAGCTTCAACATCGTGGACGACCTCTTTGGCGACCCCATCTACCCGCCCTATGCCATCCACCAGATTGGGGGCTACAGCCTGGGCATTATCGGCTCCACCTTCCCTTATGTAAAGGTTTCCCACCCGGAGGAGTTCTCCGAGGGGCTTTCCTTTGGGGTGCGGGAAAACGAGCTACAAAAATATGTGGACGAACTGAGGGGCAAGGGCGTGGACGCGGTGGTGATGCTCTCGCACAACGGCGTGCCGCTGGACCTGGCCCTGGCGGCCCGCATCCAGGGAATTGACCTGATTCTCACCGGCCACACCCACGACTTCACCCCGGCCCCCATTCGGGTGGGCAATACCTGGCTGGTGGCCGGAGGCTCGTCGGGCAAGGCCGTAGTGCGGGTGGACTTGCAGATGAAAAAAGGCGGCATTGCCGACCTGCGGGCCCGCACCCTGCCCGTAGCGACTAGCCTGATCAAGCCCGACCCGGCCCTGGAAGCTTTCATCCGCGAGGCCTACGCCCCGCACCTGGCGTATCTGGATCAGGTGCTCGGCACCGCCGAAACCCTGCTGTACAAGCGCGACTCCACCTACTCCACCCTCGACGAGCTGGCCTGCCGGGCAGTGCAGGCCGCCTACCCCGAGGTGGAAGTGGCCTTCAGCACCGGCACCCGCTGGGGTACGGCCATCCTGCCCGGCCAGCCCATCACCATGGACAAGGTGCTGGCCTATACCGGCTACACCTACCCCGAAGTGTATGTGTTCCGGCTCAAGGGCGACCGCTTGCAGGCGGTGCTCGAGGACGTGGCCGCCAACACCTTCAACCCCGACCCCTTCTACCAGCAGGGTGGGGATATGAGCCGGGTCTTCGGGCTCTCCTACGACCTGGCCGTCAACGCCCCCACCGGCCAGCGCATCCGCAATGTGGCCATCCGGGGCCGCCGCCTCGACCCCAACCGCGAGTACACCCTGGCCTCGTTTGGCGGGCGCTTGCAGCGCAGCGGCACTCTGGTGGAAAAATACACCCCCCGGCCCATCTACGACCTGATTGCCGAGTATCTGAAGCAGGTCAAGACCGTGAACATTCCCCCGCGCCCCAGCATGCGGGTACTGGATCAACGCTATGTGCTACCCGGATAGAAAGAAGGAGGACTATAGGTGAAAAAAAGATATTGGGTTGGAATACTGGCCACGCTGTTGGCGGGGTTCACCCTGTCCCAGCAGGGGCCCTTCCAGCAGCGGGTTCAGCAGGCCATCAATAGCGGGGGCAGCAAGTTTGCTCAAACCATGAAGCAAGACCCCGACCAGGCGCTCTGCTCGCAGTACCGCGACAAACTCCCCCCTGAGCAAGTGGGGGCCTTCCTCGAACGCCAGCGGGCCCTGATCAAATACCCTGCCAATGGCAAGCTGATGGGCGACTGGAAGCAGGGCGAGGCCCTGTTTACCAACCCCCGCAAAGGCAACTGCTACGCCTGCCACACCGGCGACCCCAAGGAGGCCGGGGCCGGGCGGATGGGGCCGGGCCTGGTGGGCTACGGGGCTCGTGGCACCAGCGAGGCGGTGGTCAAGTACACCTACGACAAGATTTACAACGCCTGGGCCACCATGCCCTGCTCGCTGATGTACCGGGCAGGCCACCACGGCATCCTCACCCCCGAAGAGACCGCCCACGTGACCGCTTTCCTGCTCGACCCGGCCTCGCCGGTCAACGCCAAGAGGTGATGCCATGCGCGACCGCAGCCTGTGGATTGGATTTTTGCTGGCGCTGGGGTTGGGCCTCGGTATTGCCCTCACCCAGCAGCAGGAGGTAGACCCCTACAAGGAAGCCGAGCGGCAGCGGGAGCTGTTCCGCCAGACCGCCGGCATTCTGCCCGGCGAGCTTTACGCCGCCCAGGGGGAGGAGCTGTTCGCCCAGAAGCGGGGGCCTAAAAACGTGAGCCTCGAGGCCTGTGACTTTGGCCTGGGGCCGGGGAAGCTGGAGGGCGCCCTGACCCAGCTTCCGCGCTACTTTGCCGACACCCGGCGGGTGGAAGACCTCGAGACCCGCATCGTAAGCTGCATGGTGAACCTCCAGGGCTTCCGCCCCCAGGACATCAAACGCGACGATGTGAAGGCCCTGACCGCCTACGTGGCCTCCAAGTCCACCGAGATGCCCATCAACGTGGTGCCCAAAACCTCCCAGGAGATTGCCATGTACAACCTGGGCCGGGAACTCTGGTACCACCGGGCCGGTGACCGCGACATGAACTGCGCCATCTGCCACGACAGCTATGCCGGGGGCAAGGTGCGGCTCTCCCCGGTGCGCAGCCCCCGCCAGGGCCTTTCCAACGAGTGGCCCGCCTATCGCTTCGAGGCCGATAAGCTCTACACCCTGCAAGACCGCATCGCCTTCTGCTACGAATCGGTGGGCATCCACCCCCCGGAGTTCTACTCTGAACCCTACATTGCCCTTTCCATCTATATGCTGGCCGAAGCCACCAAGGGCAAGAACAAGTTCACCGAGCTGCCGGGCTTCACCCGCTAGAGGAGCACTGTATGCGCAGCGTTTGGGTTCTGCTTGCACTGCTCCTGAGCCCTGGCCTGGCCCAGGAGATGACCCCCGGGGCCCTTTTGCAGATGGGCAGTTTCCTCAAGAAAATCAACCCCGCCAGCTACTTGCTCTATGCCGCCGAGGCCAAAGACTATGTGGAGGTCTTTGAGCCTTTTATCCTGGATGTTCGCACCAACGAGGAGCGCGCTCGAGGGTTCATCCCCGGCTCGGTCCAAATCCACGTGAGCCAGGTTCCCGACCGCCTGGGCGAGTTGCCCAAGGCCAAAGACAAGCCCATCCTGGTCTATTGCGGAACCGGGCACGTAAGCGCGGTGGTTGCGGCCTATCTGCGGGCCTTAGGCTACCGCGAGGTCAAAAACCTGAGTGGGGGTTTCAAGAGCTGGCTCGAGCTGAACCTGCCGGTTGCCAAGCCCTAAAGGAGCGTTATGCGAAACAAGTGGTTGCTTATTGTTGGCTTCATCTTATCTCTGAGCGCGCTGGGGCAGTCGCTGGAAACCACCCTGCGCGGGGTGAGCGTGGCCGATGCCCAGGCCCGCGTGGAGGCCGCCGTGAACGCCCAGGGCCTCAAGGTGGCCCGCACCCTCAACCTCGGCGGGCAGGTCAAGAACTTCAAGGCCGATTTCCCCGACTACCTGCTGATGGTGCTGGAGCCCGAAGCGGGCGTGCTGGCCGCGGTACAGGAAAACGTCATGACCGCCATTATCCTGCCGCCCACCATCTATGTGCACGCGGCCCGGCCCGGCGGCGTCACGGTAGGCACCTTCGACCCAGACCTGATGTTTGGCATGCTGGGGGTCAAAAACACCAAAAGCCGCCTGTTGGGGGCTAAGCTCAAAGCGGTGATTGCCAGCCTGGGCCTGCCCCGCAAGGTGGCCCCGGCCATGATGCCCGACCCCAGCTCCGGCATGATGCCCGCCCTCCTGTACAAGGTGGAGGGGGCCAGCGTGGAAGAAACCACCCTGCTTATCGAGGGCGAGCTGGCCAACAACGGCCTGAACGTGCTGCCCTCGGTCAAGATGGGCAGCCTGGTCGGCATCCAGCCCTGCAAAAGCGAGTGGGCCTATCAGATGTTCAAAACCCAGCCCGCCGGCGGGTTTGCCGCCCCCTGCCGCTTTTTCGTAGCCCCAATGCCGGATGGGGTGCTGGTTGGTGCCATCGAGCCCATGCTGATGGGCATTATGCCAGGGGTGGCCCAGAGCCAACCCACCATAGGCATGCTGCAAGAAGCCCACCAGGTCATGAGCCAGATTATCGAGTCGGTGGGCGGGAAGCCCTGGCGCCCCTGACCTCCCTGGTATGCACATAGCTACTGTGTTTTCGTATCCGTTCTGATAAGCTTACAAAACCCAAGCCAACGCTTTTCGTAACCCCAAAACCGCTTGGGCTTTGAAGGGAGGCCACATGAAGAAAGTCTCACGTCGCAAGTTTCTAAAAGCCAGCGCCGCCGTAGGCGCTGCGGCGGCCAGCAGCGGCTTCGCCCAGGAGTTTTTTTCGCGGCCCTCGAGCGTGCTGGGGCCTGCCCGGGGCAACCGGGTGGTGATTATCGGTGGGGGCTGGGGCGGCATCAGCACCGCCCGCCACCTGCGCCGCAAAAACCCCAACATCGAGGTGGTGCTCATCGAGAAGAACCCGGCCTTTATGTCCTGCCCCATGAGCAACCTCTACCTGGGCGGGGTGAAGGACCTGGACTTCCTGGTGTTCGACTACACCAACGTGGTCAAGGCTGGGGTCACCTTCGTCAACGAGCGGGCCATCGAGGTCAACCGGGCCGGGCGCTACGTGCGCACCACCAGCGGCATCATCTTCTACAACTACCTGGTGGTCTCGCCGGGCATTGACTACATGTACGAGGCCATCCAGGGCTACAGCGAGGTCAAGCAGTTCCTGCCGGTGGGCTTCAAGCCCTTCGAGCACATCGCCCTCAAGCGCCAGCTCGACAACTTCGAGGGCGGCGACCTGGTGCTGGCCATTCCCCGCCCGCCCTACCGCTGCCCGCCCGGCCCCTACGAGCGGGCGGCCATGCTGGCCTACTACCTCAAGACCAACCAGATCAAGGGCAAGGTCATCGTGCTGGATGCCAACCCCGGCCCCATCTCCAAGGCCCCCGGCTTCACGGCGGCCTTCAACGACCTCTACAAGGACTACATCCAGTACATCCCCCAGGCCGAAGTCACCGCCATTGACTACGCCAAGAAAACCGTCAAGACCAGCCTGGGCGAGTTCCAGTTCGACCTGGCCAACATCATCCCGCCCATGAAGGCCGGCGAGATTGTGCGCACCGCGGGCTTGGGCGACCGCTGGGCCAACGTGCAGCTCCCCACCTTCCTCTCCGAGCGCGACGACCGGGTTTATGTGATTGGCGACGTGATGGGCAACGTGCCCTACCCCAAGAGCGGCCAGGTGGCCTACAACGACGGCAAGATCGTGGCCGAGCATATCGCCCAGCGCATCGCCGGCAAAAAGCTGGCCGAGATTCCCAACCCGCTTCCCGACAACATCTGCTACAGCTTTGTGAACTCCGAGGAGTCCATCTGGGTCTCGCACAAGCACAACTGGGACGCTGCGGCCCGGCAGGTGCGGCAGCAGTCCACGGTAGACAACCAGCGTTCCAAGCAGAATGGGGGGCTGGCCCTCGAGTGGGCCCGGGGCCTGTGGGGCGATATGTTCGGGCCTGAAACCTAACAGACCAAGCGGGGGTGGGGCCTGGGCCTCACCCCCACACAGGAGCTTTGTAAGGCATGAATCGCAGAAAACTCCTCCAGTTATTGAGCAAGGGTGTGGCTGCCGGGGCTTTTGTGAAGCTCTCGCCGGGGCTGGCCCAGGGCAAGATTCCGCAGGGTGCAACCGAGACCATGAAGGTGCTGGGGGCCACCCTGCGCGAGTACGGCGAACGCAGCGAGTTCGAGAAGGACGTGATTCGCTACATCTCCCCCAACCTGCGCAGCCGCCACACCGGGGCCGACTTCAGCCCGTTGGAGAAGCTCGAGGGCATCATCACCCCCAGCTCGCTGCACTTCGAGCGGCACCACGGCGGGGTGCCCAACGTCAACCCCGCCGACTACCGGCTGGTCATTCACGGCATGGTCGAGCGGCCCCTGATGTTCACCCTGCAAGACCTCAAGCGCTTTCCCTCGGTCACCCGCACCTACTTCATCGAGTGCGCGGGCAACGGGCAGAACGGCTACCGCAACCCCCCCGACATGACCCTGACTGCCACCCGCAGCCGGGGCCTGGTCTCGAACTCCTCCTGGACGGGGGTGCCGCTCTCCATCCTGCTCAAGGAAGCCGGCCTCAAAGAAGGCGCCCGCTGGCTGATTCCCGAAGGCCAGGACGCCGCCGCCTACACCCGCAGCCTGCCGCTGGAGAAGGCCCTGGACGACGTGCTGGTGGCCTACGCCCAGAACGGCGAGGCCATCCGGCCCGAGCAGGGCTACCCGGTGCGGCTGGTGGTGCCGGGCTGGGAGGGCAGCATCCAGGTCAAATGGCTGCGGCGCATCCAGGTGACCGATACGCCGGTGATGAGCAAGGACGAAACCTCGGAGTACACCGACGTGATGGCCGACGGCAAGATTCATGCCTTTACCTGGGTGATGGACCCCGAGTCCATCATCACCTACCCCTCGGGCTTGCAACAGATTCAGCGGGGCTTCCACGAGATTCGGGGCCTGGCCTGGAGCGGGCACGGACGCATTCGCCGGGTGGAAATTTCGCTGGATGGCGGCAAGACCTGGAAACGGGCCAACCTCGAGCCCGCCCCCGACGCCCTCTCGGTGGTGCGCTTCAAGTACAACTGGGTCTGGGACGGCAAGGAAACGGTCATCATGAGCCGGGCCTGGGACGAAAAGGGCAACACCCAGCCCACCCAGGAGGAGTTTTTTGCCAAATGGGCCCGCAACAACCGCTACCACTACAACGCCATCCAGGCCTGGCGGATTGGGGCCGACGGCAAGGTGGTCAACGGCGACAAAACCCTGGCCGGAGCGCCCGAGCGGCTCGGCGCGGTGGGGCGGGGCGGCTGTGGAGGTGAGTCCTGATGCGGCGCAAGTGGTTTTACCTGGCCCTTTCGGCCCTGGCCCTCTCGGCCCTGGTGCTGGCCCAGGGGCGCTACCAGATCGGCACCCCCCTCAACGAAAAAGAGGTTCAGGAGTGGAACATCCGGCCCTCCATCCTGGCCAATGGGGTGGGCCTGCCCCCCGGCCAGGGCACCGTGGACGAGGGCGCCAAGGTCTACGCCGTCCACTGCGCCGGCTGCCACGGCTCCACCGGCGAGGGTGGGGCCTTTACCCGGCTGGTCTCCGAGCCCTTCCCCATCACCAAAGACACCGACTCGGTGGACTTCGCCATCGGGAACTACTGGCCCTACGCCACCACCCTCTTCGACTACACCCGCCGGGCCATGCCCTTCGCCACCCCGGGCATCCTCAGCAACGACGAGGTCTATGCGGTGGTGGCCTATATCCTCTACCAAAACGGCGTGATTGACGGCAACGAGCCCATGAACGCCCAGACCCTGCCCAAGGTGCAGATGCCCGCTCGAGCGCTGCTGGAACTTGACCCCAGCACCCAGAAGCGCTTCCCCTGGATTAAGCTCCCCTGAGGTTCGCATGGATCGCCGTGACTTTCTCGATTTATTGGCCAAAGGCACCTCGCTCGGGCTGCTGCTCAAGCTATCCCCCCTGGGGATGCTCGAGTTCGTTCGAGCCCAAAGCAACGTCAATACCTTTCAAAAGGCCCTGCTGGTTGACAAGGCCGGCAACCCCTTCAAGCTTAGCAGCCTGAAGCCCCACGAGCCGTATGTGTTTGCCTATCCGTTTGCGGCCACACCCAATATCCTGGTCAATGTGGAGGCCGAGCTTGCCCCGGTAGAAGTCAAGATGCCCGACGGCAAGAACTACCGCTGGACGGGGGGGGTGGGCAAGGGCAAAAATATTGTGGCCTATACCAGCATCTGCCCCCATGCCTACAGCTACGCGGCGCCCAACCTGGGGGCCATGGGCTACTACAAGCCCGAGGGCAACCGGGGCCCCCGCATGGTCTGCTGCGCCCACCTTTCGGCCTTCGACCTGAGCAAAGGCGGGGAGGTCAAGGGTGGCCCGGCCCCCCACGCTCTGGCGGCGGTTGCCCTGGAATACGACGCCGCCAAGGACGAGGCCTACGCGGTCGGCTTCCTGGGCAACCCCCAGTTCGACGCCTTTTTCCGCGCCCAGAACCAGGCCCTGCGCGACCTGTTCCGCACCACCGCCCGGGCCCGCGAGGAAGTGGCCAAAGCCACCGTGATTCCCTATACCGAGCACACCAAAGCCCCCACCACCTGTCCGGTGCTGGGCTAAAGCCAACCATATGACCCTGAGCCTCCCCATCGCCTTTCTGGCAGGAATTCTCTCCTTCCTATCGCCCTGCGTGCTCCCGCTGGTGCCCACCTATTTGCTTTACCTGGGCGGGCAGCAAGGCCGTCCCCTGCGCAACGCCGTCTTTTTCGTGCTGGGCTTCTCGGCCATCTTCTTTCTGCTGGGCCTGCCCTTCACCCTGCTGGGGGGTTTGCTTTTTGAGCACCGCGACCTGCTGGGGCGCATTGGGGGCGGGGTGCTGATTCTGCTGGGGCTCTACATGCTGGGTCTCAAGCCCAAATGGGGCGTGAACTTGCGCTATGAGGGCGCCACCGACCGCCCCTGGGGAGCTTTCGTGCTGGGCATCGTGCTGGGGCTGGGCTGGACGCCCTGCATAGGGCCCATTCTGGGCGGAATCCTGACCCTTACCGCCACCGGTGGGGGGGTGCATCTGCTGGTGGCGTACATCCTGGGGCTGGCCGTGCCGTTCTTGCTGGTGGCCTTTTTTGCAGACCGGGCTCGAGCCCTTCTCAAACGCGCGGCCCGCCTATCGCACGCCGTTGAGATCACCGCCGGACTGGTGCTGATTGCCGTCGGCATTCTGCTGCTGACCGGCACCTACACCCAGCTCAACAGCTTCTTCCTGAAAATCACCCCCGAGTGGCTGCAAGAGCGGCTATGAGCGGAGGATGCAAATGAACGCGGGCAAACCCAAGCTAGACGGCACCTTTACCGACCCCGAGACCCTGGAGGGCATCATTCGCCGTTTCAAGCGCATCGAGGGTCAGGTACGGGGATTGCAGCGTATGGCCGAGGAAGGCCGCTCGTTCAGCGAACTGTTGGATCAGATTCAGGCCACCCGCAAAGCCCTGGACTCGGTCGCCAGCGTGGTGCTGGAAGAGTATCTGAATGCCTGGGAGACCCAGGCCGCTTCGGGCAATGTGGAGCTAAGCAAAGGCCAGATTGCCATGATTCTGCGAAAGGTCATCTGAGAACCTCGCCCACCAAGACCCGGCACGACCGCTCTGGCTGTGCCGGGTCAAGCTTGTACCCTCTTTGCCTTTGTGCTTTGCCAGCCGAAGGCGCGGTGAGGCAGAGGTTTGGGGGCCGGGTTCGACCCACCCCCCTCCCTGACCTTGTTTCTCCTTGAACGAAGCCTCACCCAGCGCCAATCTGCCCGTCCAGGCCCCTCGAGCCCGGGACCCAAAGCAAAAAAACCCGGACGCATCGTCCGGGCGTGGTTCGGGGCTGGGTTTACTTGAGGCCCAGCTTGTTGCGGGCTTCCAGCACCTGGGCTGCGGTCAGGTTCTTACCGCGCTGGGCCTTGACCTCGGCAGCGGTGAAGGCTTGCTGACCGGCGGGGAACTTGTTGCCCCACTGGGTGGAGATGTGGTTGAGCAGGGCGGCAATGTCTTCGTCCTTGAGCTGGGCATAGGCCGGCATGACCCCCTGGTACTTGGCGCCTTTCACGGTGATCTGGCCTTGCAAGCCGTACAGGAGGGTCTGGATCAGGAACTCACGCCCCCCCTTGGCCTCCAGAATTTCAGGCACGTGGCCTGCAAGCGGGGGGAAGACGCCCGGTACGCCTGCGCCGGTGGGCTGGTGGCAGCCCTGGCACTGGGCGTAGAGGGGGCTGGCCTGGGCCACCGCGGTTTGAGCGCTGAACAAATACGCTCCGAGGCCCAACAAGAGCAAAGCCGAAGAGAAAACCAGGGAAATGGTAGACTTGGTCAAGTTTTTTCACCTCCACGCTATAGTATGGCGCCAAAAAATCGGTTTGCAAGCCACTATAAGTTATTTCAAGAATAACCAGAGGTTATTGGCGGGTTTTTCCCTGGCCTGCACCAGCCAGAGGGCAAGCGCGCCCGTACAGAAGAAGTCCAGAGCCGCTTTGGGCGAAAACGCAGAGGCTTTTTCAAAGAACTTCACCGCCAGAATCATCAGCATGACCTGACCCAGTTTGGTCTTGAGGTACTTGAGGCTGCACAGCCTGAGTACGTTAGAGCGCTCTTCACATATTATGCGCCATTCGAGTTCGAGAAAGCCTAGTTCTGAACAGAACAGTGGCCGCCCGGCTACTCGAAAACATGCGTCTCGGCCCAGACGCAACGCAGACACTTGTCCCTTCTCGTTTTCGTGGGCGGCCACGTCTGTGAAGAGCGCGATATTTGTCAGGCCCCCCACTAGACGGCATTGAACGTGTGGGCCGTTTGCGCTAACTCCCGTGCGCAAGATGGCTGCGAAACCCGGCTTCGGAGGAGGCTCAGGCCCGCCCCACCGTGCCCATCAGTTCGAACTTTTCCTTGATGACCTGCTTGAGGTACTCGCGGCCCTTGCCCAGTAGCTTGCGTGGGTCGAACTCCCGGGCATTGCCCACCACTACCTCGCGGATACCCGCCGTAAAGGCCAGCCGCAAGTCGGTGTCAATGTTGATCTTGGCGATGCCGTTGGGTATGGCTTTGCGCACGTCCTCATCGTGGATGCCGGTGGGGTCGCCGAGGTCGGCCCCGGTTACGCTCATCTTGTCCTTGAGCCACTGGGGCACCCCCGAGGAGCCGTGCAGCACCAGGGGGATGGAGACTTTTGCTGCGATCTGCTCGAGCCGGGCATGGTCAATGTAAGGCCGCCCTTTGCCCTTGTAGGCCCCGTGCGAGGTGCCAATGGCAATGGCCAGATAGTCAATGCCGGTGGCCTCTACAAAGCGGGCCGCCTCCTCGGGGTCGGTCAGGAAGGCATCTTTGGCGTCCACTACAATGTTGTCTTCGATACCCTGCAAACGGCCTAGCTCGGCCTCAACGCTCACCCCCACCGCGTGCGCGGCCTCCACGCACTTCTGGGTTTCGTGCACGTTTTCCTCGAAGGGGTGGTGTGAGGCGTCAATCATCACGCTGGTAAAGCCGGCCCTCAGCGCCTGGAGCACCATCTTGTAGTCGGCCCCGTGGTCGAGGTGCAGCACCACCGGCACGCTTACCCGGCTGGCCATGTCGCGCACCAGGTTGGAGAGGTTTTCCAGCCCGGCGTACTTGCGGGCCCCGTCCGAAACCTGGATGAAGACGGGCGCTCGCAGTACCTCGGCGGTCTCGAGGATGGCCTGGGTAATCTCCAGGTTGTTGGTGTTGAAGCTGGGCACGGCATAGCCTTCGCGCCGGGCCTTGTCCAGAACATCTTTACCGAGGGCCAGCGGCATACACCTCTCCTAGCAGTCTCTTCATATTTTCCGAAACAGGCTGGCTGTTGAATAAGGCACTCCCGGCCACCACCACGTCGGCCCCGGCCCGGTAGACCTCGGCGATGTTCTCGGGCTTTATCCCTCCGTCCACCTCGATCAGGCAGCCCGGGTTGAGCTGGTCGCGCCAACCCCGCAACCGCCGGATGCGCTCGGTGCTGGCCGGGATGTATTTCTGCCCCCCAAAACCAGGGTTCACGCTCATCAGGAGGGCCAGGTCAAGCTCGGGCAGCAGCGGCAGCAGGGCCTCCAGCGGCGTGGCGGGGTTGATGGCCAGTCCGGCCTTTTTGCCCAGTTCCTTCACCTGCTGCACCGCCCGGTGGGCATGCGGGGTGGCCTCGGCGTGCACGGTGATCCAGTCCGCCCCGGCCTGGGCAAAGTCCCTCAGGTAGCGCTCGGGCTCCACAATCATCAGGTGAACGTCCAGGGGGAGCGGCGTGACCTTGCGGATGGCCTCCACCACCAGCGGGCCAAAGGTCAGGTTGGGCACAAAGCGCCCGTCCATCACGTCGAGGTGAATCCAGTGCACCCCCGCCGCCTCGGCCTCCCGAATCTGCTCGCCCAGGCGGGCAAAGTCGGCGGTCAGGATGGAGGGGGCTACTCGCAGCTCAGGCATAGGCCAGGGCTCCTTTTTGGATCGCTTGCTCACGCATATGTACCAGATAATACGCGATGGCGCGGGACTTAAAAGAAAATCTGATATTGACTCCCTTGAGCAGCCCACTCCCCCACAGGCGAGTCTGAAGTTTTCAACAGTTTATCGGCCCCAGAGCGTGCTGAAATCCATATTCAGAGCCAAAGCTTATAAGCTTGGGTTTATATTCGCACAACCACGACCGAGGACAATCGTTTCAGAAGCATTTGCACACCCCTATCATGCGCGACCTCGTCAGCAAAAGCCTGGATACGTGTTTGATAGATTGAAAGCTACTTTCGGATGGTTTTTATAATATGTGCTTATGATTGAACGTCGCCCCTTCCCCAACCCCCAGGCCCTGCGGGTGTTTTTGTGCGTGGTACAGGAGGGCAGCGTGGGCCGCGCAGCCCTGAGCTTGGGCATTACCCAACCCGGCGTGAGCCAGCACCTGCGGGCGTTGGAGGCCCAGATTGGCCGCCCTCTCTTCCACCGCCAGGGCCGCCGGTTGGTGCTGAGCAAAACCGGCCAGGATCTGCTGCCCGAGGCCCGGCGGGCCGTGCAGGCGCTGGAAGAGTTCGTGCAGGCTGCGCAGGCTCTGGAGCGCCTCGAGCGCGGGCGGGTGGAGATTGGTGCCTCGACCACCATGGCGGTATACGTGCTGCCCCGTTACCTGACCGAGTTCAAGCGGCTGTACCCTGAGATTCGCCTGAAGCTGGAAAGCGGCAGCTCCGAGCACCTGACCCAGCGGCTTTTGCGGGGCGAGGTGGAGCTGGCGGTGGTGGAGGCCGTGGAGCACCTCGAGGGCTTCGAGCGCAAGCTCTTCTACGAGGACGAGCTGGTGGTGATTGTGCCCCCGGAGCACCCCTGGGCCAAAAAGGAGGAAATTGACCCCGAGCGGCTGGCCGAGGTGCCGCTGATTGTGCGGGAGCCGGGGGCCATGACCTACCGGGTGTTTGGCTCGGCCCTGGAGCAGGCCGGGCTGGAAATTAACCCGGTCTTCTACACCGACAACCACGAGGTGACCAAGCGGCTGGTGCTCGAGGGGGCCGGGGTGGGGATTGTGTCGAACGTGGTGGTGCGGCCCAATGTGAAGGTGGGCAACCTGCGGGCTTTGCGCATCCGGGGCATGGAGCTGCGGCGGCTCTTCTGGCTCATCTACCCCAGCGAGGCCGGCAACCCGGCTGCCGAGGCCCTGCGGGCGATGCTGTCCGAGTAGCGTTTATGCCATACAACCCCCAGCGACACCACCGGCGCAGCATCCTGGAACGCATATGGCAGAACCCGCAGCGCTGGGCCGGGGATCGGGAAAACTGGCTGCGGTAGGGGTGGGTTGAACCCGGTTCCCAGGTTCAGGTTGGGCAGCAGATTGGCATCGGTTGGCTTAAAATGCGTGGTCAAACATGCCGCGCATCTTCGACAACATTCACCTCGAGCTTCTCCCTGCGCTCCGGGAAACCCTCCAGGTATCGCACCAGGCCGATTTTTGCGTGGGCTACTTCAACCTGCGGGGCTGGTCGCAGCTCGACGATCTGGTGGGCGAGGGCCTACGGTGTCGGCTGCTGGTGGGCATGTCGGTGCCCCCCGAAGAGGAACTGCGGCAGGCCCTGCGCCGCTCTGGGGAGTCCGAGCTGCTGGACCAGCAAACCGCCATCCGCCTGAAACGCCGGGTGGCCGAGCACTTCCGCGTGCAGCTTACCTATGG
>NZ_JANWVH010000169.1 GCF_025056915.1 Meiothermus sp. | reverse complement strand
CAGTCTTCAGTCATCAGTCATCAGTCATAAATTTCGCCGCACCTTCGCGCGCAGGCCCCCTACGTCGCCGTACTCGGATTGCTGCTTGTACTTCTTCTCCCGCGCCGGCGCGAACCAGCTGGCCTCCACCCCGGCCTCGCTGCGGGTGATGGCGCCGGCCGGGACCGCCCACCAGACGAACACTTTGTTCGTGCCGAAGCGCTCCATGGCCAGCCGCAGCGCCTCGCGCGGGGAGCGCGCCTCCACATCGCCCATGTGCGCGACAAAGGTCATCG
Organism: Meiothermus sp.; assembly: GCF_025056915.1. GTDB lineage: Bacteria > Deinococcota > Deinococci > Deinococcales > Thermaceae > Meiothermus. The sequence continues at coordinate 718 of NZ_JANWVH010000169.1, read as the reverse complement.
CCCGCCGCTGAGATGTTTTCTGGAAGATAAGATAACGTTGCGTTGGCGCATCCGGCGGAATGTCCTCGACGTGCCAGTTCGGGTCGGCGGCGATCTCCTCGGCGGTCAGCGCAGTGATGCAGTCGGCGCGCGCGACCCACAGGCTGGCGCAGTCCGGGCGGCGTACGTGCACGTCGCGGGCGATGAGCAGCGCCATCTCGGCGTCGGGCGCGTGCACCGTGCCGATGCTGCGATGCGGCTGCTGCGGGTCATCCTGCTTGAACACTTCCCAGCGGGGCCATTGGGTGTCCATAGGTGGAGGGGAGGGGGTGTGTATTGGTATTGCGTATTGCGTATTACGAATCGTGTGTTCCGTTACGCAGTACGCAATATGAACTACGCCATCCGTTCCGCATACGCCGCCAGCGCTTCGCGCACCCAGCGTCCTTCCTCATGGGCTTTGCGGCGCGCGGCCAGGCGCTCTGCGTTCATCGGGCCGTTGCCTTTCACCACCTGCCAGAAGTGCTCCCAGTCAATCGGGCCGATGCGCCAATGGCCGGTGGCCGGATCGAACTTCAGGTCGGGGTCGGGGATTTGCAGGCCGATGGCGTGGAATTCGGGGACCATCTCGTCCACGAACTCCTGGCGCAGTTCGTCGTTGGTCTTGGTCTTGATTCGCCAGCGGATGAGTTGCGGGGAGTTGGGCGAGTCGGCGTCGTGCGGGCCGAACATCATCAGC
>NZ_JANWVH010000168.1 GCF_025056915.1 Meiothermus sp. | reverse complement strand
GTGGCTCTCCTACACGGGCTTTGCGCCCGGGTTGGAACCACCCTCCTACATCGCACCAAGAGCGCCAGCCACTCAAGTCAACCCTGTTGGCCCCTACCTCTACGACCTGCTTGGCTGGAATCACGAGGATGGTGGTCACAGGGGTGCCCAGCCTGTGGAGGAGGGCTTCTGGCGCATCCCCCGCCACAACCCAAGCAGCGGGCGCGAGTTCAGGGAGTTCCTCACCGATAGATGGTACCCCCTCGAGCCCGGCAAGACCTACACCCAGAGCTTTTACCTGCGCCACGATGGCCGCGAGGCCCAGCTTAGGATCACCTTCTTCACCCAGAGGGGGCACCACCCGGTGCCCACGCAAAAGGAGCTGGTGGCCCCCGGGGTGTGGCGGGTCTGGGCCAGCTACACCGCCCAGGAAGGGGATGGGGCAGTGCGGGCCATCGACTTCCTCAACGAGGGGGGAGACTACACCTACCTGGAGGTGGGCTGGCCCCAGCTGGAGGAGGGCACCACCCCCTCGCCCTACCGGATGGGCCCCACCGGCCTCAAAGGGCTCGAGTGGCGCCTGGGGTGGTGGGTAGGCGCGGCCCTGCTTGGGTTTTTGGTCTTGCAGGCTGGGGTCTGGCTGCTCCGGGTGGTGCCGCCCTCTGTGGTGGCCTGGGGGGTGCTGCTCGGGATGCTGGCCCACCTGGGCTACGCGGGCTGGCAGTGGCTCGAGGCGGGTCCAGGCGCGCGGGCGGCCGGCCTCACCCCCCAGCCCAACTTCCTGGGCCACGGGGCGGTGGCGGCCGCTGGCCTGGTCTGGGCCCTGGGTGGGCGGCGGCTGGGCGGGGTGGCGCTGGCGGTGGCCGCGGCAACGCTCTGGCTTTCCGGAAGCCGCACGGCCTTCTGGGCCCTGCTGCTCCTGGGCGCCGCCTGGGGGTGGAGCCTGGGGCGCTACCGCTGGTTGGCCCTGGGCGCGGGGGGGCTGCTGGCCGGAGTGGCCCTGGCGGAGCCCGAGCTGCTGGGCCGCCTAGCCCAGGCCCTGA
>NZ_JANWVH010000167.1 GCF_025056915.1 Meiothermus sp. | reverse complement strand
GGCCCTGGCCGCCGAGCTATTGGGCTTCGAGACAGCCCTCTTCATGCCCAGCGGCACCATGACCAACCAGGTGGCCCTGCTGCTCCACCTGAAGCGCGGCCAGGAGGTGATTGCCCCCCAAGGGGCCCACATCTACGAGTACGAGCCAGGTTCCTTAGCGGTGCTTTCGGGCGGCACCATCCGGCTGGTGGAGGCCCCCTACGGGGTGCCCGACCCCGAGGCGGTGCGGGAGGCCATCCACACCTCGGTGCACCAGGCCCCCACCGGCCTCATCGCCCTGGAGAACACCCACAACACCGCCGGGGGCACGGTGGTGCCCTTGGAAACCCAGCAGGTCATCCAGCAGGTGGCCCGGGAGGCTGGCCTGCCCACCCACCTGGACGGGGCCCGGCTCTTCAACGCGGCGGTGGCGCTGGGGGTGGAAGCGGCCAGGTTGGCGCAGGGCTTCACCACCGTCTCGGTCTGCCTCTCCAAGGGCCTGGGGGCCCCGGTGGGCTCGCTTTTGCTGATGCCCAAGGAGCTGAGGGCCGAGGCCTGGCGCTACCGCAAGCTCCTCGGGGGCGGGATGCGGCAGGCCGGGGTGCTGGCTGCGGCAGGCATCATGGCCCTCACCGAGGGGCCCAAGCACCTTCCCCGCGACCACCAGATGGCCCGGGCCCTGGCCGAGGGGCTGCTCAGGCTCAACCTGGCGGTTGACCTCCGGGCCGTGCAGACCAATATGGTCTATGTGGAGGTGCCCCAGGCCCCCAAGCTGGCCCAGCGCCTGAAGGAGCTGGGGGTGCTGGTGAACGCCATGGGGCCCAAGCGGCTTCGCCTGGTGACCCACCGCGACCTGGAGGAGGAGGACATCCCCCTGGCCCTAAAGCGGCTCGAGCAGGCCTTGCAGGTGGCCTGATACCAACTTTCAACGTTCAAGAAGCCACTGGATGGAAGTGGGGGTGGGTCACCAACACCTGCCCCCCTGTGCCCTAACCCCTGCTTCGACGCTCCCTGCAAAGCAAAGTGTTCTAGCTGGAGCGCTCTTCACATATTCAGAGCCATTCGACTTTAGCTTTTTCCTGGACAGAACAGTGGCCGCCTGGAAACTCGAAAACATGCGTCTCGGCCTAGACGC
>NZ_JANWVH010000166.1 GCF_025056915.1 Meiothermus sp. | reverse complement strand
GCCCAGCAGGTCGGGGTCGCGGTACAGCCCGCTGGCATCAGCCCCGCTGTCGCCGGTGAGCAGGCAGACGCGGTAAAGGTGGGGCTGGTCGGCGGGCGCATAGGGGCGGATGGTGAAGGGCATGCCTCATGGTACCCAGTTAGAACAGTCGCTACACCACCCCGTTGAATACCATTGCGTCCAGCAAGGATCATGGAGACGGCTGTATGTAGTAAGAGGGCTTCAGGAAAACGAAGAAGATGGAAATAGCCAAAAAAACCATGCCCAGAAGGAAGTAACTCCAGTACACAAACCCGGTTAGTTCGGGCCGGGCCGCTATAAGTTTGCGGTTGACCCCAAAGAGCGATTGCAAGGCCATAACCGGCGCAAACAAAAACCAAAGAAACTCAAGGGTTGAAACCCCTATGGCAAAGGGCAATTTTCCAGCAAACACATCTGCAAATTCGTAGGTTCAAGGTCTTTCGCATTTTGGCTGGCCCTTACCGTAACCGCAGGCAACGCTTGGGGCTTCGGGTCAACCTCAGCGCGGCTATCTACAACCGCGATGGTGCCAGGAAAAACTCAACCCGCTGTCTAGCTAATGTCCCTCTGGACGCGATACTCGACTTCCGCAGGAACTCTATTGTCTTGCCGTGCTCATGTCCACCCCTTCAATAGTCCAGTAAACGCATCCCATACTGCTGGCCTGACTTGGTCAAATGAAACATTAGGGCACGCGAAAAACCCAGTAAAAAACCGCCCCGAGGAATATGATTCCAAGCAGCAAAAAACCACTCAGGATGAAATCTGCAATATCACTATGCTGCTTAGCGATGGCTTGGTGAAATCCTGAAAACGCCATAAGTAATAGGAGCGCTGCAAATGCAGTAAAGAGCATAGCGGGGTTATCAAGCTGAAATCCACTGGCTTGCCATCTACCAAAAGCCGGAACGATGAGTAGGCTTCCGGAAAGACCATATATGAACCTGATCAGCAAAAGTAGTACTTTTTGTCTCGGAGTAAAGCCTTGTTGTGATTTGCTTTCCATGAGCAACCCCCCAATTTTCTGGTTATCCGGATTCATGGAATGCATCCTTTGGCTCTCATAACTCGATTATAGGCTTGCAGCGCAACTCCATATGCTGCAAGCGCTGCAGCACACCAAGGAGAAAAAGGTATAAAACATGCAGAAAGTCCTGCAGTGGCAAGTACAAGCCCCGCGATGGCAAGAAC
>NZ_JANWVH010000165.1 GCF_025056915.1 Meiothermus sp. | reverse complement strand
AAAGACCGCCTGGTTGACCCGGTAGCGGCCTTCCTCGAGGGCCACCTGGGGCAGCATCAGCCAGTCCAGTGGGGTGGGGATGTTGTAGGTCTGGGTGCGCTGGCTCAGGTTGGCATCGCCCATCAAGCGCTGCGGGCTATTGCGGGTGATGGGGGGCAGCCACTTGCCCGAGTCTCCAAACGATTCCTGCCCGTTGTACGGGGCCTGGCTTTCCAGCGGGATGCCCAGTTTACCGTTCATGATGTTTTGCAGCTTGTAATTGGCACTGCCCCCACCCCAAACCGCCAGGTAATTCTCGGACTGACTGGGAGGCACGGGTGGGCTTTGGGTATCCAGCACGTTGACCTTGTCCTGCCAGTTCAGGAACTCCTCCGAGAGGTCCAGGGTAAGGTTATAAGCGCGCTTGTAGGCCGCCTCGAGGGCCCCCACCACTGCAAAGGCCGTGCAGGTGCCCCGTTCCCCCTGGTCTTTCACCGGGGTTTGAAAGGGGGTAAGGTCTACCGCGCTGGGCAGGTTTTGGGGGCGCAGCATAGCAGACCCGCTGGAGGTTGGGGGAGGAAAGCGATCCAGATACCACTGGGTCTCCTCGGGTTTGTTCAGCAACTTGACCTCCCCATTGCGCAGGCGCACGGCTGGGTATCCATCCACCGTCAGGCGCTCCATAATGTCCGGGCCTATCGAACCCTCTTGTGGGGGCGGGCTGCTGCAAGCTGCCAGAATGCCGGCCACTATTGCCAACAACCATCTACGTTTCATCTCAATCCTCCTTGACAGCCTTTTTGCTTGAGCTGGGCCTCGAGCCAGGCCACCAGTTCCAGGGGGCTTTCGAACTCGAGCACCTCTCCCGCCCGCTCGAGGCGGGCCTGCCAGGGGTGGGTTTCGTCCGGCGGCTGCACGATGAGCCGGTATTCGCGCTTGCTCTCGTCATCATCCACGCCTCACCTCCTTGTGCGAGCCACCTTAGCAGGGGGGGCGTGGCAAGACCCAACTTGGTTACAAGGGCTCAGGAGCGCTTATTAGGTTTTTTGTTTTGAACGACATAAGTCATGCTTGCGAACCGTTGCTAGGAGACTTCGCCAATCTCAACCAGAGGTTCACCCGCCGCAAATAGCTTCAGGGCACGCTCGAATACCTTCGATAGCACATCTTTGAGGTTCGTGTTGGAAGTGTTGCCCAACGTAATCCACAGCACCTGTGGAGGGGGCCCGTGCAGTTCCAAAAAACCAACGAAATCGCTGTCTTTGGTGATTATACCAATTCTACGACGAGGTGACACATAAAGCCTCCTGAATCCAGGGCCAAAAGCAAAG
>NZ_JANWVH010000164.1 GCF_025056915.1 Meiothermus sp. | reverse complement strand
CCCCCCAGGGCCAGGGGCAGAAGCCACAACACCACCAGCACCAGGCGCAGGGCCAGAGGCCGGGGGCTCTGCCGGGCCCGGCGGGCCGCGCTCAACTCCGCCCTCATGCCATCCTCCTCCCCCGAAGCCCCTCTGGGTTCAGGGCCAGCACCAGGGCCATCAGGGCGAATATGAGAAACATCGCCACCTGCGGCAGGAAAAGCCGGCCAAAGCCATCCACCAGACCCACCAGGATGGCTCCCCAGAAGGCCCCCTCGATGCGGCCCAGCCCCCCAATGACCACCACAATCAGGGCGAAGAGGGTCATCTGGGCGTCCAGTCCTGGGGCCAGGGCAATCATGGGCGCCCCCACCACCCCACCCAGGCCTGCCAGGGCAGTGCCGATGCCAAAGGTGAGCAGACTGACCTGGGCAGGCCGGATGCCCAGCGCGCTGGCCATGCCGGGGTCGGCGGTCACCGCCCGCACCTGCACGCCGAAGGGGGTGCGGGCCAGCAAAACCCGCACCAGCAGGAACAGGAGTACCCCGACCGCCAGCACGAACAGGGGGTACTTGGGGTAGATAAAGGAGCCCAGGAACAAGGGCCCGGCCAGGGCCTCGGGCGGCGGCACCGAGCGAATGGCGGCCCCGAAGGTAGCCCGCAATAGGTCGGCAATCACAAAGCCCAGCCCAATGGTGAGCAGCACCTGCTCGAGTTCCCGGCCGTGCAGGCCCCGCAGCAAGAACCGCTCCACCGCCACCCCCAGAAGGCCCACCAGAAGGGGCACCAGGAGGAGGGCCAGCCAGAAGTTGAGGGCGCCGCCCAGGGCCAGCCCCAGGTAGGCTCCCAGCATGTAAAAGGCTCCGTGGGCCAGGTTGACCACCCGGGCTACCCCAAAGATGAGCGAAAGGCCCAGGGCCAAGAGGAAGAGCAGCATGGCAAAAGCCAGGCTGTTGAGAAGCTGGGTCAGCAGCAGCAGGGTCATGGCTACTTGCCGGGGTCGCGGATGGTACCCAGGTCGGCCAGCAGGCGGTTGGTCAAAACCCCGTCTATGCGGGCTACTTCACGTGCGTAGACGTGCTGGGTGGCGTTGTTGGTCTCGGGGTCCATCTCCACAAAGCCCCGCGGACTGATGATTTTGGCACTTTCAAGGGCCCTGAGAAAGCGCGGGCGGTTGCTCACGTCGCCCTGCACAGCGTTGATGGCGTCCACAATGAACTGCATCGCGTCGTAGCCCCGCACGGCAAAGTGGTTGGGTACGGCGTTGTACTTCTGCCGGTAGGCCCGGATGAACTCCCGGTTGGCGCTGTTGCTCAGGGTGTAGACCCAGTGGTCGGCGCTCTTGGCCCCCAAAGCCGCATCTCCGATGGCCTCGAGCACGTTCTCATCGGTGACCTCCCCGCTCACTGCAAGCTGAACAGTGCG
>NZ_JANWVH010000163.1 GCF_025056915.1 Meiothermus sp. | reverse complement strand
TTGACCAAAATAGCCCGCCCTGCGGGTGTGGCTGTATGGGCTTTCATCCGATGCAGCGCTAATTCCTAAAGACCACTTCCTCGCGGTTGAAGCTCCAATACGCAGCATAAACGGTCAGAAGGCTATAGCCCAGGGTGCTCAGCCACGTGACGGCTAACTCAGTCCAGCCTATCTGTTCGCTGACCAGACCATTTAGTGCCAGCACAACCCCCAGTCCTGGTAGCGCGTAGTGCCAGGTTTGGAGTGCGATGTATTCAGCGAAGGCAAAAGCCAGCATGGGTGCCATCAAAAGCAAATCCAGCGGCGCCAAGTATGCGCTGGCCTCGCGGTAGCTGCGGGCAAAAATACCGATGGACAAGACCAGCGCCACCGCAAAAACAGCAAAGAGTACCCCGGTTACGAACAAGCCTCCCAGAGTGGGCAAGGACAAGGTCAGTTTACCTAGGGCAAGTTCGTTTGTGCTCGAAGCACCCAAATTTCCCTGCGGAAGCATCTCAAAAGCCCAGCTTCCCAAAGCGGTGCCCATGAAAACCGATATGGCCGAGAAAAAAGCTGCACTTAGCACCGCCAGCCCTTTGCCCAGCAACAGTTCCCAGGGCCGGATGGGGGCCGAGAGCAGGGCTTCCAGGGTGCCCATCTGCTTCTCGCCTACCGTGGCATCGAGCGCCACGTGTTGCCCCGCTCCCAGCACCGACAGCAAAATGAATACCGGCAAAATCAAGGCCAGCACGCCCAGGGCTTGTTCCTGCTCGGTGGCGGATTTTTCGGTCTTTATCTGAAAGGGCTCGAGCGCCGCCTGACTGAGCCCTTTGGCGGCTAGTCTCTGCTCGATTTGTTTCAGTCGAAGCTGCTGCAATCCCTCTTTCAGACGCAGGGTGGGCACCGATTCCTGCTTGCTGATGGGGCTGGCCCGGTCGAAAATTACAAAGGCGTTCTGGGCGTACAGCAGGCCGGCATCGGCCTGGCGCTGGCGCACGCTCTGGCGGGGGTCAGCCGAGGAAACAACCACAAAACCCAGCTGCTCGAGTTCCTTTTGGTACTGCGGTGGCACACCCTTTACCGCCACCACATGAGCTTTGTTAATGGACTGCTGCTGCAAGTGCGACAGGAGCAGGCTTGGGGCAAACATCAGCAAGGGGGTGACCAGAAGCGGCAACAGGAGCAAAACCAACATCCGCTCCTCCCGCACGTAGCAGATGAGTTCCTTCCAGGCTATCTTCAAAATTTTCTTCATAGCCCAGGGCAACCGGCCCTGGCACCACCTTATGAAAAAAAACCGAGCAGAGGTGTGACGCCTGACCTAGGCAGCCACCGCCCCGGGTTAGTTGCGGAACACCACATCCTCGCGCTGGAAATTGCGATAGGCCAGGTACAGCGCCAGTCCGCCAAAGGCCAACGTAGAGAGCCAGGTGAGGCCCAGCTGGGTGGCCGTGGCCGAGCCCCGCACAATCGCGTCCAGCGCCAGCAGAACGTTGATGAGGGGCAGGGC
>NZ_JANWVH010000162.1 GCF_025056915.1 Meiothermus sp. | reverse complement strand
CATGCTGCCCTGCATCTGGCGGATGGACTCATACGCTCGTTCTTCCATCCAGTGCTCGAGGTCTTGCAGGATTTCCCGGATGCGCCCCAGGCCGTTTTTGAGCAGCTCGGAGGCCATCTGGGTGACCCTGGCCCCGGCCATCATGCTCTTGAGCACCTCGAGGTGGGTGTGGACCCCGCTGGTAATGGCAAAGTCGGCCTGAATGCGCCCGTACAGAATGGCCACCCAGGTGAGCGGCAGGCGCAACTCTTCAGGGCGGCTCAGCACCAGGTTGGGGCTGACCTCCAGGTGCTCTAAATCGAAGTCGGGCTGGTAAAAGCGGTTGAAGAGCACCAGGCCCAAGGCGCCGGCCTGGACAAAGCGGGCCGCCATGTGGGTCAGGTTGCTGAAGTAGGGCCCCACCTTCACCGCTATGGGAATGGAAACGCTCTGACTCACGTCCCTTACGACATCCAGGTACATCTCCTCGACCTCGAGGCCGGTCAGGGTGGGGTCGGTGGGCAGGTAATACAGGTTGAGCTCGAGGGCATCGGCCCCGGCCTCCTCCATCAGCCGGGCATACTCTATCCAGCCGCCGGGGGAAACCCCATTGAGGCTTCCGATGATGGGAATTTGCGTGGCCTCCTTGGCCTTGCGCAGAAGTTCCAGGTACTCGTGGGGCCCCACGTTGAACTCGTGGGCTTTGGGGAAGTAGTCCAGGGCCTCGGCGTAGCTGTGGGCGCCGTACTCGAGGTAATGGTGCAGGGCGTGGCTCTCCTGTTCAATCTGCTCCTCAAACAGCGAGTACATCACTACGGCGGCAATGCCCGCATCTTCTAGCCTGCGGATGCCGTCCAGCGTGTACGAGAGGGGCGATGCCGAAGCGACGAGGGGGTGGGCTAGCTTCAGCCCCAGGTAGGTGGTGCCGAGGTCGGGCCGGGTCATACTTCCTCCGTTGCTTGAGCAGGGGTCTGGGCAGCAGCCTCTGGTGTGTGGGACTGGGCCATCTCTTCGTATATTTTCCAGCGGGCCAGCACCGCCTCCTGGGCGGCCTGGAACATCTGCTCGGCCTCCGGGTTGATTTGCCGCAGCATGCGGTAACGGTTTTCGTGCAGGGCGTAGTCCTTGAAGCTGATTTTGGGTGGCCTCGAGTCGAGCTGGAAGGGGTTTTTGCCCTGGGCCTTCAGGCGGGGGTCGTAGCGGTAGAGCGGCCAGTACGCCGATTCGGCAGCGAGCTTCTGCTGCTCCATGCCTTTGGCCATATCAATACCGTGGGCGATGCAGTGGCTGTAGGCAATAATCAGCGCGGGGCCATCGTAACTCTCCGCCTCGAGGAAAGCCTTTACGGTCTGGGCGTCGTTGGCCCCCATGGCCACCTGAGCCACATAGACATAGCCATAACTCATGGCGATGCGCCCCAGATCCTTCTTGGGGGTGGTCTTGCCGCCGGAGGCAAACTTTGCCACGGCCCCCAGGGCAGTGGCCTTGGAGGACTGCCCGCCGGCGTTGGAGTACACC
>NZ_JANWVH010000161.1 GCF_025056915.1 Meiothermus sp. | reverse complement strand
ACCGAGGTGAGGCACGCTTGTCTGCGTTGCGTCTGGGCCGAGACGCATGTGTTCGAGTTCCCAGGCGGTCACTGTTCTGTTCCGAACCAGGCTCTCTCGAACGCGAATATGTGAAGGGCGCTCTAAAGTGAACGATGCGCAATTCCGGCCTCTCGAGCCAGGGGTTTGGAGAGGCTACTTGCCCGTCAAATTTTCGGGAAACAACTGGATAGGGGTGCGGCTTACGATGTTGTCCAGTACTTTTTGCAGTGCTGAGTTTTTGACGGACTGATCCAGTCCGCCTTTGACCTGCTCAAAGGGCTGGAAGCCCGCCGCTTCCACCTTGCTCAGCAAGATTACATGGAAGCCAAACTCGGTTCTGACTGGGGTTCTGGAGCTTTCGCCTGGCTTCAAGGCCATTAGGGCTAGCTCAAAGGGCAAAACGAAGGTACCCCTGGGCTCACAGCCCAGCTCGCCCCCTTCGTTCTTGCTACCGGGGTCTTGTGAGAGTTCTTTGGCCAGGTCGGCGAACTTCTCGCCTTTGCCCAGCCGGGCAATCACCTGATTGGCCTCCTGCGCTGTGTTGACCAGGATGTGTGAGGAGCAATACCTTACCGGCACCGCATATTCGGACTTGGAGACCAGGTACAAGATGCGCAAAGCGGCTTCGCTGGTCTGCAACCGTTTGATCAGGTTCTCGAGGTAGGCGTTGTAGGTCAGGGCCTCGTAAACCAGCTTGCGGTAGGCCTCGAGGCTGGGAATACCCGCCTCCTCGAGGGCCTGCTGAAGCTGCTCTTCCGTTTCGAATTGGGACTTTACTTCCTGGATGGCTTCATCCACTGCGGCGCCTCTGGCTGCAAAACCAGTGGCCTCGGCAGCCAGAATAATCGCCTGATCGCGGGCCATCCGCTCCAGGTACTGCGGCCTGAACTGGGCAAAGGCTTCCTCGGCCTCGGGGCTGTAGGCCTGACCGCGTTGCTGCAAGACATCGCGCAAAAACAGGCGGAACTGCAAGTCGAACTGGCTCTTGGTGATGGAAGATTTACCCACCCTCGCCACCACCGGGTCGGTTTGGGCCAGAGCCAGCGGAAAGAGCATCAGCAACAACAAGACCGGTACTTGTTTCAGCGTCATTTTGGCACCTCTAGGACAGCCCATGACCAACCCAAAGCCTACAGCTCCGACTGGTTCCAGAACTGCTTATGGGGTTATGCTAGCACGTTCTGTGTAGAACAACCTCACCCGCCCTGCGGCTTGTTTCACATTGGGGGCCACCCGGTGCCACCCTCCCAAGAACAAGGTTCCGCCCCTTCGCCGCCCACAGCGACCCGAAAAACTATAGAGCGATTCCACCCAGCATCCAAAAACACAAGCACCTCGCACACTTCTTGCTGGGAATCCACCCGACGGGGTTTCCCCTGAGTGTGCGCCGCCAGGACAGCCCGCTTGCGTGAAGGACCCCACGCCTACCCCCTGCATGACCTATTTCGAGGAGCGGGATTGGCAAAGAATGATCGTCCGGGCCTGGGCAAGCGATAAACGAGGTTGGAACTAGTGCGCTGTTTACATATTTAGAGCCATTCGACCATAAGAAAGCTTTGTCCTGGACAGAACAGTGGCCGCCTGGAAACTCGAAAACATGCGGCTCGGCCCAGACGCAACGC
>NZ_JANWVH010000160.1 GCF_025056915.1 Meiothermus sp. | reverse complement strand
TGGGGGTGTCACTGGAAAAGCCGCTCACAAGCCCCTGGGCAAAGGCCGCTGCCACCCCACCCAGAAGGTAAAACCCCAAAAACCGCCCGTGGCCCAGGCGGTCTTCGATGTTGTCGCCAAACACCCACAAGAACCACAGGTTGCCCAGGATGTGCATGAGGCTGCCATGCAAAAACATGCTGCTGAAAAGGGTAATCCACTCGCCGCCGGGGTCGGCCAGGAAGCGGGCCGGCACAAAGCCGTAGGTCTGAATGACCGCGGCGGGGTCGGTGAGAAAAAAGGTATAAATAAACCCCAGCAGGTTCAGCACCACCAGCGCATAGACCACATAAGGGCGCCGGTGCGAACGGTTGATGTCGTGCAGCGGAAACATGCCAACAGCCTACCTTACCTGGCCCAGGGTTGGCCTGGTGTTTGCGAAGCCCACACTGCGGGTTCAGAAGTTGAAAGCCAGCCCCAGGCGGCCCTTCCAGACCAGGCGCGGGTCGTTGACCCACTGGTGAACGTTGAGGTTGAGGGGAGGCCCCGAGGTTTCGCCGGGGTTGTAGCGGGTCGAACCCAGCTGGATGCTGCTTTCGAAGAAGTAGTCGAGGCCCAAGTCCAGCAACAGCCCAAGCTGGCTGTCCAGAAAATAGCCGGCCCGCACCCCTCCACCCAGGCCGAACTGGTTGGAGGCCAGGGCGTTGGTCGAGCTACCCACCGTGACCGAGCCCGAGAACAGGTTGTAGCGGAACCCCAGGTAGGGGCTCAGGGTGAAGGCGCTCTGGAAATCGAAGGAATAGGAGACATCCAGGCCCAGGGTCAGGTTCTGGGCGTTCTCGCTGCTGGGAGCGAATACGTTGTTGTCCACGGCGTCGGCCTGGGAGTAGGCCAGCCCCAGGCGCACACCCAGCTTCTCTCCTGCAATGTTGAACAGCCCCAGGCCCACCTCGCCGGAAAGCCCGTTGAACCAGCCCGCGTTGAGTTGGAGCGAAAAGGTATTGTCTTTGGCCCAGGCCAGGCCCCATACCACCACCCATAGCGCCGCGATTGCTCGTCCCATATGCACCCCGTCTGCGACCCCAAAACACAGCATCCAATGTGCGTTACCGGCAGAAGGATACCCCAGGCCGCATCAGCGAAGCAACCTTCGCGGGGAAAAGCCCCCCGCGCTTTGGGCCAGCCCCGCCCTGCAAATGCAAAAAACTCCCCGCCGGGCGGGGAGCTTTCCTTCAGGTTGGATTTAGGCGTTGACGCGAACCTCGATGCGGCGAGGTTGGGCCGCTTCGGCCTTGGGGATGTCGAGGTAGAGGATGCCGTGCTTGAAGTTGGCTTCGATCTTGCTCAGGTCGTAGGTGTTGGGGATCACGAAGCTGCGCTCAAACTTGCCGTAAACCCCCTCCAGCCGCCACTGGTTGGCATTTTCGGGCTTGCTGAAGGGCCGCTCAGCCCGGATGGTGAGGGTGTTGTTCTCGGTGGTCACCTCCACATTGGAAGGCTCCACACCGGGCAGATAGACCGCCAGATGCACCCCCTGGGCGTCCTCGAGGGCATCCACCAACGGGATGTTGGTGCTTTCCGCCGGGGCCGCAAAAAAGTTCCGCAGCAGCGCATTCTGGATTTGTTCGATTTCACGGAATGGGTTGTATCTAATCATGTCAACCTCCTTTACAAGAAGAAGTATAAAACCT
>NZ_JANWVH010000015.1 GCF_025056915.1 Meiothermus sp. | reverse complement strand
GAGTAGTGCCGTTTCTCGGTCTCGTACTCCACGTGGGCGGTGTTGATGGTGATCCCGCGGGCCTTCTCCTCGGGGGCCTTGTCGATCTGATCGTAGGCCTGCACCTCCACGTTGGGGTTGGCCGCCGCCGCCACAAAGGTGATGGCCGCCGTCAGGGTGGTCTTCCCGTGGTCTACGTGTCCGATGGTCCCCACGTTCACGTGGGGTTTGGTGCGCTCAAATACGCCTTTCGCCATTCGTGTTGCCTCCTTTGGCTTCCGCTAGGGTTTTTCAGGAACACACCGCCCGCAGCGGTGGACGGGCGGTGTGGGGTTGGAGCTCGGGATCGGGCTTGAACCGACGACCTCACCCTTACCAAGGGTGTGCTCTACCAGCTGAGCTACCCGAGCACCTGAGGTGTTCGCGCACAGGGCGCTTCTGGAGCGGGAAACGAGACTCGAACTCGCGACCCTCTGCTTGGGAAGCAGATGCTCTACCAACTGAGCTATTCCCGCGTTGGGTGCGCCTCTGGGGCGCGCTGGTGGGCAGGGACGGATTCGAACCATCGTACTCCGAAGAGAACAGATTTACAGTCTGTCGCCTTTAACCACTCGGCCACCTGCCCTTGTTGGAGCCACCCATCGGAATTGAACCGACAACCTTCCGATTACAAGTCGGGTGCTCTACCAGTTGAGCTAGGGTGGCCCGGCTTGTTGTTCTTCCGATGGCTGCTCTGGACAAAGGGGTTGAACCTCGTCCAAGTCGTAAGGTTACACCACACGCGGGGGGCTGTCAAGCCGAACAAAGGCTGTAAAAAAGGCAAAAGAATCGCCCCTCCGGGAGCCCATCCCGCCTTCGGCAGGTCTGGTACAGTACGTGCATGCAAATAACTCCCTTTGGCGCAGCCCAGACCGTGACCGGTAGCTGCCATCTGGTCGAACATCAGGGTTTCAGATTGCTGCTCGATTGCGGGGCTTACCAGGGAGCGGACGAGGAGCGCAACCAGGAGCCATTTGGCTTTGACCCCAAGGGCATTGATGCGGTGCTGGTCTCGCATGCCCATAACGATCACATCGGGCGCTTGCCTTTGCTGGTGCGGCAGGGCTACAGGGGCCGGGTGTACGTGACCGAGCCCACCCGGCTGATTTTGCCGGTCATCCTGGAAGATTCGCTCAAGTTGATGCAGGAGGAGCGCGAGCGCCTCGAGCGCAAGGGACGCGAAGCGCCGCCCTTGCCCTGGGATGAACAAGACCTGGCGGAGCTTTATGCCCGCCTGGAGGAGGTTGCCTTCTATCAAACCCTGAGCCTGGGGCCTTTTCGATTCCGCCTGCGGGATGCGGGCCACCTGCCGGGCAGCGCGTTTGTGCAGCTCGAGGCGAGCGGCAAGACCCTGATTTTCAGCGGCGACTTAGGGCACCGGCGCAAGGATGTGCTCGCCGACCCCGACTACCCCGCGCAGGCAGACCTGGTGCTTTGCGAGGGCACCTATGGTGATCGCTCCCACCGCCCTTTTGCTGCCACCCTCGAAGAATTCACCGACATTCTGAACGAGGTGCTGCATCAGGAAGGAAAGGTGTTCATCCCCTCGTTTGCCCTCGAGCGCACCCAGGAGATTCTGTTTTACCTCCGCGAGCTCGAACAGCAGGAGGCCATTCCCATCGTGCCGGTGTTTGTGGACTCGCCCATGGCCTCCAAAATCAGCGAAATCTATGCCCAGGTGCGGGACTTCTTCAGCACCGAGGTGCAGCACATTTACGCACAGGGGCGCGACCCCTTCCGACCCCAACGCCTCGACTACACCCAGAGCGTGGAAGAGTCCAAGGCCCTCAACCTGCTGAAGGGGCCCCTGATCATCATCGCCGGCAACGGGATGCTCTCAGGGGGTCGCATCCTGCACCACCTGCGCTTGGGTTTGCCCGATGCGAAAAACGCGGTCATTATCACCGGCTATCAGCCTCGGGGGGGGCTGGGCGAGCTCTTGATTCAGAATGCCGAGACGGTGCGGATGTTTGGCGAGACCGTGCAGGTGCGGGCCAAAACCCATACCCTGGGGGGCTTTTCGGGCCATGCGGGCCGGGATGAACTGCTGGACTGGCTGGACAGCGAGCGGCGGGTGGCGCTGGTGCACGGCGAAGTGGACAAACTGCAAAGCCTGGGCCAGGCCCTGCGCGAACGGGGCAAGGCGGCTTTTTTGGCGGAGTGGGGCAGACCCATTGAAGTTTAGGGGGTCTGGAACCTGGTGCTCGTGCTTTTCAAGGCCATTTTGCCTGACTGAAGGCTCTGAGCCTCACAAACTTGACGGAACCTGGTCGGGTGGGTCATGGTAGGTAAGCAAGGCAATAGCAAGGTCTCTGACCACAGAATCGCAGATATTGAAGTTGCCAGGGATGATTTGGCGACAGGGGGCAAGGGATGAAGAAAAGCATAGCCTGGGTGGGAGCGATGGGGTTGGCCTGGACCCTCGCGCAGGATGGTGTGGGCTCGGTGCCCTGGGCGGTTGGAGGGGTGCAGCAACCCGCCCTGTTGCGGGTGAGCGAGTTGCGGAGCCTCTTGGAGCCCAAGGGGGTGCGTTTCTACGAGACCGGTATCCTGGGGCGGTATTTGCTCGAGGTCAAGTTTCCCCAGACCGCGAACGGCCTGTACCTGCGGATGGTCAGCCAGAACAACATCTCCTATGCGGTTTTTGACGACCTGTTCATCAACCTGGCCCAGGTCGATCTGGGCATCCAGACCCCAGTCAAGGTAGAGGGCTGGGCCACCCCTGTGATCACCCTTGGGCCTACAGTTTTCAAGCTGGGCACCGCCAGCAATCCGGTCAATCCCTATCTGGGCTATATGTACCTGGTCCGCAAGGCGCTGATTGATCGCAGCGACGCGCCCCCTTACCTGGCCAAACTGCTGGATGAAGACCCTGGAGCCCGGCGCTGTCTGCACGAGCTTCGGGTGAGCGACCCCGCCGGAACCGTTTATGCAGCGGCCAGCCGGGTCTGGGCCGAGGCCAACCTCAGGGCGCCTTACGACAAAATCCCCGACTTTGCCAGACCGGCTGCGTTCCACGTGGGAGCCGTAGAGAATGGACGGATTCGCCTGTTGTTACCCGGTGAATCGGCCAACTATGCCAGTAGCCTCAAGAACTGGGAAAAAGTGCGCGATCGTGAAACCCTGATCCTGATCAAACTTTCGGGCCGAATTGTGGATATGCAGGCAGAGTTCCAGGTCGTAGTACCGCCGAAGGGGCGTACCACCGCGTTGCGCTGCACACCTCGAGCCATGTCCAGGTAGCCTAAACGAGTCGCACCTATACCCAAGGCACGTCTTGACTTCGTTAGGTGGGAAGGACAGATGCGCTCATCGCGCTTCCCTCCTCACACCTCACCTGGTGAGGCGTAATATGCCCAGCACAGCAAAGACTGCTGCATGCGTGCCAGCACGAGGGTATTTGGAGCAAGCTCTCGTGGGAACCGCTCTCAAAAGGGCAACTCGGCCCGCACCGTCGTCCCCTGGTTTTCGACCGATTCAACCGTAAAACGCCCACCCCGGGCCTCGACCCGTTCGCGCATCTGGGTCAGACCAAAGCCGCCCATGCCACTTGCGGAGCTTGCGGCCTTGAATCCTTTTCCGTTGTCGCTGATCTCCAGAACCCCGCCCCGCTCACCCAGGGAGGTGAGCTTGACCTGCACCAGCCCCGGCCTGCCGTGTTTGGCGGCGTTGGTCAGGGCTTCCTGCAAGACCCGGAAAAACACCAGCTCGGAAGCCTGCGAAAGCTCGATTTTTTCCGGCAGGCTCAGGCGCACCCGGAAACCGGCCTGCTCGGCAAACGCGCTGGCATAGCGCCGCACCGACTCGAGAAAGCCATAGCGCTCGAGGTCAATGGGCCGCAGGGCAAAGATGCTACGCCGCACCTCGCGTATCTGGCCCCGAAGGGTCTCCTTGACCTGCTGGAGCTCTTCGATGGCCCGAGCCGGGTCGGTTTGCAGCAGCCGCTCGGCCAGGTCGAGCTTGAGGGCCATGAAGGCCAGGGCCTGGGCGATGCCGTCGTGAATTTCGCGGGCGATGCGGTTGCGCTCCTCGGTGAGGGCCAGCTCCTCGGCCCGCAGGTAGGCCTGGGCGTTGCGCACGGCCAGGGTGACCTGGGCGGCCAGGAAGCGCAAAAAGGGCAGCCGCTGGCGCAGGTTTTCGGCCTCCCCCTGCACCAACAAAAGCCCAATGGCGGTTTGCTCGCGCAGCGGCACTGCCAGCAGGTTGTCCCGCACAAACACCGGGGCTTCCAGGGCCTCCTTCCACCGGTGCTCGGGCACGAAGGCATAGGGGGGCAGCTCGAGGTTCCGCAGCACCTGCGGCTGCAAAAAATTCTCCTCGTCCAGCAACAGCACCCCACCCCCGCTGGCCCCGGCCCAGGCCAGGATGCGCTCCATCAGGCGCTCCAGCAGCCGTCCCAGATTGGCCTCGGCCCGCAGGGCCTGGTCTACCTCGTAGAGCGTGAGCAGGTCGCGGCTGCGGGCCCGCGCCGAGTCGAGGGCCCCGGCCACTTCGGCCACCAGCACCTCCAGAAAACCCTGTTCCTCAGCCGAAAGGGGGCGAATCAGGGCGACCTCGAGCTTCCCGTCCATGCCGGGCAAGGCCAGCTCGAAAAGCGGCTCTGGCCCAGCCTTGAAGCCCGGAGAGGTGGCCCGCACCCCCTCGAGGGTTAGCGAGGCCTCCATGCCCAGCGCCTGGGCCACCTCCTGCACCACCAGGGCCAGGGCCTGCTCGAGGTTGTCGGCGGTCGAGGCCCGCTTGAGGATGTTGCCAATGGCCTCGAGCCGTCGGTTGGCTGCCTCCAGGGCGCGCTGGGCCCGCTCCCGGTCTTGGACCTGCTGGGCAATCCACTCCAGGGTCATCCAGGTGACCAGGGGCCCCACCAGGCCATAAAAGCCCATGCGCAGCCAGAAAGCCACCGGCTGGCCCTGGTAGGGCTCCAGGGAAAGCTCGAAAAGCACCACCACCAGCGCAATGGCCAGCGGCAAAACCAGCCGGTATAGCCGGATCAGGCGGTATAAGCTGGGGCTGGGCTCCATAGCCAACCATTACCTCTCGGGGTCGGTTTTACGCCGTCCGTGCTGGGCATACCAGCGGCTCTGGTGCAGAAACCCGCGCAATAACTGTACTTCGCCCGGGGTGAGGCGGGCTTTGTGCAGCAGGCGGCGGAAGCGCCGAACCGCGTAGGGGAGGCGATTCTCATCGGTGAAGCCGATGCGCAGGATGTACTCGCGCAGGTCATCGAAGAGCCGTTGCAGGGCCTCCTGGTCGGCCAGCTCGGCTTCGGCGGGCTTGGGCGGCTCCAGGGCCATGCCAAACACTTCGTAGCATAAAAGCAGCACCGCCTGGGCCAGGTTGAGGCTGGACTGCTTGGGCGAGGTGGGTATCCGCACAATGAGCTGCGACAGGTCGAGTTCGTCGGTGGTCAGGCCCGAGGTCTCGCGGCCAAAGACCAGGGCCACCCGGCCCTGCGGGGCTACCTCGGCCACCCGATGGGCCATGGCTTTGGGGCCGACCACCGGGCCGGTGTAAATTTCCCGCTCCCGCACGGTGGTACCTACCACCAGCCGGGCTTCGCCAACGGCTTCCGCGAGGGTTTGCACAACCTTGAGGCGGTCCAGAATCTCTTCGGCATGAACCGCCAGTCGGTAGGCCAGCGAGCCCCCCGGATGCAGGGCCAAATCCTCGCGCACCCTCGGCTCGGGGGCCACCAGCCACAAGTCGGAGATGCCAAAGTTTTGCATGGCACGGGCGGCGGCCCCCACGTTCATGGGTTCCTGGCTGCCCACCAGCACCACACGGATGTTCTGAAGCCAATCCATCGGCTCTAGCCTAATGGCTGGGGCCGCACGCGTCGAGGCTCGAGAGGCCCCGCATTTGGGCTCCGGGCCGAAGGGTGCAGCCAGGCCCAAAGCGTAAGCCCTGTCTATCCGCAGGCCTCGAGCCTACCCTTCTTCACCCAGTTCATCTTCGAGCTCGAGGCTCGGCTCGAGTATCCTTGAGGCATGTTTGACAGCTTGAGAATTCGGCAAACTTTAGAGCAGATTTCGACTACAGAAATGGAGTTGTCCCCTACCGAAGCTTCGGATGTGGCTTTCCATATGACGGATTGGCTCGATGACCTCGAGGCTCTGGTCAAGTTCTATCAAAATCCCGAGGCCCTAAGCCCAAAGGAAGCCAGCCAACTGCTTTTGGGTTTTTTGATTCATGTACCCAACCATCTAGGAGCCGCCGCAAAAATCTATGCAGGCAATCCGGTCAGGGATGTTTTCAAAGTCGGCGCTGTGGAACAAGAAAGCTCAGATTCAGCCTGAGCTATTGCTTTAGGCATTTGGCTACTCCGGCTTCACCAGCACCGCCCCCTCTCGAGCGCTGCTGACCAGCGCCGCGTAGCGGGCGAACAGGCCGCTTTTGTAGTGCGGCTTGGGGGGCTTCCAGGCTTTGGCCCGTTTGGCGAGTTCCTTTTCCGAGACCTCCAGGTTCAAAATGCCTTTGTCGCAGTCAATCGAGATGATGTCGCCTTCCTTGACCAGCGCGATGGGGCCGCCCACAAAGGCCTCGGGGGCCACGTGGCCAATCATCAGGCCCTTGGTGCCACCGCTAAAGCGCCCGTCGGTCACGAGTGCCACGTGCGGGCCCAGCCCCTCGCCCACCAGGGCCGAGGTGACCGAGAGCATCTCGGGCATGCCGGGGGCGCCCTTGGGGCCTTCGTAGCGGATCACCACCACGTCGCCGGGTTTGATTTGCTTCTTGAGTACGGCCTTCATGGCGCTCTGCTCGCCGTCGAAAACGCGGGCCGGGCCTCGGTGCACTTTGGTTTCGGTGCCAGCCAGCTTGAGCACCGCGCCGTCCGGGGCCAGCGAGCCCTTGAGCACGCGCAGCCCGCCCTCGGGCTTGAAGGGCTTGCTGACCTTGGTCACCACCTTCTGGCCTTTGGTTTCCGGGGCATTTTTGGTCTCCTGCCAGAGGGTCTTGCCGCTCACGGTCATCTGGTCGCCGTCAATCAGGCCGCCCTCAATCAGGCGGCGGATAATCAGGGGAATGCCGCCGGCCTCGTAGAGTTCCCAGGCGGTGTACTGGCCCCAGGGGCGCATATCGGCAATCACCGGGGTTTTGCGGGAGATTTTGTCGAACTCCTCGAGGGTGAGCTTGATGCCGGCCTCCTTGGCAATGGCCAGCAGGTGCAACACCGCGTTGGTGGAGCCGCCGGTGGCGGCTACGGCGGCAATGGCGTTGGTGAAGCTCTTTTTGGTCAGGAAGCTTTTGGGGGTGCGGTTATGCCGGATGGCATCGGCCAGAATCTGCATGGCCCGGCGCCCGGCGGGCTTCTTCTCGGGGTGCACGGCGGGAATGGCGTTGTAGCCAATGGGGGAGAAGCCCATCACCTCGAGCACCATGGCCATGGTATTGGCGGTGTACTGCCCGCCGCAGGCCCCCGCGCCGGGGATGGCGGTGCGCTCGACGGCCTCGAGCTGCTTTGCATCAATCTTGCCCGCCGCATACTGGCCCACCGCCTCGAACACGCTCACCACGGTCTGGGCCTTGCCGTTCAGGTAGCCGGGGGCAATCGAGCCGCCATACAGCACCAGGCTGGGCACGTTGGCCCGAATCACCCCCATCATGCCGCCGGGGTTGGTTTTGTCGCAGGCCACCAGTGCCACCATGCCGTCGTAGAGGTAGCCCTGGGCAATTAGCTCAATGGAGTCGGCGATCACCTCGCGCGAGACCAGCGAGGCCCGCATCCCCACCGTGCCCATGCTAATCCCGTCAGAGATGGCCGGAGCGCCGAACTCGAAGGTGTGGAAACCGGCCTCTTTGGCCCCAATTTTCAGGTCGGCGGCCAGGTCGCGCAGGTGGTAGTTGCAGGGCATTCCTTCGGTCCAGGTATTCACGATGCCCACCCAGGGAATCTTGAACTCCTCGTCGCCGATACCCACCGCGCGGAGCATGGCGCGGGCGGGGGATTGCTGGGGGCCTAGTTTGATGGTATCGCTTCGCATAGGCAAACCTCAGAGTATGTTTTCGCTTCTGGCGCTATCTTACCGTGAAAAAGCAACGCTCAAAAGCCCTGAAACGCCCGGTGTTGGGGCTAGCTTGACCTGGGGCTCAGAGTGTTCAGCCTGGCTTTGCTCAGAATCGGGGTCTGATGGGGCGGTTGTATCAGGCGTCGTTGTGGGCGGCGATTTGGCCGTGGAATTTGCGCGGGTTGCCCTCCAGGATGCGCACCAGGGCCCTGGCCGACTGTTCGGGGGTCAGCACCCGGCCCTGGGCTTTGTAACCCCTGAACAGGGGGCGCAGGGTCTGCCCCCCGCCCCCTTCAGCCTCGCGGAGCTGCCTTTGCATCTCGGTTTCGACAATGCCGGGGCGGTAGGTGAAACAGGTCACCTCGGGGGCTTCGACCGCCAGTTGCCGGCTGAGGTGCTCCTCGGCGGCCTTGGCAATGGCATAGATGCCCATGCCGGGGATGTTGCGCTCGGCCACGCCCGACCCCAAAAACACCGCAACGCTGCCGGGCTGGCGGATTAAATGGGGATAGGCAAAGCGGGCCAGCTGATAACCGCCCTTGACATTGGATTCCATGATTTCGTCGTACTGCGGTTCAATCAGCTCGTAGGCCAGCGGCCCCGCATTCAAAACGCCTGCGTTGTGGATGAAGCCCACAAAGTTTCCGATTTGCAAGGCCTGGGCCACCAGAGCTTCGGCTACGGTACTGTGGGCCGCACTTCCGGCCACCGCTTCGCAGCGCACCCCCAGGTTGCGCACCTCGTCGCGCACGAACTCGAGGGCGGTCTGGTTGCGGGCCCCAATGACCAGGTTGGCCCCGGCCCGGGCCAGCTCAAGCGCCAGGGCCTCGCCGATGCCCCGGCTGGCTCCGGTGATAATGAAGGTCTGGTTTTTGAGTTTCATGCTTCTGTGTATACGTCCAATCGTCGAAAACTGCCAGGGGGCTGCTGGCCCAACGCAGGTTGCGGCTCGCAGGTCTCAACGCCAGCCCTTCAAGCGCACCTCGAGGGGTTGGGATGGATGAACCCATCGCAAGGTCGAAGGGTTGGGCAGGGGCTTCAGGCCAAGACTTTGTGGAGGCTTTCCACCACCTGCTGGGTGAACGCCTGGGTGCTGGCCCTGCCCCCCAGGTCGGGGGTGGGGTTGGCCGAGAGGGCGGCGGCCACGGCGGCCTCTACCTTTTGGGCCACCTCCGGGCGGTTCAGGGCATACGTCAGCAGCATGGCCGCCGACAGGATGGCCGCGGTGGGGTTGGCGATGCCCTTACCGGCAATGTCGGGGGCCGAGCCGTGGACGGGTTCGAAGAGGGGGGTTTTCTCGCCCAGGCTGGCCGAGGGCAGCAGCCCCAGCGAACCCGGCAGCACGCTGGCCAGGTCGGAGAGGATGTCGCCAAAGATGTTGCCGGTTACCACCACATCGAAGCGGCTGGGCCGGGTGACCAGGTGCATGGCCATCGCGTCCACGTACTGATGCTCGAGGGCCACATCGGGGTAACCCCGGTGCACCTCGTCCACGGTCTTG
The DNA here is from genome assembly GCF_025056915.1 of Meiothermus sp. Lineage (GTDB taxonomy): Bacteria > Deinococcota > Deinococci > Deinococcales > Thermaceae > Meiothermus. Next base: position 35,071 of record NZ_JANWVH010000015.1, on the reverse strand, counting down.
CGCCAGAACTCGCCCACCTCGAGCACGTTGGCTTTATCCACACTGCAAACCTGGCCGCGCCTTTTGCGGGCCGCCTCGAAGGCCACCCGGGCAATCCGCTCCACCTCGGGCTTGCTGTAGCGCTCGGTGTTCCAGCCCTCGGCCTCGCTCATGCCGCGCGGCTCACCGAAGTAGATGCCGCCGGTGAGTTCGCGAATCACCAGCACGTCCACCCCCCGGGCGATTTCGGGCTTGAGGGGGGAGAGGGCCTCGAGGCCCGGCAGCACCCTGGCCGGGCGCAGGTTGGCGTAAAGCCCGTGGGCCTTGCGCAGGGCCAGCAGGCCGGTCTCGGCCCGCAGGTGGCGGGGCACCTGGTCCCACTTGGGGCCGCCAATGGCCCCCAGCAGGATGGCGTCGGCCTCCAGGCAGCCCTTGCGGGTCGCTTCGGGGAAGGGTTCGCCGTGGCTGTCTATGGCGTTGCCGCCAAAGGGGAAGGCTTCAAACTCGAGGCCCAGACCAAACGCCGCATCGGCGGCCTTGAGCACGTCCACTGCGGCATAGGTCACCTCGGGGCCGATGCCGTCACCGGGAAGCAGGGCAATCTTGGGCATGAAAATCCTTTCGTCTAGCTCAAAACAGCTTTGGGCAGCCGGGCCGAGGCCTGCTCGAGCAGGTCGCCCGCTTCCAGGAGGTCGGCAATGGGGTCCCAGCGCCCCTCCACCAGGGCCTTCTGGGCGGTGGCGGGTAAGCTGACCGGGAAGGCTTTATCGGCGTAGCGCACCTCGAGCTTTTCCACATCCACCGTAACCGATAGGCCGGGGTCTTGCGCCACGGCCTGGGCCAGTGCTTCAATCTCGGCCCTGGTTGCCGTCACGCAGGGCATCGAGAGGGCCGTGGAGTTGCCGAAGAAAATCTCGGCAAAGCTCTCGCCAATCAAAGCCCGAAAACCCGCGCGGTAGATGGCCTGGGGGGAGTGCTCGCGGCTGCTGCCACAGCCAAAGTTGGCCCCGACCAGCATAATCGAGGCCCCTTTGAAACGGGGGTCGTTGAGCGGGTGGGGCTTCTCGGAGCCGTCCGGATTGAAGCGCTCATCGTAAAAAAGCGCCTCGCCCAGCCCGTCGAAGGTGACCACCTTCAGATACCGCGCCGGGGTGATGCGGTCGGTGTCAATGTCGTTGCCGGGAACGTGTACCGCGCGTCCCTTGACCTGCTTGATGGGTTCTAAAGCCATTACTTGCCCTCCTTATCTCTGAAAAAACCCAGGATGCCCCAGATGCCGGCAATTGCAGCGATGGCCGAAAGGGTAAACCCCACCGCAAAAACCACCCAGCTGAGCACCGGATTGGTTTGCAGGTTGCCCAGCCACAGCCCCAGGGTGGCGATGGACAGCAGCACCGAGGCCGCCACCAGCGCCACCCCTCGAATCAACGCCAACGATGACAAACAGACCTCTCCTTCTATGACCAGCACTACCGGCCTGAGGTGTCCACAAAGCCCCGTGCCTGGGGTTGCACAAGAGCCTTACGCACCGACCAGCTCGCCCACCCCAAACACTTCCCTGGCATCGCTGACCCTGCCGGTCACGGCAGCGGCCACCACCATGACCGGGCTCATCAGAATGGTGCGCCCGGTGGCACTCCCCTGGCGGCCTTTGAAGTTGCGGTTGGAAGAAGAGGCGCACAGCTCGTCCCCTACGAGCTTGTCGGGGTTCATGGCCAGGCACATGCTGCAACCGGCCCCGCGCCACTCGAACCCGGCCTGGCGGAAGATTTCGGCAATGCCTTCCTCCTCGCACGCCTGGGCCACCTGCTGGGAGCCCGGTACCGCAATGGCCCGCACGCCGGGGGCTACCTTGCGGCCCTTGAGGTATTTGGCGGCCTCGCGGAAGTCCGAAAGGCGACCGTTGGTGCAGCTGCCCAGAAAGGCCACATCTACCTTGACCCCCTTGATGGGCTGGCCAGGCTGGAGCTTCATGTGTTTGAGGGCTTCCTCCAGGCCGGCCCGCTCGGCCTCGGGGTAGAGGGCGGGGTCGGGGACGCGGTCGGTAATGGCGCACCCCTGGCCGGGGTTGATGCCCCAGGTGACGGTAGGGGCGATGTCCTCGGCGCGGATGTTGACCACGTCGTCGTAGTGGGCATCGGGGTCGGAGGCCAGGGCCTTCCAGCGTTCCACGGCCCTGTCCCACTCGGCGCCTTTGGGGGCATAGGGGCGGCCCTTCAGATAGTCGAAGGTGGTCTGGTCGGGGTTGACGTAGCCAATGCGGGCCCCGCCCTCGATGCTCATGTTGCAGACGGTCATGCGCTCTTCCATGCTGAAGCGGTCGAAGACCTCACCGCCGTACTCGTAGGCGTAGCCGATGCCCCCATTCACCCCCAGCACCTTGATGATGTGCAGGATAACGTCCTTGGCATAGACCCCCGGACGCAGCTGGCCGTTTACGTTGATGCGCCGCACCTTGAGCTTGCTCACCGCCATGGTCTGGGTGGCCAGCACATCGCGCACCTGGGTGGTGCCAATCCCGAAGGCAATGGCCCCAAAGGCCCCGTGGGTGGAGGTGTGGGAGTCGCCACAGGCGATGGTCATGCCGGGCTGGGTAATGCCGTTTTCCGGGCCAATCACGTGCACGATGCCCTGAAGCCCAGAGCTTACGTCGAAGAAGGTGATGCCAAACTCCTGCACGTTCTTGCGGAGCTGGCGGATCATCTCGTCGGCTTGGGGGTCGGCGAAGGGCTCGAGCAGCGAATGGGTGGGCACGATGTGATCCACCGTGGCAAAGGTACGCTCGGGGAAGCGCACCTTGAGGCCCAGGTCGCGCAGCATCCCGAAGGCCTGGGGGCTGGTGACTTCGTGAATCAGGTGGGTGTCAATGAAGAGCTGGGTCTGCCCGTTGGGCAGGGTGCGGAGGGCGTGGGTCTCCCAGACTTTCTCGTACAAGCTTTTTCCCATTTGGTGTGCCTCCTGTGCGCTCAACCTCCGATAACAAGACCCCAGAGGCGCGGTGCCCTGGGGTCCTGCCTGCAGCCGACTAGACCCCTCGAGCGGGGCTTAGTAGGTGCTGCTTGACTCGAGCCAACATTGCCATGAGTATAAGTTTGGTATACCAAAACGTCAAGCTGTGGGGCCAGGTGAACCGGACGCTGGGCAAAGGCAATCAACGCCGGTATGAAGCCGGATTCCCACGAAGTATTTAGGCAAAGGGCCTGGGAAGCAGGTATCCTGGGTGCGATGTTGCTGACACGGCTCGGACAAGGGCGCGATGCCGAGGTCTTTGCCTGGGCCGATGGATACGTGCTCAAGCTATTCTGGCCCGAGTTTTCCCAAGCCGACGCCGAACTCGAGGCCCGCCTCACCCAGCAGGTCTGGCTGATGGGGGTGCCCTGTGCCAGGGTGGAGGATGTGCTCCAGTTTGAAGGGCGCTGGGGCCTGGTGTTGCAGTGGATTAAGGGGGTGCCCCTAACCGACTATATCCAGACCGACCCCACCCGGCTGCGCTTTGCAGCCCAGATGCTGGGGGCCTTGCACCGCCAGCTTCACAACAAGTCGGCGGGGCATTTGCCCTCCCAGCGGCTTCACCTCATTCGCCGCATCGAGGCCAGCCGACTGCCGCTCGAGTTGCGGACGGCCCTGCTCCATCATCTAAAGCGCCTGCCCGACGGAACCGCGCTTTGCCACGGCGACTTCCACCCCGAGAACGTGCTGGTTGGAGACGAGGGGGTGCATGTGATTGACTGGCCTGGGGCCATGCGCGGCAACCCCCTGGCCGACATGGCCCGCACCACCTTGCTGGTGCTTTACAGCGAACTCCCGCCCGACCTGCCGGGGCGCGAGGAAATCATGCAGCAGCGCGAGCTTTTTTACCAGACCTACCTCGAGCACTACCAGACCTTTTCGGGCCTCGACCTGGCCGAACTCCAGGCCTGGATGCCCATTGTGGCGGCGGCCCGCCTGCGCGAGAACATTCCCGCCGAGGAGCCCCGCCTGATGCGGCTGATTGAAGAAGGTCTGCCACGGCCCTGGGGTGAACCCCTGGAATAACTCTGCTACACTGAGGTTCTGTGTGGCCCCGGAATCCCTCCGGTCGGCCTCGAGGTTCGCATGAAAACCCATATCATCACCTATGGCTGCCAGATGAACGAGTACGACACCCACCTCGTGAAAAGCGAGCTGGTGTCGTTGGGCGCGGAATTTGTAGACTTCTGGCAGGAAGCCGATTTTGTGCTGGTCAACACCTGCGCGGTGCGCGGCAAGCCCGTCGAGAAGGTGCGCTCGCTTTTGGGTGAGCTGCGCAAGGCCAAGGAACAGCGGCCCCTGCTGGTGGGCATGATGGGCTGCCTGGCCCAGCTCGAGGAGGGCCAGCAGATGGCCCGCAAGTTTGAAGTGGACGTGCTGCTGGGGCCGGGGGCGCTCACCGAGATTGGCAAGGCCCTCGAGTCCAAACACAAATTCTGGGACCTTTCCTTCCGCGAGGAACTCACCCACCACCTACCCCCCGCTCCCCAGGGGGCTCTCTCGGCCTTCGTGAGCATCATCCGGGGCTGCAACCACCACTGCACTTATTGCATCGTGCCCACCACCCGGGGCCCCGAGGTGAGCCGCCACCCCGACCTGATTTTGCGGGAAATCGAGCAGCTCAAGGCCGCCGGCGTGGTGGAGGTCACCCTCCTGGGCCAGAACGTAAACTCCTACGGCAAGGACCAGCCCGGCTTTCCGAGCTTCGCCGAGCTTTTGCGGATGGTGGGCCAGATGGGCCTTCCCCGCATCAAGTTCACCACCTCTCACCCGGTCAACTTCACCGACGACGTAATCGCCGCCATGGCCGAGACCCCGGCGGTCTGCCGCTACATCCACCTGCCGGTGCAGTCGGGCTCCAACCGGGTGCTGCGCCGCATGGGCCGGGAGTATAGGCGCGAGTGGTACTTAGACCGCATCCGGGCCATCCGCGAGGCCCTGCCCGAGGTGGTGCTCTCCACCGACATCATCGTGGGCTTCCCCGGCGAGACCGAAGAAGACTTCCAGGAAACCCTCTCCCTCTACGACCAGGTGGGCTACGACCAGGCCTACATGTTCATCTACTCCCCCCGCCCCGGCACGCCGAGCTACAAGCACTTCCCCGACATGCCCCGCGAGGTGAAGGTGGAGCGGCTCCAGCGCCTCATCGAAAAGCAAAAGGAGTGGAGCTACCGCCAGAACCAGCGCTGGGTGGGCCGGACTGTGGAGGTGCTGGTGCGCGGCGCGGCCAAGGACGAAAGCTACGTGGAAGGCCACACCCGGGGCAACCACCCCACCCTGATTCCAGCGGCCCAGGCGCCCCGTCCGGGGCTGTATCAGGTGGTGGTCAAGCAGGCCACCCCGCACATGCTGTTTGGGGAGGTGGTGGGGGCCGAAGAACCCACCACCATTCCCCTGATGATGGCTTGAAAACTTGGCACAATATTTATCGGTTGCTGTACACTCCGGCGTCAAGCCCACTGCTATTTATGTGCGATTCCCTTTGTTGTGGAACTCTGCCAGAAGGGTCTGTACCAGGGCAGTCAACTGGATTAGTTTATTTGGGTCAAGCCCTTTGGCTTTGCGCTCAGCCTCGAGATCCAAGCTCGACAATATCAGTGTGTCACCCTTGGCCTCGAGAGCCACGTGGCCCGAAGAGAGCAGATGTTGCATGACATTTGCAGACATCAGCGCGCTGGCCGATAGCCCTGGGGGTGCGTAGACGTAAAAGCGTTGGTCGAAGCCAGGGAAGCCAGTTGGTATTTTTTGTAGGCCCGGCACAGAAAAGTGCGCATAAGCGGTCCGTAGCATCTTTCCCAGCAACCCGCCCTGTGTTGGCACCGGTTCAACGGCAAAGCGCGGCAGGTCAAGGTTTGGGTCGAGGGCACCCACGAGCCAGTAGCTCGAACCTGTGGCCCTGCCAGAGGCGCTTCGCGGATGGTAGTTGCAGATGTAGAGGGTGTGGTCGGGAGTGTGTTTCTTGAACAGGGTGGTTACTGTGGCTCGAGTATCTGCAAACCGTTCGGTAACCAGGGAAAATTTTTGGGTGACTAGGGCTTTGTCCAGGTTATCAGACTGGAAACCCAAAGGTTTCAGTGCCTCGGCCAGGCGCCGGTTTTGCCTTGCAGCACCGGCAATCATGAGAAAAAGCCCCAGAACCGCGAACGCAACGAGCCCAACCAGAAGGACGATGGCCTGAATACTCATAACCGTCAACAACCCTCGAACGCCCAACGATACTGGGGCTCCAAACGCCTCAAAGTATAACGCCACGCCCATTTCCCTTGGGCCTGGGGGATCACCCTGGCTGTTTTGCGTAAAACTACCCAAGTTTTGCTGGGATGGGACAGAATCGAAACCGTGGAGAGGACTCACATCGCGGTGTTGGGCGCTGGGATTGCTGGTCTTGTGGCTGCCCGGCTGCTACACGAGGCGGGAAACGAGGTGCTGGTCGTTACCCGCGAGCTGGGCGAGGCCAGCCGGGTGCCGGATGCGCTTTTGAACCCGGTGCGGGGCAAGCGCGGCACGGTAGCCCTCGAGGCCGAAGAAGCGCTGGAAGCCCTGTGGGACTTTTACCCCCGCTTTGGGCCGGTGCGCCGGGGCATTCTCAGGCCCGTGCCCGAGGCGGATCGGGGGGTGTGGAAGGGCAAGCTGGAGGTTCGAAAAATCCCCCACCAGTGGTTGGAAGAGGGCCTCTACCTGGAGAACGCGGGTTGGCTCGAGACCACCCCCCTGCTGCACCGCCTGGCCCAGGGCCTGAACATCTGGTATGCCGAGGTGGAGCGGCTCGAGGGGCGCACCCTTTACCTTCGCACCCCCGAGCCCCGCACCCTGCGGGCGGGTTTGGTGGTGTACGCCGGAGGGGCCAGCGGGGCGCACCTCCTGGGCCTGGGCGGGCGGTTCACGCCGGGCTCGGTGCTCCAAACCCAGGAACACTTCCAGCAGGCCCGCTCGTATGGGGTGTACGTGGCCGGGCACAGCCTGGGGGGCAGTTACCTGCCCCACCGCAACAGCTACGCGCCGCACCAGACCGAGCCCCACGAGGTCGAGTGGCTGATGGCGGAGGCCGAAAAACTGCTGGGGTACCGGCCCAGGTTTCGTTCGTCCTGGGCCGGGGTGCGCTACCGGCTGGATCAGAATTACCTGAAGCCCATACCCGGTGGCTTTGCCCTCACCGGCTTCGGCTCGGCGGCGTATTTTTACGCTCCTCTTTATGCTCACAGATTGCTAAAGCGACTCCAGGGGAAATCCTGATAGACTGTCGGCCATGCGGCAGTACCACGAGCTGATGCAGTACGTGCTCGAGCATGGGGTGGATAAGGCCGACCGCACCGGGGTGGGCACCCGCTCCGTTTTCGGCTACCAGATGCGCTTCGACCTCTCGGAAGGCTTTCCGCTGGTGACCACTAAAAAAATCCACTGGAAAAGCGTGGTCTACGAGCTTTTGTGGTTCTTGCGGGGCGAGACCAACATCCGCTTTTTGCGCGAAAATGGGGTGACCATCTGGGATGAGTGGGCCGATGAAGCGGGCGAGCTGGGGCCGGTTTATGGCAAGCAGTGGCGAAGCTGGGAGGGGGCGAACGGCCAGACCATAGACCAGATGGCCTGGGTGGTGGAGGAAATCAAACGCAACCCCGACTCGCGCCGCCTGGTGGTGAGTGCCTGGAACGTGGCCGACCTGCCCCGCATGGCCCTGGCCCCCTGCCACATCCTGTTTCAGTTTTACGTGGCCCAGGGGCGGCTTTCCTGCCAGCTTTACCAGCGCAGCGCCGACATCTTTCTGGGGGTGCCCTTCAACATTGCCTCCTACTCGCTGCTTACGCTGATGCTGGCCCAGGTCACGGGCCTGAAGCCGGGCGAGTTCATTCACACCCTGGGTGACGCGCACCTCTACCAGAACCACTTTGAGCAAGCCCGCTTGCAGCTCTCGCGCGAGCCGCGCCCACTGCCCACAGTGCGACTCAACCCGGCGGTGAAGAGCCTCTTTGACTTCACCTACGACGACATCGTACTCGAAGGCTACCATCCCCACCCGCGTATTGCGGCCCCGGTGGCGGTCTGAGCTATGGCCCGAACCATCGCTTTAGTTGTGGCCATGGACCAGCACCGGGCCATTGGACGGGACGGCGCCCTGCCCTGGCACCTGCCCGACGACCTCAAGCGCTTCAGGGCGCTCACCCTGGGCAAGACCGTGCTGATGGGGCGCAAGACCTACCAGAGCATTGGCCGCCCCCTGCCCAAGCGCCGCAACGTGGTGCTGACCCGCGACCCCCATTTCCGGGCGGAGGGTGTGGAGGTGGTGCACGTCCCGGAGGAGGCGCTTCAGCTCGACGAGGAACTCATGGTGATTGGCGGGGGCGAGGTCTATGCTCTTTTTTTGCCCCTTGCCACCCACCTGTACCTGACCCTGGTGGACACTGCCGTACCGGGCGCCGACGCCTTCTTCCCGGCCTGGAACCCGCAGGACTGGCGCGAAACCCATCGGGAACACCACCCTGCCGACGAGCGGCACGCTTTGGCGTTTACGTATGTAGACCTGGAGCGCAGAGATAGCCCTTCACTCTCCGCCACCTCCGCTGTCCCCACCGCCACCGTCCGAGGCGTCGAAACTGCTGTCGAACTCGCTGAAGGCCCCTTCGAGACTTTTCCAGTCCTCGTCAAACAAGGACGAGTCCCCGCCGGTGGTTGGAGGGTAACCACCGTCTGTGTAGCGCTGCAGCAGGCTATTAATCTCTCCCCAGTGGGGCCATAGCTCGGGCACCAGGAGCGCCGCAGCCCCTAGGCTGGCCATCAGGGCGACCACCTGGGTAGGGTCATCCTTGAGCAAAAAGGCGATCTGTCGGGCGCGGGCCATGTCTTGCTCGAGCCTCGCTTTCAACTCCTGCCCCTGCGGCGTGTGCTGGTAATGGACGCTTTTGAAAAGACCCAGGATTTGCCTCTGGGTTGGGTTAACCAGGCCTTCCGCCTGAAGGCGCGGCAGCACCACGCGCTGTTTGAAACCTCCATAGGTCGTGCCGTACTCAACCTGCAACCGGCTCAGCACCTGGTTCATCTGTTCGCCGTGTCGCTGGGCCGTTCTGAGATCCTCCAGTAGGCGCCTCAGCACAGGGTTTGGTGGCAGCGGGCGGGCGGCCAGTTGCACCGAGGTGAAGGGGAAGGAAATTCCCAAAGGCAGCTTGCGCGAATTTTTCGAGAGCCGCAAGAACCCCTGCACCAAGAGTTCCTTAAGCCCCGCCTTGAGCACCTCACGGGGTTCTACCACAGGGTTAAGCAGTACCAGGAGCTCGGGTGCGCTCAGTGTTTTGGTTTCCGCCACTTGCTGCGTCAACATAGGGGCCTCCAAGGTTCAATCGGCTGGCCAAGGCAAACCCATAAGCAAGCCTGAGGGAAAGCCAGGAGGGTTAGACTCAGTCCGTAAGCCGAACATAAACGAATCATCATTTACGTTAGCAGCCAAACGTCAGCCGACCTTCAAAAAAAGAACCCCCCCACCATGGGGAGGTCGGAAATGCTGCTATGGCTCAGGCCAAACCCAGGCTCAGTTCTTGCTCTTCGATGGCAATTTCGCCGTTTCTCAGGGTGACAAAAAGGGTGCGGCCCGGGCGCGAGAGCAGCTCGAGGGAGAGCGGGTCTTCGATTTTCTCGCGGATGAGGTTGCGCAGGATGCGGGTGCTGCCCTGTTTGGGGGCCTGTTCAACCAGCCAGGAGGCCACGGTGGGGTCGAAGCGGACGGTTTTTTCGCGGGACTCGAGCTCCTTGGCGATGTCCTCGAGCATAATCTGCGCCACCTGCACCAGCTCCGGCTGGCTCAGGTTGCGGAAACGGATCACCTCGTCGAGGCGGTCGAGGAACTCGGGGGTAAAGAGTGCCTTGAGAGGGCTTTCGGTGTCCACTTCGCGGTTGGTGAACCCAATGGCGGGCCCCACGTTGTAGCCGGTGTTGGAGGTCATGATCAGGATCACCCGGCGGAAGTCCACCGTGCGGCCCAGGCCGTCCGTGAGGCGGCCCTCGTCCAGCACCTGCAAGAAGGTGTTGTAGATGTCGGGGTGGGCCTTTTCGATTTCGTCCAGGAGCACCACGCTAAAAGGCTGGCGCCGAACGGCCTCGGTCAGGCGGCCCCCCTGCTCGTAGCCCACGTAGCCCGGCGGGGCCCCAATCAGCTTGGAGATGGAGTGGGGCTCCTGGAACTCGCTCATGTCAAAGCGAATCAGGGCCCGCTCACTGCCAAAGAGCACCTCGGCCAGGGCCTTGGCCAGATGGGTCTTGCCCACACCCGAAGAGCCCACAAACAGGAAACTGGCCGAGACCCGGGTGCGCCCGCCCAGCCCCACCCGGCTGCGCCGGAGGGCTGCGGCCAGGGCCTCCACGGCCTCTTTCTGGCCGATAACGCGCTTGTTGAGCTCTTCTTCCAGGCCGAAGAGCTTGCTGTCGTCCTTGTCGTCCACGTAAACCCCGCCCCAGGAGTCCACCACGCTCTCGATGTCCTCGCGGGCGACCAGGGGGGTGCCGTCTTCGTCCATGGCCACCGGCATGCCCAGCGAGTCGTTGAGGCGCACCCGGCTGGCCGCTTCGTCAATCAGGTCTATGGCCTTGTCGGGGAAGTTGCGCCCGGGCAGGCTGCGGATGCCAATCTTGACCGAGAGGCCCAGAATTTCGTCGGGAATCACCACCCCGTGGTGGGCCTCGTAGCGGGGGCGCAGGCCCTTCAGGATTTCCAGGGTTTCCTCGGGGGTCGGCTCGAGCACAATCACCGGCTGGAAGCGGCGCTCGAGGGCCGCGTCCTTTTCGATGTAGCGGTGGTACTCGCCGGTGGTGGTGGCCCCAATCACCTGAATCTCGCCCCGGCTCAGGGGCGGTTTCAGAATGTTGGCCGCATCCAGGGTGCCCTCGGCCCCCCCGGCCCCAATCAGGGTGTGCAGTTCGTCAATAAACGCCACCACCTTGGCGTTTTTAAGCTCTTCGATAATCTGCCGCAGCCGCTCCTCGAACTCGCCCCGGTACTTGGTGCCGGCCACCACCCCGGCCAGATCCACCGAGACGATACGGGCCCCCCGCAGCACCGGCGGCACCCGCCCCTCCACGATGGCCTGGGCCAGCCCCTCCACAATGGCGGTCTTGCCCACGCCGGGGTCGCCGACCAGCACGGGGTTGTTTTTGGTGCGGCGGGCCAGAATCTGGATGACCCGGTTAATCTCCTCGGCCCGGCCAATCACCGGGTCGAGCTTGCCTTCGCGGGCCTCGCGGGTCAGGTCGCGCCCGTATTCGTCCAGAAACGGGGTGGCCACTGCTTTTTCTTTGGTCTGCTCACCGGCTTGCGAGAGCACCCGCCAGCGGATGGTGTCCACATCCTTGGCGTAGTGGGTCATGATGCGGTAGGCGATGCCGTCGCCCTCGCGGATGATGCCCAGCAGGATGTGCTCGGTGCCAATTACCTGGCTGGACATGTTGCGGGCCTCGGCCCCGGCCAGCTCCATCACCCGCCGGGCGCGGGGGGTGATGGCGGGCGGCTCACCGGTGCGGCTGCCCTCGCCCCGGCCCACGAGTTCTTCGACCATGCGGCGCATGGCCTCGAGGCTCGCCCCGTACTCCATCAGGATGCGCGCGGCTGTACCCCCTTCGCGCATCAGGCCCAGAAGCAGGTGCTCCGGCCCGATCATGCTGTGGCCGAGGCGGCTCCCTTCCTCCCTGGCATAGTGAAATACCAACCTGGCGCGGTCGTCGTACCTGTTCAAGCGCGAACCTCCTGATGTGTAGTGCAAGTATTCATAGCGCCGCTTTTTCCCTACCTCAATAATACAGTATGCCTCGCTCTTTCTAGGTGTTTGCGCCACACGTTACGAAGCGTTGCCGAACCCTAAAGAAAAGGTTAGCCCAACCCTTCAAAACCCCGTTAGCGACATTTGTCCTCGGCCAGCGAAGCCCGGTTACTGGAAGGTTGGGGTTGGTATGGCTTTAGGGAAATGAGGGTTTACTCAACCCAGTGCAAGCCTTTTGCCCTCTCGCCACCGCAAAAAGCCAGATGCTGCGTTGTAAAGGGCCCACGGGGGTGTCGGCGGGATGGCCGTTGCATATGTGAAGAGGCGTTGCCGCCGGGTAGGCCCGATGGCGAAAATGGCTCGGACGCGGTTTTGCGGGCTTTGCAGCGTGTAGCGCTTTGGCTTATTCCAGGCGGGAATCAATGTCCTCGAGCGGCACCTCGAGGTCTCAACAAGATGGCCGCAGCAGGCCGCGCTCGATTTTTTCGTAAAACCAGCCGCCCCATCCGCCGAAAGACCTCGGCCCGTGGGGTGGTCTGCTCGAGCAACCCGTACATTTGCAGGCTGCTAAGGCTCTGGTAGTGGAGCCATTTTTCTCCCCGGTCGGTTGAAGCCGTGTGCTCAGGCAGGACTTCTACAAAGAGACAGGGTTTTTATACCCTGGCATGGTCCTTTTGCTCCCAGTACGGCATTACATTGGGGTCATACAAGGCATCTACGGCCTGCGCCAGGGTATCGGCAATGGCCACCAGACAGCGGGTATTCTGGCCTGGATTCTCGAGCAGGCTGCCCAGTCGAACGGCCAGGCGGTTGTGGCGAGGGGTTCCGCCAGCCATCGGGACAATTTGACCCTGGATGAACTCGTGCTTTTCCTGCGAACCAGGCTCAAAGTCGAGAAACTCCACCACTGCCAGGTTTTTTCTGACCGGGGGCTCGAGCCGGGGCACGTTTTCAGCATAGCAAAATCCTTGCTTGGCTTGGCGCTATGTGTTAACCTGAAACCTGCGCTGAACCGCAGGAGTAGCCCGGCGTTCCGCTTCAGCGAGCCTGGGAGGGTGCGAGCCAGGCAGCCAAGAACCGGGTGAAGGGCAGCGGGCCATACTTCAGCGCAGCTCAAAGGGCCTTAGGGGCATTTTCCTAAGGAACTGGGGTGGAACCGCGGAGGCTTCAGTCCTGAACTTTCGTCCCCAGGCATTCGTGCCCGGGGTTTTCTCATTCTGCGGCACGGGGTGGTCGGGCCAAACCTTACAGGCCGAAGGGAGATATATGCCAGCCGAAACGATGGAAGAACTGGTGAGCCTGTGCAAGCGCCGGGGGTTCATTTTCCCTGGCTCGGACATCTACGGGGGCCTTCAGGGCACCTACGACTACGGCCCTTTGGGGGTCGAACTCAAAAACAACCTTAAGGCCGCCTGGTGGAAGGCCATGGTCTACGAGCGCGACGATATGGAGGGGCTCGACGCCAGCATCCTGACCCACCGGCTGGTGCTCTTCTACTCAGGCCACGAGGCCACTTTTTCCGACCCCCTGGTGGACAACCGGGTCTCCAAAAAGCGCTACCGGCTCGACCACCTGCTCAAGGAGCAAAAACCCGGAGTGCTGGAGACCCTCTCCCAGGCGATGGGCCTGCACGAGAGCGACAACCTGGCCGCTTTGGTCTCGCGCTTGCTGGCCGAGCCAGAAAAGGCCGCGCTGGCCATGAACACCGCCCGGGTGGTGGACCCTGCCGACGGCACACCGGGCGACTGGACGCCCCCCCGGCCCTTCAACATGATGTTCAAAACCAGCATTGGCCCCGTCGCCGACGAAGACTCCTATGGCTATCTGCGCCCGGAGACCGCGCAGGGCATTTTTGTCAACTTCAAGAACGTGCTGGACGCCACGGCCCGGCGGCTGCCGTTTGGCATCGCCCAGATTGGCAAGGCCTTTCGCAACGAGATTACCCCCCGCAACTTTATCTTCCGGGTGCGTGAGTTCGAGCAGATGGAAATCGAGTACTTCGTCAAACCCGGCACCGACGAGGAGTGGCACCAGCGCTGGCTCGAGACCCGCTTGGCGTGGTGGGCGGCCCAGGGGATTCCCCGCGAGCAAATCCGGGTGCTGGACGTGCCCAAGGAAGACCTCTCGCACTACTCCAAGCGCACCTTCGACCTGATGTACAACTTTCCCACCCTGGGCTTCGAGGAAATCGAGGGCATTGCCAACCGCAGCGACTACGACCTGGGCAGCCACACCAAAGGCCAGGCCGAGCTGGGCATCCAGGCCAGGGTGCTGGAAAACCACGACTCCACCACCAAGCTGGCCGTCCAGGACCCCGAGACCAAGCAGTGGTTCGTGCCCTTCGTGATAGAGCCTTCGGCGGGCGTGGATCGGGGGGTGCTGGCCGTTTTGTCCGAGGCCTACACCCGGGAAAAGCTGGAGAGCGGCGAGGAGCGCATCGTGCTCAAGCTCAAGCCGCACCTGGCCCCCATCAAGGTCGCGGTCATTCCCCTGGCCAAAAACAAGGAGGAAATTACCAGCTATGCCCGCCGCCTCAAGGCCGAACTGCAAGCCCTGGGCCTGGGGCGGGTGCTCTACGAGGACACCGGCAACATCGGCAAGGCTTACCGCCGCCACGACGAGGTGGGCACGCCCTTCTGCATCACGGTTGACTACGACACCATCGGCAGGAGCCAGGACGGCAGCACCGCCTTGCAAGACACCGTGACGGTGCGTGACCGCGATACCATGCAGCAAGAGCGGGTGCCGGTGAAGGAACTGGCGCAGTACCTGCAAGAGCGCCTGCGGGGCTGAATAAGGCCCCAAAGGGCGCACGGCTACAGTTGTTTGCGAGGCCAGCCGGACGTGTTGCGATTGGCCATTTGCACCGGCTGCCATGCCCGGGAGGGCGAAAGGCATTTTCCAGGCTGGCTCGAGCTGCTCGAGTCCCGCCTGGGGGTGGGGTACTTTGGCGGGGTGGGCAAAGGTGTTGAGGTGGAGTTTGTCTCGTGTCTGTCGCACTGCGAACAGGGTTTTGCGGTAGCGGTGGAGGACGCTGATGTCCGATGCCAACCTGAAAGTTATTGGGTTTCCGGCCCATCCAGATACTGCTTCGAAAAGGCATGGGGCAGAAGCGCACCAAGGGTGGCGTGGAGCTCGGGGCCATCCGCGCTCAGGCAGTGCACCGGAGTCTCAGAGGGGGCAAACTCGCTCAGCACCTGCCGACAGCCGCCACAGGGGGTTGCCGGTTGCTTCCCTCGGCTCATCACCCAGACTTCGACAATCTCCTGCTCGCCCGCCGAGACCATTTGCAGGGTTGCCGACTGTTCGGCACAGCGCGAGAGGGGATAGGCTGCGTTCTCCACATTCACGCCGCCATACAGCCGGCCTGACCTGGACTTGACAACAGCGGCGACCGCGAAGCCCGAGTAGGGGGCGTAGGCGCGGGTCAGGAGCAGATGCAACAGTTCTTTGACTTCTGGAGGTGTTTTGGACACCCCACCAGCATACTGCAACCGTTTCTAGGCTTCTTCCGAGGCCACCGACTCGCTCAGGGTCTCGTCGTCGCTGGGCTGGGGGGTTTTCTTCTGGGCCCGTACCCGCTCGATGCCCCTGGGGTCGGCAAGCTCCACGATGAACTCGAAACCGCCGTACAGGAGCTTTTCGCCCGCCTCGGGGATGCGCCCAAACTCGTTCATCAGGAAGCCCGACAGGGTGTCGTACTCGCCTTCGGGCAGCTCGATGCCCAGTTTCTCCGAGGCGTCCTCGAGGGGGATGGAGGCGTCCAGCATATAGACCCCCTCGGCCACCTCCTGCACCGGGGCGGCTTCTTCCTCGTCGGACTCGTCGTAAATCTCTCCGATGATTTCTTCGATGATGTCCTCGAGGGTAATCAGGCCGGCGGTGCCCTTGAACTCATCCACCACGATGGCCATGTGGGTCTTGCGGCGGCGCATCTCGCGCAACAGCTCGCGGGCCCCCATGGTCTCGGGCACAAAGTAGGCAGGGTGACAGATGCTGCTGACCTTGGTGTTCTCCATGACCGGGCCGCTGTACTCCAGCAGGTCTTTGATGTAGGCCACCCCGATGATGTTGTCAATGGTGTCGCGGAAGACCGGCACCCTGGAGTAGCGGTGCTCGCGGGCCATGTTCCAGAACTCACGCAAGGTGGCTTCCGCCGAGATGGCCACCATGTCCACCCGGGGCACCATGATCGAGCGCACCGGGGTCTCTTCGAGGTCGAGAATCTGGCTGATAATCTCGCCTTCGCTCTCGTCGAGCACCCCTTCCTTGGAGGAAGCCTCCACAATCAGCTTGAGTTCCTCGGCGCTCCCGACCATGGAGTGCGAGGGGGCTTCCTTGAGGCCCAGGAGCTTCAGAAAGAAGTTGCCGCTGCGGTTGAACAGCCACACCAGAGGAGCGGTCAGGCGCTGAAAAACGTTGAGGGGCAGGATGGTGTAGCCGGCGACCTGCTCGGTGCGTTGAAGGGCAATCCCCTTGGGAATCAGCTCGCCAAACAGCACCGTGATAAAAGTAATGATGATGACCGAGATGGCAAAACTCAGGGTGGAAAGCAAGCTGCTCTCGGCGGCGACGGAAGCCTGGCTCTGGCCAAACAGGGTGGCAATTCCGGCCACAATCAGGCGGGTCACGTAGGGTTCGCCAAACGCGCCCAGAATCAGGTTGGTGGCGGTGATGCCGAGCTGGGTGGTGGCGATGTAGGTATCGAGTCGGGCCATGGCCTGCTTGAGCAATTTGCCCTGCCAGGCCCCGCTTTCGGCCATCTGTTCGACCCGGCTGCGCCGAATCGCCACCAGGGCGAACTCGGCGGCTACGAAAAAAGCATTGATCAGGATGAGCAGGACGATGATGCCAAAACTGCCAGGGATACTTTCCATAGGGTTCGCGTTCGACCCATCCAAAAACTAACTCGCCCCGGAGCGTTCCAGGGCAATGCCAGGGCTACGTTTGGAAGGGGAGTCCATACGCTACTAGCCGCAAGTTTACCACAGCCCCAACCGGCTCACAAGCGGCGGCAAAAACAACAGAACCCCGATCAGAGCGGCAATTACGCTAACGACCAGCACCCCTGCGGCGGCCACATCCTTGGCGGCTTTGGCCAGGGGATGATAGTTGGGCGAGACCAGGTCGACCAGGGCCTCGAGGGCGGTGTTCAGCAGTTCCAGGCCCAGCACCAGGGCTATCAGCAACAAAACCGGCACCAGGTTGACCTGCAACCACAAAGCCAGGCCCAGGGCCGCCGCGCCCACGTAAACCTCGAGGCGAAAGTTGCGCTGGCTTTTCCAGGCCAGTTGAACCCCCGCCCAGGCATAGGCAAAGGAGGCCCGCAGGCCCCGCAAGGGCAGGGGGTCGGAGCCGGGCTTGGGGGGTGGGGTCAGGGTGGGCATGGGGCCAGGGGGAGGGGTGTTCGACGGGTGGTTTTGCCACCCTCGGCCATAGTAGCTTACCCGAACCTCAGAGCTCGAGGATGCGCGCTTGCACCTGCCGGAAGCCTTCCCACTCCGCCTCGCTCAGGTGGTCGTGTCCGAGAAGATGCCACAGGGCGTGGGCCGCCAGCACCTTGACCTCGCTGAGCAGGCTGTGGCCCTGTTCGGTGGCCTGGCGACGCGCGGTGTCCAGGCTAATCACAATATCCCCCAGGTGGGGGGGCACAAAGGGGTCGCCGGGCTCGTAGGTCGGAAACGAGAGCACGTCGGTGGGGGCGTCCTCGCCCCAGTGCGCCCGCTTGAGGGCCCGAATGGCGGGGTCGTCGGTCAGGATGAGCGTAAGGGATTTGTCCTGGTGCCCGAGTTCGGCCAGCAGGCTTTGCAGGGCTTTGCGCACCTGGGGGCTCAGGCCCCTGGGCAGGGGGGTTTGGGCGACCACATGCACCCGGGCCATCGCCAAGCCTTAGCGCTCGCTCTCGTGCTCGTGGGTCTCGTAGGCCTTGATGATGCGGGCGACCAGTGGGTGCCGCACCACGTCGGACTCCAGGAAGCGCTGCTGGGCGATGCCCTGGATGCCCTTGAGTATGCGCATGGCCTCCACCAGGCCGCTTTTCTGGGCTTTGGGCAGGTCAATCTGCGTGATGTCACCGGTGATGACCACCCGGCTATTAAAGCCCATCCGGGTCAGGAACATCTTCATCTGCTCGGGGGTGGTGTTCTGGGCCTCGTCCAAAATGATAAAAGCATCGTTGAGGGTGCGCCCGCGCATAAAGGCCAGCGGGGCCACCTCAATGACCCCCGACTGGATGTACTGGTCGAAGCGCTCGGCATCAATCATGTCGAAGAGGGCATCGTAGAGAGGGCGCAGGTAGGGGTCAATCTTGGCCTGAAGGTCGCCGGGCAAAAAGCCCAGACGCTCCCCGGCCTCCACAGCGGGGCGGGTCAGGATGATGCGCTTGATTTTCTTGGCTTTCAAAAAGGCCACGGCCATGGCCACGGCCAAATAGGTTTTACCGGTTCCGGCCGGGCCGATGCCAAAGGTGATGTCGTGGCTGCTGATGGCCTCCACGTACTGTCGCTGCCCGGGGGTTTTGGGCTTGAGCCGACCGGGCAGGGTGATTTCGTTGCCCAGGGCCGGTGTGGCCGTCTCGACCGGCAGCGACTGCCCATTTTCGGCGACCAGAATGACCTGCTCGAGGGTGCCTGCGTCAATTTCGGCCCCCTGGCGCACCAGGGTAACCAAATCCCGCACCACCCGCTCGGCCAGCCGCACTTCCTCGGGGTCGCCCGATATCTGCACTTCCTGCCCGCGCACAACCAGCTGGGCCGGGAGGAGCTTGCGCAGGGTTTTGAGATGCTTGTCGCCGTGGCCGAGCAAGGCCAGGGCTTCTTGGGGTGAGCGCAGGGGGATTATCGCTTTGGTTTGCGTACTCTTCTCCAATATTGGCTCCTGGGTTCGGCCAGCACCTGATGCCAGACCACCCCATTCAGAATAGCATGGGGGGTTGTGGAGAACGCCCACGGCTCGGGGGGTTTGCTTTTGGGTTTGGCAGCCGGCGGAGCTGGCCGCGGCGGCTCCTGGGCCGGACGGGCCCCGGTTCGGGCCAGACGTTCGCGCTCGATTTCCTCGAGGGTTTTAGGGCGCGGGGCAGGCGGGGTTTTGGGCCTGGGGGGGGGGCCAGGCTGGCTGGCCGGGGGCCGGGTGGAAGTCGTGCTGGCCGGAGGTCGAGCGGGCGGCGCGGTGGGGGCAGGCGGACGTGCAGGAGCGCTGGACTGGGGGGGCGGTGCCTGCCGGGGTTGGGCCGGTGGACGCCGCTCCTCGCCGGGGAGGGGAATCTCGTCCGGTTCGAAATCGGGCGGCATCTGCTGCCCCCGCCGCAACAGGCCCTGCAAGGCGGGCAGCACGATAAAAAAGAACAGGAAAAGCAGGCCTAAGAGGTCATCTAAACCCATACGAGCCTCCAGGAAGGGGGGGCAGGCGCAGGGAAGAGGGGCAGGCAGCCCCAAACCCCCGGTTCCCCTGCGGCCTGGTGCTGGTTGGCGCTTCCTTCATCCCCACCTTCCCCCTGTGGCCTCTAGCGCGGGGACGCACCCGACCCGCCCTCGGGGGTGCTGCCGCCGCTGGCCTTGCTGATGGATTCGCGCATGTCGGTGTCGGCCTCGATGTTCTTGAGCTGGTAGTAGTCCATCACCCCCATCCGTCCGCTGCGCAGGGCCTCGGCGAGCGCCATGGGCACGGCGGCCTGGGCCTCGACCAGCTTGGCCCGCATGGCCTCGACCAGGGCTGCGTTTTCCTGTTCCACCGCCACCGCCATGGCCCGGCGCTCCTCGGCCTTGGCCTGGGCGATTTTCTTGTCGGCCTCGGCCTGGTCGGTGCGAAGCTGGGCCCCGATGTTTTTGCCCACGTCCACTTCGGCGATATCCACCGAAAGAATCTCAAACGCCGTACCGGCGTCCAGGCCCTTGGCCAGCACGGTTTTGGAGATGCGGTCGGGCTGCTCGAGCACCATTTTGTGGTCTTCCGACTGGCCAATCGAGGCCACGATGCCCTCGCCCACCCGGGCCACGATGGTCTCTTCCCCGGCGCCCCCGACCAGCCGGTCAATGTTGGCCCGTACGGTAATGCGGGCCGTGGCCAGCAATTGGATGCCGTCTTTGGCCATACCGGCCACCATGGGGCTGGTGATGACCTTGGGGTTGACCGAGAGCCGCACCGCGTCCAGCACGTCGCGGCCCGCCAGGTCAATGGCGGCGGCGCGGTCGAAGTTGAGCTTGATGCCCGCTTTGTCGGCGGCAATGAGGGCATCCACCACCCGATCCACGTTGCCACCGGCCAGGTACTGGGCCTCGAGCTTGGCGGTTTCCACCGGAATCCCCGCCTTGAAGGCCTTGATCATCGGATTCACGATTTTGGCCGGGGGAATTCTGCGAAAACGCATCCCCACCAGGGCGGTCAGGGGCACGTTGACCCCCGAAAACAGCGCCGTAATCCAGAGCGGAACGGGAACCAGGTAAAAGAACAGAAAAACCGCCAGCAAAGCGATACCTGCTACGATCAAAGCTCCAAACTCCATGTAGTCCTCCTAACGAAGCGGGTTAACCGTCAAACCTTATCCTAAGGGTACATCATTGCAAAGCCGCCCAATGGAGCCCCGCCGCAGGCCAAGAGCGCACCATACGAACCTAGGCCCCAGCAGCCCGTCAGCCCTCTACCTTGCGAACCACCACCCGGGGCCCTTCGACCTGCACAACCCGGATGGTCTGACCACGGTCAATGAACTCACCTGCGGTCACCACATCTACCCGACGGTCACCGAACTGGGCCGTACCTGCCGGTCGCAGGTCGGTAAGGGCGCTGCCGATTGCACCGAGCAGGGACTCCAGCTCGTTTTTGGGGGGGGCCACCTCCTCTACGGCGCTGCTCAGCACAAAGGGCCGGGCCACCCGCCCCCGCGGTAGGTAGCGGAAGATCAGGAAGAGCCCCACCGCCAGCCCAATGATGGCAAAGGAGCCCACCTGCAGGGCCTCGTCGCCAAAGGTGAAATAGATGGAGGCCCCAATCAACCCGAGCCCCACCAGGCCCGGAATGCCAAAACCGGGGGTCACGAAGAGTTCGAAGGCCACCAACAACAGACCGCCAAAGAGCAGGATGATGGTGAGCGCACTGGAAAGGCCAGCCAGGTAGCCCCCCAGGAAGAACAGGCCCAACGAGGTCAGGCCGATGATGGCGGGAATAAAGGTGCCGGGGGTGAAGAACTCCAGAATGAGCCCCAGCACCCCAACCGCCAGCAGGATGGCCGCAATGGTGGGGTCGGTGAGGAAGCGGGCCACCCGCACCTGGGGGCCGGGCTGCACTTCCTGGGTCTCGGTGTTGAAACCGGCTTTCTCGAGGGCCGCCCGCAGGCTGGCCACCTCGGCATCGGCCACCTTCAGTTCCACCGCCTTCTTGGCTGAAAGGGTCAGGGGCTCGCCCTTGGTGGTGATGCCGCGCACCTCCACCTCGGGGTCTACCATGGCCTCGGCGATGTTGGCCGGGCGGTTGCGGGCCTCGGCCACTGCCCGGAACTTGCCTTTGAGCGCCGAGATCACCTTGCGGTCGGCCGCATTGGCGTTGCCCACCACCGGCGTGACCGTGATGGGCAGGGCCGCCCCGATGTTGGAACCGGGCAGCATCATGATTTGCTGGGCGGCCAAAGAGATCAGAGCGCCCGCTGAAAAGGCGTTCTCGACCACCGCCAGGGTGGGCACGGTGGAGGCCAGGATGCGGTCGGTGATGCGGATGGCGGCATCTACCCGCCCGCCGGGGGTGTTGACCCTGAACACCACCCCGCTGGCCCCCTCGCGCTCGGCCTGCTCGAGGGATTGCTCCACGAAAGTGGCCAGCGGCCCGTCTATGGTTCCCTCTATGGGAATAACAAACGTTCGGGCCTGCGCCCAGGAGATAGCCAACAAGAGGGCGAAAAGTAAGTTTCTCACCAACTTTATCTTAGCAAGCCAGGTCAGGGGGAGTGTAATGTGAGGGGGGGTGGGCACGGGCCAGCAGCGGCCAGGCGCAGAACCCTTTCTGGCCTTTGGCAAATGCTTGCAGGGGGCTTAGAATCCAGTCGTGAAACTCGGGGTAATTGGATTTCCAGTCGAACATTCGCTTTCGCCCGTGATGCAAGAGGCGGCCCTGAGGGCGGCGGGGCTGGAGGGTTCGTACAGAGCCCTGGAGACCCCACCCCCCTTTTTACGGGCCCGTTTGCAGGAAATTCGGCGCGACTACGCAGGGGTCAACGTAACCATTCCACATAAAGAGAGCGTGCTGGCCTACCTGGACGAACTGAGCCCGGAGGCCCGCGCCATCGGTGCGGTCAACACCATTGTGTGCGACCGGCAGCGCTTGATTGGCTACAACACCGACGCGCCGGGGTTTATTTCAAGCCTTGATGAGGCCGGCATCCCTTACCGCAACAAAAAGGCCCTGGTGCTGGGCGCGGGGGGGGCCGCCCGGGCCATTGCCTACGCCCTCAAGGAAGAAGGGGCCCACGTAGCCGTTTACAACCGCACCCTCGAGCGGGCCCAAGCCCTTTGCAAAGCCCTGGGGCTGCACCTGGTTTCGGCGCCTTTGCTGGATGCGGCGGTTCATAGCTGCGATTTGCTGATTAACACCACCAGCGTCGGTTTGCAAGACCCCCTGAGTTCCCCCCTGCCCGAGGGCTGTTTGCCGCGTGCGGGGGCTGTGGTGGACATCATCTACAACCCGCCGGTGACCCGCTTGATGCTCGAGGCCCAAAGAGCGGGCCTGCCCACCCTGGGGGGGTTGCCCATGCTGGTCTGGCAGGGGGCGCTGGCCTTTGAACTCTGGACAGGGGTCAAGGCCGATCTCCGGGTCATGTACCAAGCAGCCCAGGCCCGGCTCGCTGAAGCCTTGCAGCCATGAGCGGCCCGCCATCAAGGCTCACCCTGGAGCGCGCCTGGCGCCACGAACTCGAGGTCAAACACTCGCGCTTTGTGGCCCAGGCTGCGCCGGTGACAAGTCCCGAAGAGGCCCAGGCCTTTTTGCAGTCGGTGCGGGCTCCCGAGGCCACCCACAACTGCTGGGCCTACAAGGTGGGGCCTTTGTATCGCTTTTCCGACGATGGCGAGCCCGCCGGTACCGCGGGACGCCCCATCCTGAACGCCCTCGAAGCGCAGGGGTTGGATGGGGTGATGGTGGTGGTGACCCGCTACTTTGGGGGGGTCAAGTTGGGCGCAGGAGGGCTGGTGCGGGCCTACGGAGGCGCCGCCTCAGAGTGCCTGCGGCAAGCCCCCAAGCGGGTTCTGGTGCCCCGGGTGCGCTGCGCCCTGCAAGCCCCCTTTGAGTTCAGCCAGACCGTGTTTCACCTGCTGGAGGGACTCCAGCGCGAAACCGAGACCTACACCGAAGCAGGTCTGGCCGTGGTTTTCACCCTGGAGGAAAGTCGGCTGCCCCAGTTCTTGGACGCGGTGCGCGACCAGACTCGAGGCCGGGCGCTTCTGCGAGTGTTGGAGCGGCTCGAGGCATGCTAGAGCGCTCTTCTCATATTTTGAGCCATTCGAGTTCGAGAAAGTCTGGTTCTGAACAGAACAGTGGCCGCCTGGAAACTTGAAAACATGCGCCTTGGCCCAGACGCAACGCAGACACTTGTCCCTTCTCGTTTTCGTGGCGGCCACGTCTGAGAAGAGCGCGATAACCGGCTCGCTTCTCGTATAGCCCCTGGTTCTCGCCTGCTAGCCTTCAATCACAATGGGCAGGATGACCGGGTTGCGCCCGGTGTTCTTGGCGATGAATTTCTTGACCGGGTAGTAGATGTCGTCGCGGATCTCCTCGAGCCGCTTCTTTTCCCGTACCCCTTTGTACAGCGAGTCCAGGGCCATCTTGCGCACCTCGCCCAATAGGCGCTCCCCGGCTTTCACAAACCCCTTGGAGATGACCTCGACCAGCGGGTCGCGGCTGACCAGCGCGGTAATAATGACCACCCCCTCGGCGGCCATGTGCTGGCGGTCTTCCAGGATTTCGTCGGTAATATCGCCCACACCCAGCCCATCCACATAGAGCTGGCCGTGCGGCACCTTGCCATCGAACTCGATGTTGTTGGGGGTGAGCTTGATTAGGCGCCCGTTCTCGGGAATCAGGATTTTTTCCGGCGGTTGTGGAAGGCTCTGGGCCAGCCATTTGAGGTTGGTCTGGTGACGAATCTCGCCGTGCCAGGGCAGCAAAAACCGGGGCCGGGCCAGGTTGAGCACGGTCTTGATCTCTTCGTGGCTGGCATGGCCCGAGGCATGCACGCGGTAGCGCGGGGGGTAGAAGACATAGGCCCCCAGGGCATAGAGCTGGTTGATTACGGTGTTGACCGCCTCTTCGTTGCCGGGGATGGGGCTGCTGCTGAGGATGACCGTATCGCCCTCCTGAATGCTCATTTTGGCGTGGTTGCCGGCAGCCAGGCGGGCCAGCACCGCCTCGGGCTGGCCCTGAGAGCCGGTGGTGATGACCAGCACCTGCTCGTCGGGCAAATCCTTGATTTCGTCGAGGGTGTAGAAACGGTCTTTTTGCTTGAAGTAGCCGAGCTCGAGGGCAATCCGGGCATACTTGAGCATGGAGCGTCCCTCGACCGCAATCTTGCGCCCATACTTCTCGCCGGCTGTGACCACCGACTGGATGCGGTGAATGTGGGAGGCAAAGGTGGTCACAAAAATACGACCCCTGGCAGCCCCGATTACTTTATCGAGCTCCTCGGCCACCTCGCTTTCGGTGGGGGTGATGCCGGGGCGCTCGCCGTTGGTGGAGTCAATAATCAGGCAGAGCACCCCCTCATCCCCGGCCTGGGCGATTTTTTCCAGGTGGGAGGTCTTGCCGTCAATTGGGCGCTCATCGAGCTTGAAATCGCCGGTGTGCACGATTCTGCCGATAGGGGTATGAATGACCATGCCGAAGTTGTCCGGAATGGAGTGGGTCATGCGGAACAGGTCGAGCTGGAAATAACGCCCCATGGGAATCCGGTCATCGGGGGAGACCTCTTTGAAGTGGTACTCACCGGGGTTGATGCCGAATTCCTCGAGCTTGCCCTTGACCAGTCCCAGGGTGAGCTTGGCTCCGTACACCGGCACCCGAGGCAACTGGGGAAACAGGTACGGCAGGGCTCCGATGTGGTCTTCGTGCCCGTGGGTGAGCACCCAGCCCTTAATCAGGTTCTTGTTCTGAATCAGGTAGTCAATGCGTGGAATCACGATGTCCACGCCCAGCATGCGTGCATCTGGAAAGGCCAGACCCCCGTCAATGACGAAGATCTCGTCTTCGTAGCGCACGGCGGTGATGTTTTTGCCGATCTCGCCGGTTCCTCCCAGAAACACAATCTCGACAGCGCTATTGGGTTTGCCCAGCAGGACAGGCCCCTTGGGTTTGGGCCTTTCTTGCCGCTTGCGCGGCCCCCTGGGACGGCTAAAAGGGGGGGTGTCGTTCATGGTTGCTCCAACGGAAATGCCGCATGGGTCGGAACAGGCCCGGCCCGGTCACGCCCTGGCGTGGGCAGTCTGTGGCTTTAGCCATAGCTACGCACAATGCAAGAACCCACACGGCTTGAAAAGGCCGGGGTTAGCGCTTGACCGGAGGTCGGCGGGGGGCGACCAGGCCCTCGAGCTCCGGACGAATCAAATCCACCCGACCCTGCTCATCAATCTTGTTGACCTTGACCTTGAGCTTGTCGCCCAATTTGAGCACATCCTCGACCTTCTCGACCCGGCCCTGGGCCAGCTGGCTGATGTGCAAAAGCCCATCTTTGCCGGGCAGAATTTCGATAAAAGCGCCAAAGTTGGTGATGCGCGTGACGGTGCCTTCGTAAATTTCGCCCACCTTGGCCTCGGCGGTCTGACCCAGGATGCGGGCTTTGGCCTCCTCGGCTGCGGCGGCATTGGTGCTGTAGAGGCGGATGGTGCCGTCTTGCTCGATGTCAATCTCCACGCCGAGCTCCTCGAGGGCGCGGATGTTCTTGCCCCCCGGCCCAATAATGCCGCCGATTTTCTCGGGGTTGATCTTGAGGGTCAGGATGCGCGGCACCTGGGGCTTCATCTCGGCGCGGTGGGTGGGCACGGCCTGCTCCATCAGGCTCAGGATGTGCAGCCGGGCCTCGCGGGCCTGGTAGAGCGCGGCCCGCATAATCTCGGGGGTGAGGCCCTTGATCTTGATGTCCATCTGCAAGGCCGTGACCCCATCGCGGGTGCCGGTGACCTTGAAGTCCATGTCGCCCAGGGCATCCTCGAGGCCCAGGATATCGGTCAGCACCACGGCCTGCTCGCCCTCCTTGACCAGGCCCATAGCCACCCCCGCCACGTGCTTTTTGAGGGGCACCCCGGCATCCAGAAGGGCCAGGCAGCCCGCGCAGACCGTGGCCATGCTGGAAGAACCGTTGGACTCGAGCACGTCCCCCACCACCCGGATGGTGTAGGGGAACTCCTCCTTGGAGGGCAGCACCGCCTTCAGGCCGCGCTTGGCCAGGTTGCCGTGTCCCACCTCGCGGCGGCTGACCCCCCGCAGGCGCTTGACCTCACCGGTGGAGTAGGGGGGGAAGTTGTAGTGGACCAGGAAGGGGTCTTCGGTCTCAATGCCGAGGTCGTCCACCAATTGAGCGTCTCGACCGGTGCCCAGGGTGACCACGCCCAGCACCTGGGTCTCGCCCCGGCTGAAAATGGCCGAGCCGTGGGGTTTGGGCAGCACATTGCTCTCAATCCAGATGGGGCGCACCTGTTGAGGCGTGCGCCCGTCGGCCCGCTTGTTTTCCTGCAAAACCAGCCGGCGCAGCTCCTGCTTGACCACCTCTTCGAAGGCCTCGGCCACCAGCTTGCGCCGCTCCAGGTCCACCGTGCCGTCTGGCTGCTGGGGCACAAACTCATCCAACAGCGCCTCGCGGAAGGCCTCCAAAGCCGCCGAGCGTTCGCCTTTGGAAGCGGTCTGCAAAACGCTCGAAAGCCCTTTTTCCATGGCCCGCCGGTAGAGGGCGGCCTGGGTTTCGGCGTCGAGCTGGGCCGGGGGCACGTGGGCAAACTTTTCCTTGCCGAGTTCGGCCCGCATCTGCTCCTGTAGCTCCAGAATGGGCTGCATGGCCCGGTGGGCAAACTCGAGGGCCTGCACCAGCTGGTCTTCCGAAACCTCTTTGGCTCCGGCTTCCACCATGATGATGGCGTCCTTCGAGCCGGCCACCACCAGGTCGAGCTGGCTATCTTCCTGCGCTATGGGGTTCAGCACCAAACGGCCATCCTGCAAGCCCACCCGTACCGAGGCGATGGGGCCCTCCCAGGGGATGTCGGAGAGCATCAGCGCGGCGCTGGCCGCAATGGGGCCCAGAATGTCCGGGGTGTTTTCCTGGTCGGCGGAGAGCACCGTCAGAAGCACCTGCACCTCATGCCGGAAGCCTTTAGGGAAAAGGGGCCGGATGGGGCGGTCGGTCAGACGGGCCGAGAGAATGGCCTTTTCGCCGGGTCGCCCCTCGCGCCGCATGAAGCTGCCTGGAATGCGCCCGACGGCATAATGCCGCTCTTCAAACTCGACCGTTAGGGGCAAAAAGTCGGCCTGGATGGGGGCCTCGGAAGCCTGGGCCGTGGCCATCACCACCGTCTCGCCATAGCTAACCCAGACCGACCCGGAAACATGCTTGGCATATTTTCCGGTTTGAATGGTCAGGGTACGGCCCCCCACGTCCACGCTGTAGCGCTTGCCTTGGGGTATTGGGTTTTCCGCGTTCATATCAACTCCTGAGGGCCCAGTTATAGCGCTGGGTACGCTTTAGGGCTAAGTTAAAAGGTCGGCTGCACCCCACCGGGGGTGATGCATCGGGCACGCACTCTGGATGTGGAATAGGTAGCTTGCGGGTCGGGACATATTCAAGAGGATGCGCCGAGCAATGAGCTGGTGAAAGTCGAGGGGCTTAGCCTTAAGTGATTGGCGGAGCCAACCCCCGGCCCCGCCTACCGAGTCAACTGCATTGTACATGAAAGAGAACGTCCGGGGTTGCCCCCGGAGCTTTTTTTATTTTCGCAGCCCAAGTTTTTCAATGAGCGCCTTGTAGCGAGCTTTGTCTTTGTTTTCCAGGTAGGTCAGCAATCGCTTGCGCTGCCCGACCAGGGTCAGCAGACCGCGCTTGGCGGCCACGTCCTTGTTGTGCGCACTCAGATGAGAAGACAAGCGGTTGATGCGCTCGGTCAGGAGGGCTACCTGCACTTCAGTTGAGCCGGTGTCGCCGGCTTGATGGGCGTGCTTCTCGATGACACGGGCTTTTTCTTCTTTGGTAAAAGGCATGAAAGTCTCCTTGTCGGGTGAGCCGCAGTCCTCTTGACCGGGGCTTCCTCATGGCCTGCTCGAGGCCAGCTAGCTAGTATAGCGGCCCTTGCGGGTAGGGTCAAGCAAGAGCAAAAACATGGCTGAAAGGGCAAAAGCGGCTCCGGTGAAAAAGGCCACGCTGGCACCAAAATGTTGCCATAAAAAACCAAACAGGGCACTGGCCGGCAGCAAGAGCAAGCCGACCAGGGTGTGGTAGAGCCCAATGGCGCTGGCCTTTTCGGTGGCCGGGATGATTTGCGCCAGATAGGCCCGGCTGCTGCCCTCGAAGGCAGCGCTGTACAAAGCGTACAGCAAAAACAAGGCAATTCCGTGCCAGGCAGCGAAACTGAAGCCGAACCCCAGGTAGACCAGGGCATAAGCGGCGAACCCCAGCAGCACCAAACGACGCGCACCCAGGCGGTCTGCCAATGACCCCAGCGGATAGGCGAACAGGGCGTAGGCCAGGTTGTAGCCGGTGTAGACCAGGGTGGCCTGGGCCGCCGATAGACCCAGGTCGTTCAGGCGCAGAATCAGGAAAGCGTTGGAGGACAGGCCCAGCGTAGCCACGCCCGTTGCCAGCAAGAACCAGCGGTATTGCGGCGAAAACGCCGATAACCGAAGGGCCGGCAAGGGTCGGGCGAGGCCGCGCTTCTCCCTTAAGAAGAGCAAAATAATGAGGGTGGCCAGAACCGCAGGAATGGCCGAGACCCAAAACACCCCGCGAAAGTCCAGCAAGGGCAGAAGCAAGAAGGCCAGAAACGGCCCGAGCGTGGCCCCCAGGGTATCCATGGCCCGATGCAGCCCGTAGGCTCGTCCGTAGCTGTCCTGGCTGGCCACCTCGGCAATCAGGGCGTCCCTGGGGGCGGTGCGAAGCCCCTTGCCCACCCGGTCCAGAAACCGATAGGCCAGTACCTGCCAGGGGGCTACGGCCAAAGCCAGCACCGGCCTGAGCAAAGCCGGAAAGCCATAGCCCAACAAAATCAGCGGCTTGCGGGCCGCCATCCGGTCTGAGATGCGCCCTCCGACGACCTTGAACAGGCTGGCTGTGGCCTCCGCAATGCCTTCGATCAGGCCAACCAGCGCTGTAGAGGCCCCCAGCACCCCGGTCAGAAACAAGGGTAGGAGCGGATAAACCATCTCCGAGGCGATATCGGTAAACAGACTGACCGTGCCCAGAACATAAACTTCGCGGGGCAGCTTCTTCATGGCCCTCAATCTACAGCCAGCTTCATGCATCAGGCCGGTGGTCGGGCGGGACTTCGCCAAACGAGAAATGCCCCTGGGCCGGGCCAGAGGCATATCTCGAGGGGAAAGGTCACCAGAGCCGCTGCCCCGGAACCGGGTTCATATTGGTAAACATCTGGAAGAGCACCGGGCCGTAGGCCAGCACCACCAGCACAACGGCGATGCCAAACCAGAACCAGACCCGCTCGGTCAGCAGGGCCAGGCTGCTGCCTTCCGGTTTGGAGATGACCTCACTAAAAGGCACTTCGGCCATCACCTGGCTGGGCTCACGGCGGCTTTGCAGGGCGGTGGCGTAGATGACGTAGAAGAACAGGATGGCCGCAATGAGCAGGATAACCCCCGACACAATGTTCAAGACCATCCAGGCCGCGCTGTCGCGGAAGGCCTCCATGGCCACCGGGCTACCCGAGATGTGGGAGCGACGGGGCACGGCATACAGGAAGCCCATCCAGTGAAGGGCGAAGGTCATGATGAACATGCCCAGGAACCACAGCCACTGCGAGGCCAGGGCCAGGCCGCGGGCTACCAGCGGTTTGCCGGTCAGGTGTGGAATCAGCCAGAAAGCCGTGCCCATCGCAGCCATGGTGACCAGGGTGCCCACTTGCAAATGAAAGTGACCGGGAATCCAGACTGTGTTGTGGACGTTCTGGTTGAGGTTGAAGCTGGCATTGACCATCCCGCCCGCGCCCCCGGGGATGAAGGCCAGGAAGCCCAGCAAGAAGGCCAGCACGGTGGGGTTGTTCCAGGGGAGGGCGGTAATCCAGCCCAGGATGCCTTTGCCGCCGTTGGCCCGACCTGCAACCTCGAGCGATGCGGCAATGGTGAAGGCGGTTATCAGACTGGGCACCGCAACCATCATGGTCAGGATGGTATGGATCATTTTCCAGTAGGGGGCAATGCCGGGGTCGGCGAACTGGTGGTGGAAGCCTACCGGCACCGAGAACAGCAAGAACAACAGGAAGACCAGGCGGGACAGCGGGTCGGAGACAAGCTTGCCGCCGGCCAGCCGGGGCAGGGTGGTGTAGGCCAGGGCATAGGCCGGTAATAGCCAGAAATACACGATGGGGTGGCCGGTGTACCAGAACAGGGTACGCATCAAGAGCGGGTCTACCCCTGCCACCAGGCCCAGCGACCAGGCAATCAGGAACAGTGCCTCCACGACCAGGCCCAAACTGGCCAAAAGCCACATCAGCCAGTAGGTGACCGACATATAGGTGGCCAGAGGGGTAATCTTGCCTGGGTTGGCTTTTTTCCAGCGCGCCCACATGTCAAGTGCCAGATAGATGCTGACGTAGCTGGAAAGCACAAAGATGGCTGCTCCCACATAAAAAGCCCAGTGGGCCTGGAGGGGTGGATAAAAAGTGTACAGCACGCTGGCGGCATTCCCCAGCAAGGGGAGGGCAGCTATGAGAAGCCCAATCAGGGCCATCCAGAACGAGACCCAGGCCAGGGTCATATTGGGCTTCAGACCCAGCTCTCGAGCGGGCAGGTAGACCATAATGGCCTGGCCAAACAGCTGGGTGAAAATGATGGCGTTCAGCACACCGTGGAGGGTCAGACCCTGGTAATAGCTCTGGAACACCGGCTTGAGGAAGGGGTATAAATCCAGCCCGCCATAGTTGAACGACTGCAAGGGGCCAAACAGGGTGCCGACCATCAGGGCGATAAAGCCCAGCATCAGCATAAATAGGGTGTATTTCTTTTCGGGCGCACCCACGTAGGCATCGTTCATGGGAAAGGTTTTGACTGCCATCAAAGACTCCTTTTAGGGTTCCACGATTAGCTTGCTGATCATGTTGGCGTGACCAATTCCGCAGTATTCGTTGCAGATGATGCGGTATTCACCAGGCTTCTCAAATGTATAGCTCAATTTGGCGATCTCACCCGGAATCACTTGAACGTTGATGTTGGTGTTTTCGACCTGAAAGCCGTGCTGGACATCCGGTGAGGTAATGTAGAACGTAACTTTCCGGCCTGCTTTGAACTTCATTTCCGCAGGTAGGTATCCAAATGAAAACCCTTGAACATATGCGACGTACTCGTTGCCCACTTGTTCAACCCTTGGATTGGCAAAATTCCCCTCGGTGCGAACCTTGGTAGCATCGATGCGGCCAGCACCTACCGGGTTCGTATTCCCCATCGTTAGCATCATGTACCCAATCAGGATGATGAAGACCGTAATCATAGCCAGGCCGAAAAAAATCCAGGCCCGCTCATAGCGCTCCAGGATGTGCTCGTTGTGTTCCATGTTTTAACCCCTTGCCAGATGCATGAAGAAGTGGAAAAACCAAAAGGTCAGGATGAACACCGTCACCACCCCAACCACCACGAGTGCACCTATGGGTCGTTGTTCTTTTTCTTCCATAGCGGTTTCCCCCTTGGAGGGAGTCTAAGAAGGTGGTGAGAGTACATATGTCCTAAGGAAAAACGTCCCGAAACAGAAAATAGTCATCGAAAGGCCTTGGTTCGAGCGCCCCGGCACACAGGGTTTCGCTTTCATGCGGGATCGAGCAACGCCCTTCTGGCAGAAGATTTGCGTAGCCTACCCACAGCTTGGATGAATTTGGGGTGTACTGTCCTCTTCAGGCATTATGATTGCGGAGTATGACCCAGACCCCTCCCACTGCCAAAGCCTCGATTGATGCTCTTCGAATCCTGGCCCTGGACGCCGTCGAGCAGGCCAGGTCCGGCCACCCAGGTATGCCCATGGGCATGGCTCCGGCGGCTTACGTGCTCTGGACAGAGTTCCTGAAACACAACCCCAAAGACCCCCAGTGGCCCGCCAGGGACCGCTTTGTGCTTTCGGCAGGCCATGGCTCGATGTTGCTCTACGCGCTGCTTCACTTGACGGGCTACGACCTGCCCATGGAGGAGCTCCGGCGCTTTCGCCAGTGGGACTCCAAAACCCCAGGGCATCCCGAGTACGGCCACACGCCCGGCGTTGAGGTGACGACAGGGCCACTGGGCCAGGGCATCTCAACCGCAGTCGGTATGGCTATTGCCGAGCGCAAGCTGGTGGCCGAGTTTGGCGAAATTGCCGAGCATTTTACCTATGTGATTGCTTCCGATGGCGATTTGATGGAAGGCGTGAGCGGCGAAGCATCGTCTCTGGCGGGGCATCTGGGGCTGGGCCGGCTGATTGTGCTGTACGACGATAACGAGATCTCGATTGACGGTAGCACCGAGCTGGCCTTTACCGAAGACCGCCTGAAACGCTACGAAGCCTACGGCTGGCACGTGGTGCGGGGGGTGCATGGCGAAGACCTCGAGGCCATCCGATCTGCCCTGCGCGAAGCCCAGGCCGACCCCCGCCCGAGCCTGATCTCGGTGCGCTCGATCATCGGGTTTGGCTCGCCCCTGGCAGGCCATCACAAGGCCCACTCCGACGCGATGGGCCCCGAAAAAGTGGCTGCAACCCGGCAGGCCCTGGGCTGGCCCTACGAGCCGTTTGTCATTCCCGAGGAGGTTTACGCCGACTACCGCCGTGTGCTTGAAAAGGGCGCAAAGGCCCAGGCCGAATGGGCCGAAAAACTAACCGCCCTGGCCGAGTCCCAGCCCGAAAAAGCCGCTGAGTTCCGACGCCGGCTGAATCGCCAGCTGCCTCAGGGCTGGGAGGTGCACCTGCCGAGCTTCACAGCCGGCGAGAAGCTCGCCACCCGAGCGGCTTCGGGCAAGGTGCTGGAGAAACTGGTGCCGGTGCTGCCGGAACTGATGGGCGGCTCTGCCGACCTGACCCCCTCCAACAACACCCGCACCCCGGACATGACCGACTTCAGCCAGGCCAACCCTGAGGGCCGGTACATTCGCTACGGGGTGCGCGAGCACGCCATGGGAGCCATTATGAACGGCCTGGCCCTCAGCCGGGCCCTGCGGCCCTACGGCGGAACCTTTTTGGTTTTCTCGGACTACATGCGACCGGCCATTCGCATGGCCGCAATCATGGGGGTTCCTACGGTTTTTGTCTTTACCCACGACTCAATTGGGGTCGGTGAGGATGGCCCCACCCACCAGCCCATCGAACACGTGATGAGCCTGCGGGCCATCCCCAACCTGTGGGTGATCCGGCCTGCCGATGCCAATGAAACCGCCGTGGCCTGGAAGATGGCTTTAGAGCGCACCGACGGCCCCACCGCCCTGATCCTGACCCGCCAGGCCCTGCCGGTGCTGGAGGGGGTGCGGCCCCAGGGGGTTGAGCGTGGGGGCTACATCCTGGCCAATGTGCCCGAGGCTCGAGCGGCCATTGTGGCCACCGGCTCGGAGGTGTCGCTGGCGCTGGAGGCCCAAAGGCTCCTGGCCGAGGAGGGGATTGCGGTGCGGGTGGTCTCGCTCCCCTGCTGGGAAGCCTTCGAGGCCCAGCCCGACACCTACCGCCAGGGGATTCTACCCAGAAGCCTGCCCACCCTGGCCCTCGAGGCCGGCACAACCCTGGGCTGGGAGCGCTACGCCCACCGGGTGGTGGGTTTGAACCGGTTTGGGGCCAGCGCTCCCTTTGCCGATGTGTACAGCAAACTGGGCTTCACCAGGGAACGGGTGGCTGCCGAAGTCAAAGCCTTGCTGGGGGTTTAGATGATTCAGACCATTTTTGCCAACCTGCCCGCGATGCTCTTCACCCTGGCCCTGGGGGCGGCCCTCCTGGGCCTGCTGTTCTGGGCTTTGGCCTTGCAGGGAGCGGCCAGCAAGCGAACCGCCCAGTTCTTGTGGGGTCTGGCCGTGGGCCTGGCGCTGATTGGTTTGATTCGGGCGATGGCCGGGCCGTAGGGGGCGTTCACTCTTGCCTGGCGCAGGGGTCTCATGGCGGCAAAGCGATGGGGCGGGTGTTGGCTCGAGGCTCTGGACGCCACTGGGCGCAGTAGTAGACTGTGAGCCATGCCCAAACACGTGGTGAGCGTTTCCATCGGCTCCTCCAAGCGCAACTCCAAGGCCGAAATCTATGTGGCAAGCCTGGGCGAGACCTTTGTGCTCGAGCGCATTGGCACCGATGGGAGCTGGGAAAAGGCCATTGAACTGGTCAAAGAGCTGGACGGCAAAGTGGATGCCTTCGGGCTTGGGGGGGCCGACCTGTACGTGTACGCCGGACGGCGCCGCTACACCTTCCGCGACTCGCAGCGCCTGGCCGATGCAGCCCGCAAAACCCCCATGCTGGACGGGTCGGGGCTGAAGCATACCCTCGAGCGCAACGCCGTGCGGCAGCTCGAGCACGAGATTGGCTGGAAAGACAAAAAAGTGCTGGTTCCCAGTGCGGTAGATCGCTTTGGGTTGGCCGAAGCCCTCGATCAGGCCGGGGCCAGGGTGCTCTACGGCGACTTTATATTTGGACTGGGGCTGCCCATTCCCCTTTACCGCCTGTCGTTGCTGCAAAAAATCGCCTATTTGCTGCTCCCCCTCATCACCCAACTGCCCTTCGAGTGGCTCTACCCGACCGGCGAAAAACAGGAAAAACAGGTCAAGGACTGGCGCCAGCGCTATTTTGAGTGGGCCGATGTGATCGCGGGCGACTGGCACTTCATGCGCCGCTTCATGCCGGAGAATATGCAGGGCAAGTTGATCCTGACCAACACCACCACCCCCGAGGACCTCGAGTTCATGCGCGATAGGGGCGTGGCCAAGCTCATCACCACCACCCCGCGCCTGGAGGGCCGCAGCTTCGGAACCAACGTGATGGAAGCCTTTATCGTGGCCGCGGCGGGCAAGTACCCCTTGAGCGAGGCCGATTACCTCGAGTACATCGAGAAACTGAACCTGGGGCCCGAGGTCACTGAGTTGCAGCCAAAGGTCCAAAACTAGAGCGCCCTTCACATATTTAGAGCCATTCGACTATAAGAAAGCTTTGTCCTGGACAGAACAGTGGCGGCCTGGAAACTCGAAAA
>NZ_JANWVH010000159.1 GCF_025056915.1 Meiothermus sp. | reverse complement strand
CGCTCAGCCAAACCCCGCTCAGAGAGGAAGCTATTGGGCGGGACCTCCTCGTCCAGGATGAGCTGCTTGATGCGCCAGTAAGCTTGTTCGCGCAAGGGAAGGGTGTCCAGTTCAGGGTGCAGGGTCATGAACGGGCCTCAGGAAGAGTCTAACTCAAACCTCACTGAGATGCCAGTTGCATTTTATTGACACCTCGGTTATAGTGGCCCCACTTCGGTTACAAACCATAACCCAAACCTGCGGTAAGCCGAAGGTCAAAAAGGGAGGAACCCATGAAGCGTTGGATGTTCGCGTTAGCTGTGGTGTTGGCTTTAGGTGGGCTGGGGCTGGCCCAGCGCTACCCAGTACGCCCGGTGACCTTGATCGTCCCCTGGTCGGCGGGCGGCTCCACCGACCTCACCGCCCGGGCGCTGGCCCCTATCCTGGAAAAGCAGCTCGGCGCCCCTTTCCAGGTGGTCAACCGCACCGGCGGGGGTGGCGCGGTGGGCCACGGGGCCATCGCCCAGGGGCGGCCGGACGGCTACACCATCGGCATCATCACCCTGGAGGTCATTCTGCCCCCCTGGGTGGCCCAGACCAAGATTGACGCCGAGCAGTTCACCCCTATCTCACTTCTGGTGCTGAACCCGGTGGCCATCGTGGTCCGCAAGGACGCCCCCTGGCGCACGGTACAGGAGCTGATTGCCGACATCAAGCAGAACCCCGGCAAGTACAAGGCCTCCGGCACCGCCAAATGGGGTTCCTACGACTTCGCCCGGCTGGGCTTCCTCAAGAGCATCGGGGCTAAGGAGAACGCCCTGCCCTGGGTGCCCTCTCAGGGCGCGGCTGCCGCCCTGCAGGAGCTTATTGCCGGGGGGGTGAACGTGGCCTTTACCGCTATCGGCGAGGCCAGCGCCCTGGTCAAGTCCGGCGAGGCCCGCTTCCTGGCCTTCATGACCGACAAGCGCTTCCCCAGCTTCCCCGAGGTACCCACGCTCAAGGAACTGGGCATCGACTGGACCTTTGCCTCCTTCCTGATGGCCGCCGCGCCCAAGTTCACCCTGCCCTCGGTGGTGGATGTGCTGGACAAGGCCTTTGCCAAAGCGGTGCAAGACCCTGAGTTCGTGCGCTTCATGAACAACGCCAACCTGGTCATCAACCACCTCGACCGCAAAGCCAGCCTGGCCTTCCTGCAGGAGCGCACCCGGGCCATGCAGCAGATCGTGCAGGAGCTCGAGCTCAGGTTCTAGGAGCCCGGCATGGACACGATGCGGGTCTGGGAGCGGACGGCGGCCCTCCTGGCGGTGGTCCTGGGGGTGCTGGCCCTCCTCCTGAGCCGGGGCCTGCCCCAGATGGAGGGGGGCTACCCCGGCCCGGCCCTCTTCCCGAGCATCCTGGGGGTGGTGCTCCTCCTCAGCGGGCTCGGGCTTTGGTGGCAGGGCCGCCGGGCCCCAGCCCGGCTTCAAGGGGGTGAGGGGCGGGTGCTGCTGGCCCTGCTGGGCCTGGCCCTGGCCCCCTGGCTCCTGGGCCGGCTCGGGCTCTCGCCCACCGCCGGGCTCTGCGCGGCGGCGGGGGCGCTCTTGCTGGGGGTGCGCCCCGGGGGAGCCCTGCTCACCGGAGGAGGGGTGGCCCTGTTGGTCTACCTGATCTTCCAGCGCTTTCTGGGGGTGCAGGGGTGAGCTTTCTGAGCCTAGAAGCCCTGCTGGCCCTCATCCTGGGCTCGCTGTACGGGGCCATCTTTGGGGCCATCCCCGGCCTCACCGCCACCCTGGCCATCAGCCTGGCCTTCCCC
>NZ_JANWVH010000158.1 GCF_025056915.1 Meiothermus sp. | reverse complement strand
AAGAACCGGGTGGGCCTGAAGCAGCTTCGCCTGCGGGCTTCGTCGCTGCCGCGCCTGACGGGGGTGACGCGGCTGGAGCAGAGCGGGGATACCTTCACCCTCCACACCCCCGATGCCGACGCGCTGGTGCGCGAGCTGGTCAGAAAAGAAGTGGACTTCAGCGGGCTCGAGGTGCGTCCGTCGAGCCTTGAGGAAGCCTTCCTGAGCTTGACCAAAGGAGCGCCGCATGAGACTGGTCTTAGCCCACACCAGAGCTAGCTTCCTGGAGCTTATTCGCCTGCCCGCCTACTGGGTTCCCTCGCTGCTGTTCCCGGCCATGTTCTTCCTGTTCTTCGCCGCTCCCATTGCCGATGTCCAGCGAGCGCCCACCCTGCTGGCCTCGTACCTGGTGTTTGCGGTGCTGGGGGTGGTGATGTTTCAGTTTGGGGTGGGCATCGCCACCGAGCGGGCCAGCAGCTTCAACCTCTTCGAGCGCACCCTGCCCCTGCCCCCGCTGGCCCGCATCGGGGCCCGAGTCCTGACCGGGCTGCTCTTCGCGGCCATGGCCGGCGCGGTGCTGGTGGTGGCGGCTTACCTGTCCACCCCGGTTCGGCTGGAGTGGGCAGCCTGGGCGCGCCTGGTGCTGGCCTTGCTGCTGGGCGCGGTTCCGCTGGCCTTGCTGGGGTTGTGCGTGGGTTACTGGTGCAGCCCCAAGGCGGCGGTTCCGGTGGCCAACCTGCTGTACCTGCCGCTGTCGTTTGTGGGGGGGCTGTGGGTGCCTCCGCAGTTCCTGCCCGAGCTGGCCCGGCAGGTTTCCCCCTTCACCCCCACCCGGCAGTGGGGCGAGCTGGTCTGGGCCTCGGTAAGCGGAAAGGGCTGGGGTCCGGAGCCCTTCCTCTGGCTGGCCGTCTTCACCCTGGTGTTCGGCGGGCTGACCCTGTGGGGCTACCGGCGCGACGAGGGGCAGCGCTTTGGGTGAAGGAAGCATTTAGGATAAAGCCATGGCCGAGCGCCACTGGGTCCGCTACCTCTGGCTGGTCTATCTGCTGCCGGCCTTCATCCCTCTGCTGGCCTCGCCTGGGGTTGGCCTGGCGGACTGGCTGCCCACCCTGCTGGGGCTGGGGCTTTTTCTGCCGCTCTACCTGCGAAGCTACCGGCTCGAGGGAAGCTCGCTCTGGCCCTACCTGGGGGGCCTGGCCCTGCTGGGGCTACTCTTCTCCCAGTTCAACCCTTACCTGAGCGTCTTCTTCGTCTATGCAGCCGCCGGGGCAGCCTACCTGGGCCACCCCCGCCAGACCTGGGCGGCCCTGGGGGGGCTTTTGGCGCTGGTCCTCCTGAGTGGGGCCCTCTATGGGCTGCGGGGCTGGAACCCGCTGGGCTTGGCCTTTGTCTCGGCTTTGGCCTTCGTGCCGCTGGTGGGAACCCTGGGCCTCCTCGAGGCCGAGCGGCGCTGCTACCAGGAACAGCTTCTTGCGGCCCAGGAGGAAAACCGCCGCCTGGCGGCCTTGGCCGAGCGCGAGCGCATTGCCCGCGACCTGCACGATCTTTTGGGCCACACCCTGACCCTCATCAGCCGCAAGGCCGAGCTGGCCGCCCGGCTGGCCAGGGTAGACCCCCTCTCCGAGCGGGAGCGGGCGGTGTTGCGGCGGGCCGCCCTGGGCCAGACCAGCGAGATTGCCGCCGCGCTGGGCCTCTCCGAGGGCACGGTGCGCAACTACCTCTCCGAGGCCATCGGCAAGCTAGGGGCCGCCAACCGCATCGAGGCGGCCCGGATTGCCCGGGAGAAGGGCTTCATATAGCATAGGGGCCGTGCGCATCGTAGACCTCCGCTCCGACACCGTGACCAAGCCCACCCCCG
>NZ_JANWVH010000157.1 GCF_025056915.1 Meiothermus sp. | reverse complement strand
CCAAGCGGGCCCTGGCCCCGCGCAAATACCCCAGCCTGGAGAGCCTGGTGCGCTGGGAAGAGGATTGAGGAGGACGTTTGTATGCGACATCTAGTGGCTTTGCTGTGGACAGCCCTGCTCTTGGCGCAGGCCCAGACCTTGCGGCTGATGGACGCAACCGGTCAGGAGGTGGCGGTTGCCTCTACCGAGCGCATTGTGAGCCTGGATGTGACCAGCACAGAGATTCTCTTTGCTTTAGGGGGAGGCCCCAAGCTGGTCGCCCGCGATGGCAGCTCGGTGTACCCCTCTGAGGCCCAGAAGTTGCCGGTGGTGGGCCTGATGGCCTTCCCCTACGTTGTGGATAACATCCTGGCCCAAAATCCCACTGTGGTGGTGGGCAAGGTAGGGCTCAAGCCCGATGATCTGGCGGCCCAACTGAAGGCTCGAGGGGTTCCATACGTGCAGATTCCCGCCGAACCAGGGATAGAACCGACCAAGGCCCGGATTCGTTTGTTGGCAAAACTGGTAGGGCAGGTAGAGCGGGGTGAGGCCTTGGTGGCAGCCCTCGAGCGTGATCTGGCCCAGCTTAAACCCTCGAGCACTGTGCTGAGGGCTGTTTTTATGTATATGCGTGGCCCAAGTATGGTCTTTATCTGTGGGCGCTCGTCCAACACTGCCGGGCTGATAGAGCTTGTGGGGGCGAGAAACGCCGCTACCTGGGATGAGTGTCGCCCCAGCAGCCCAGAGCTGTTAGGGCAGATTAACCCCGACGTTGTGGTCGTGCTGCAAAGCGGTCTGGCCTCTGTTGGTGGACTGGAGGGGTTTTTGCAACTACCTGGGGTAGGACAGACTCGAGCGGGCCAAGCCCGTAGGGTTGTTGCTGTGGCCGATGGTCTGAGCGCCGTGGGAGGGCCTCGGCTGGGCCGGGCGGCACAGGCTTTGTATCGGGCTATTTTCGAGCAGGCGGGGTTTGTTGAGGTGAATGAACCCTAGCCCCAGATTTATTTTGGGCAAATCTCAAGTAAATCGGTCGGATAAGTTAACTCTGATGCGGGGACAGAAAGGAAACATGCCTAACTATGGTATCGAGGGTATGGCTGGGCTTTCCCGACATCGAGCGGGCAGCTGAGGCCTACGCCCACCTGGGCTTCTGGGTAGTTCGGCGCAGGCAGGACCGGGCCCAGATTTTCCTGGCCGATGGCGTGGTGCTGGAACTATTTTCCCTGGCTCATCTTCCGCTGAACCAGGCTTGCGGTCTTGGCGAAGGGGGCGAGCTACTAAAGCGGCGTCGGCGCTTCTATGAGGGAAGGACAGGTCTTCTGGACTATGTCCTGAGCCCTACTGCCTCCCCTATGCAGTTCCTGGCGCAGCTCGAGCAACGGGACATTCCCTACAAGGTGGTAGGGACGAGGCTCTTACCTCAAATGGTCTTGTGCCCGCCACCACTGCCGCTGTGGCTCGAGCCTCCCACTCCCCTGCCTGCACCCGAGCAAACCCAGCAT
The DNA here is from genome assembly GCF_025056915.1 of Meiothermus sp. Lineage (GTDB taxonomy): Bacteria > Deinococcota > Deinococci > Deinococcales > Thermaceae > Meiothermus. The sequence continues at coordinate 471 of NZ_JANWVH010000157.1, read as the reverse complement.
CCCAACGGAGTGACCGGCCTGCACGCCCTGGTCGTGGGTAGCCCGGCCTATCCCGCGGCGCTGGCCCAGCACCGCCGCCTGCTGGGGCCGCCCCTTGCCTTCGAGGCATACGAAGGGCGCCGCCGGGCGGTCTTTGCCATTGGCAAGCACTTTCTCTATCTGCAAGGGGCAGAGCAGGAAGGGTTGCAGGGCCTCATCCTGCGCAGCCGCTACGCCCTCTGGGGGGCGCTCGAGCCCACCCAGACGCAGGGGGTTGCCCTCAGTTTGGTGGGCGATCCCGTCTTTGAACTCACCGGCGACTCGGCGCCTGAAACCGAGGGTTAGAGAGGAAGCGTATGAAACGAGTTTTCGGATTGGTTTGGATGGTTTTGGCCTCGCTGGCTCTGGCTCAGGCCCAGCCCTGCGCAGGGCGATTGGTTCAGCATGCCCTAGGCACCACCTGTGTGGTGGGCACCCCCAAGCGGGTGGTGG
>NZ_JANWVH010000156.1 GCF_025056915.1 Meiothermus sp. | reverse complement strand
ATTGACCGAGCATTCTAGCCTTTCAGCCTAAGTTTATGCCCTTTTTTCACTACTTTTCACTACAGTTCAATCTCTTGTTCGGCAAGTACCGCCGCGAGGCAGACCCCGCCGCCTATGCCGCCATCGAAGAAGCCCTTCCATTGCTGCAAGCCCTCGAGGCCGAACTCGACACCTTGCAGGCGCCCCACGTGGACGCCGCCCGGGACTTCCTGCTGAGTATCGAGGGGCGCGGCGGGGTGGTGTACTGGGGGGCTGTGGCAGCCCTGCTGCCGCCCGACCTGGGCTTTCCTGGCCGTCTGGGCCGGGGTGCAACCGATCCGGTGAACGCCTGCCTCAACTACGGCTACGGGATTCTGTATGCCCAGGCGGCGGGCGCACTTTCTACGGCGGGCCTCGAGCCCTTCGCGGGCTTTCTGCACACCGACCGCCCCGGCAAACCCAGCCTGGTGCTGGATTTCGTGGAAGGATTCCGCGCAGCGGTGGTGGATCGGGCGGTCATCGCCACATTGGGGCGGGGCTGGCGGCCCGAGTTCAAGGATGGGAAGCTGGAACCCTCCTCCCGCAAACGCCTGGCCGAGGCCGTGCTGAACCGACTGGAGGCCCGGGATACCCACAAGGGCAAGCGCTTCCGCCTCAAGAGCATCATGGTGGCCCAGGCCCGCAGCCTGGCCCTGTTTCTGCGCGACGAGGGGGAGTACCCCCTCTATGTGGCCAGCTGGTGAGCCATGCTGATCCAGGATCCCCGCAAACCAGGCAAGCCAGTGTTGGTGCTCTACGACATTGGCGAAGACCGAATCCGCACCAGGGTCAGCGACGCCTGCAAGGACTATGGTCTGAATCGGATTCAGTTCAGCGCCTACAGCGGCAGGCTGACCAAAGCCGCACGGGAGGAGCTCGAGCTCCGTCTGGGTAAAATTCTGGGTGACCACAGCGGAGCCATTACGGTAATCCAGCTCGAGCAAGCCCAGTTCGAGGGGGCCTGGTCGAAGGTGAACCCATGATCACCCCGGTCGAGCTCCGCCAGTATCACTACTGCCCCCGGGTGGTGTTCTACGAGCGCTGCACCCCGGTGTACCGACGCGAGACCCTGCGAATGCAGTACGGGCGCGAGGCCCACGATGTGGAGGTGGCCCTCGAGAAGCAGCGCAGCCTTCAGCGCTATGGTTTGCATCAGGGGCAGCGCGAATTTAATGTGCACTTGCACAGCGATTCGCTTGAGGTGACGGGCACGTCCGACCTGGTTGTAACAGTTGGAGAGGAAAGCTACCCGGTGGAGTTCAAGGACAGTACCCGCGAACCCGACCTGGGGCATCGGATGCAGCTTTGCGCCTATGGCCTGCTGCTCGAAGCCACCCGTCCAACCAAAAGCCCCAGGGGCTACTGGCACAGCACCCGTACCCGCGAGACCTATGTGATAGAGTTCGATGCCAAGCTAAGAAAGCAAACTTTACAAGCCATCCGAGACATCAACGCTTTCATCAAAGCCGAGCGTTGCCCAGACCCCACCCCCCAGGTTGCAAAGTGCTTTGAGTGCGAGCTCAAAAATTTTTGCGGGGATGTCTTCTAGCCGCAAACCGTTGCATCCCGGCAAAACCTGCTTGATTTGCGAGGCTGTGCCCGACGAAATTACGGAGCTGCTTTGGCTGTTTCTGCAGACTTCGGCCACCTGGCGAAATCAGCACCGCTTTCGTAAACGAAAAAAATGGTTCGCAAACCGGAGTCTTTTGAACGTGAATTTCGATTTGCGAACCACGGTGGGTTGTAAAATGTAGTTGCGTCTAAAACACGCGAATGCACTTTGACAACCAGACTTCAAAATAACAGCATTACCGTTTTGGTCGCCCCAGCAATGCTGTCCTCGAGCGATAGAGGACTGAAAGGGAGCATGGCTGGAATGCGCTGCTGGAGGACTATCGCCCAGCAATGCTGTCCTCGAGCGATAGAGGACTGAAAGAGTTTTCAGGAATCTCTACA
>NZ_JANWVH010000155.1 GCF_025056915.1 Meiothermus sp. | reverse complement strand
CGGTTTTGCAGACCCGCTGCCCACCCCCCATTCTTGGCTGTTTGTCCTTGAAAGGTGCTTGTAGGTCTAGAGCGCTCTTCACATATCATGCGAGTTCGAGAAAGCCCGGTTCTGGACAGAACAGTGGCCGCCTGGAAACTCGAAAACATGCGTCTTTGCCCAGACGCAACGCAGACACGCCTGCCTCACCTCGGTGCGGCACGTCTCTTGGTCCCTTCTCGTTTTCGTGGGCGGCCACGTCTGTGAAGAGCGCGATAAAGCTGGCTGCTCCATTGCAGGGCACCATTTCAGGCCCAACACCTCTTTTCCAGCCAGGCCTTTCGTGTTATCGTGCAGGTACGGGCGAGTCCGAAAAAAGCGTATCGTCATGGCTTTTTTCGGGTGGGGCGGGTGGAGAAAACCCAACCCAACTCCTTGGTGGGGCTCCGCGATACCAGGGCCCACCCGCACGGCGCGACCATAAATCGTGATATTTCCACACAAAGGAGGAAACGTGATGAAACGTTGGTTGCTCGTCGGTTTGCTGGCTCTATCCATGGGTCTGGCCCAGCAGCGCGGGGGTTCCATCACCATTGCCATCCAGACCGAACCCGCAGCCTGGGATCCCACCCAGGTGGCGGGGGCCGATATCTCCCGGGTGGTCTACGACAACGTGCTGCAAGGGCTGGTGAAGCGCAACCCCAAGGGCGAGATTGTGCCTTCGCTGGCCTCGCGCTGGGTGGTTTCCAACTCGGGGCTGACCTACACCTTCACCCTGCGCCAAGGGGTGAAGTTCCACGATGGCTCCGACTTTACCGCCCAGGATGTGCTGGCCAAGTTCAACCGGGCCAGAAACCCCGATACCCGGGCCTCGGGCCACCTGCGCCCCGACCTCTACCGCGACATTGCTAACATCACGAGCCCCAACCCCAGCACGGTGGTGTTCAGCCTGCGTCAGCCCAACAACGACTTCCTTTTCATCCTCTCGCGCCCCGAATCGCTGATTGGCCCGCGCCAGCGGCCCCTGGCCGAGCAGCGGGTGCAGCCCATTGGCACCGGGCCCTTCCGCTTTGCGGGCTGGGAGCGGGGGGTGGCGGTGCGGCTGGAGCGCAACCCCAACTACTATGTGCAGGGCCTGCCCTACCTGGATCGGGTCAACTTCCGCTTCCTGGGGGATGGGGATGCCCAGCTTGCGGGCCTGCGGGCGGGCGACCTGGACGTGATTGCCTACAGCCTGCTGCCCGAGAACGCGGTGGTGCTCGCACGGGATAACAACTTCAAGGTTTTCTCCGGTTCTGCGACTGCTGAAGCGGTGGCTGGCTTCAACAACAGCCGTCCCCCCTTCAACGACGTGCGGGTGCGCCGGGCCATCACCCTGGCCATCAACAAAGACGAGCTTATCCAGGGCGCCATGCTGGGCTACGGCACCAAGATTGGCTCCATGCGCTCTCCGGGCGAGGCCTGCTACATAGACCTTTCCAACTTTAATAGCTACAACCCCGACGAGGCCCGCCGCCTGTTGGCCGAGGCTGGCTTCACCAACCAGAACCCCCTGCGCTTCACCTTCAACCTGGCCGCCGAGTTCCCCTACGAGCGTCGCATCGGCGAGGCCCTGGTGGCCCAGCTCAACAAGCTGGGGCCCTTGCAGGTGACCATCCAGGTCACCGACTTCAACACCTGGATTCAACGGGTCTTCAGCCAGGCCGACTACGCCATGACCATCATCGGGCACGTCGAGGCCAACGACATCGGCAACTACGCCAACCCCCGCTACTACTGGCGCTACAACAGCCCGCGCTTCCAGCAGCTCTTCACCCAGTACCTGCGTGCGCCCAATCAGACCAAGGCCTGTGAGGCCCTGGCCGCCGCCCAGCGGCTGCTGGCCGAGGATGCAGCCGGGGTCTGGACCATGACCCTGCCCGCCCTGGGGGCTTACCGGGCCCGCATCCAGAACTGGCCGGACGGCTTCCTGACCCCTGCCATTAGTGTGGCGGAGGTGTGGGTGCGGCAGTAGCCCGCCTTCGCTTGCGCCGAGGGTCGAGTGTCCGGGGCGTTTTATGCTCTAGGCCCTCGACCCTCTGGGCTTGACCATGTTTGCTTATACCGTTCGCCG
>NZ_JANWVH010000154.1 GCF_025056915.1 Meiothermus sp. | reverse complement strand
AGCACCAACCCCAGCACCACGTTTTGCCATTCGGTTGGCAGACCCATCAGCACCATTCCGCTGCGCAGCGAAGACATCAGGAGTGCCCCCAGTGCGGCTCCCACAATGGAGCCGCTCCCACCAGCCAGGGCAGTGCCGCCAATCACTGCCGCGGCGATTACGTCGAGCTCGAGCAGGTTCCCCATGCTGTTGGTCACAAAGTTGAGCCGTGCGGCCTGCACCGCCCCGGCCAGCGCGGCCAGACCCCCCATCAGGGCAAAAACCGCCACCAGCATACGCTTGACGTTGATTCCGGCCAGCAAAGCCGCCTCGGGGTTGCCGCCGATGGCGAACACATACCGACCGAAGCGGGTGTTGAGGGCCACCCAGTTGAGCGCGAAGAGCACCGCCAGGGTAATCAGCACCGGCACCGGCATGCCTCGAGGGGTGCTGGTGCCGGGGTAGGGAAAGGCATTCATCACCAGCACAAAGGCCAGCACCATCAGCACAAGGAAGCCGTTCACCACAACTTCAGCCCAGAGAGGCCGCACCGGAAGGCCATTCTTGAGCCGGCGGCTGCGGTTGGTCAGGGCTTGATAGACGATGTAGACCATCACCAAAAGCCCCACCACCCAGGTCCAGAACTCTCCGATGGAGCCGTTGAGCCCACCCCCCAGCACCTTGAAGTTGTCGTCGAGGGGGCCGATGGTACGACCGCTGGCCACAATGAAGGTGGCGTTGCGAAAGATGAGCAGCCCCGCCAGCGTGACCACAAAGGCCGGCACCCCCCAGTAGGCCACCCAGTAGCCCTGGAAAGCCCCGATGAATGCCCCCAGCAACAGCCCTGCCAGCAAGGCCAGCAACCAGTGACCGCCCCAACCCAAAGGAGGCACGGTCTGGATCAGGGCCATCATCATGCCGGTAAAGCCCAGCACCGAGCCCACCGAGAGGTCAATCTGGCGGGTTACGATGACCAGCACCATACCCCCTACCATGATGCCCACCACGGCTGTCTGAACCGACAGATTCCAAAGATTCTGCGGACTCAGGAACTGCCCGGGCTGATTCAGGGTCAGAAGTTGAAAAACCACCCAGACCACAGCCAGCACCACCAGCATGGTCAGGATGCGGGCATCCACCCCTAGACTGCCCACCAGGCTGGTGCGGGCCTTAGAAACGCTTTGCATCTGCATGCGCTAGTCCTCCACCTCTTTTTGTTAGTTTGCCTGGGATTATACCGGGAATCCGGTCAAAGGTTGCCCGCCGGGAATCGAGACCGCGGAGGCCCAGGCCCCGGCCAGGCTGCGGGGGCCGGGCGAGGGTAGGGTATGTTGGCCCGAGGGGGCCATAAAAAGGGTGGGCGTGGCCCACCCTGTGTGCAAGCCTTTGCACGCCTAACGGCAAGCAGCCGGCGCAGAGGCTCCACTTACCCCCTGGCAGAGGGCCTGTTTGCTAATCCAGCCCGCTTTCAACACCACATCCAGGTTGTCTTTGGTGATGGGAATGGGCTTGAGCAGCACCGCATTCATGCGCACCTTCTTAGGCCCATCGGCGAAGACGGTGCGGCCCGGGATTTTGTCCATAGCGGTGCCGCGGGCCAGCAACACCGCAATCTCGGCAGCGCGGCGGCCTAGCTCGCGGGCGTCTTTCCACACGCTCACAGTCTGAAGGCCCCGCGCCACCCGGTTGAGGGCGGCCTGGTCGCCGTCCTGACCCGAAACCGGAACCTTTCCGGCCAGCCCCACCGCGGCCAGCGCGGCCACCACGCCCCCGGCGGTGCCGTCGTTGGAGGCCACCACCGCGTCTACTTTGTTGCCGTTGGCGGTGAGAATTTGCTCCATGTTGCGCTGGGCCACCTCGGGCTTCCAGCCTTCGGTGTACTGCTTACCCACCACCTTGATATCTCCCCGCTTGATGGCCGCGTCGAGCACCTCGAGCTGCCCTTTGTGCAGGAAGTCGGCATTGGGATCGGTGTTGGACCCCAGAATGAAGGCGTAGTTGCCCTTGGGGCGAACCTTGAACACCTCGCGGGCCTGCAAACGGCCCACCTCCACGTTGTCGAAGGTGATGTAGAAGGCGTAGTCGTTTTCAATCAGGCGGTCGTAGGCGATGACTGGGATACCTGCTGTCTTGGCTTTCTCGATAGCCGGCAGAATGGCGTCTTTATCCCAAGATAGAATGATCAGGGCCTTGGCCCCCCGCGCGATTAGGGTGTCTATGTCGTTGAGCTGCTTTTCCGAAGAGCTCTGGGCATCAGCGCTGATGTAGGTCGCGCCCATGCGACCGAGCTGCTCGCGGATGGCGCGCTCGTCAATCCTCCAACGCTCTTCCTGGAAATTTGCCCAGCTGACCCCCACAATTA
>NZ_JANWVH010000153.1 GCF_025056915.1 Meiothermus sp. | reverse complement strand
GCTCTGGGAGGGGCCGAGCTGGAACGCCGGGGGCTTCCCTTTCTTTTCGCTTTTGTACCTGGGCCTGGTGGCCTCGGCGCTGTGCATCTGGCTGCAGGCTTTGGGTCAGCGTCTGGTGCCCGCACCCCAGGCGGCGGTGATTTTTACCCTCGAGCCGGTCTACGCCGCCGCTTTTGCCTATGTGCTGCTGGGCGAGCGGCTGGGCTGGCAGGGAATGCTGGGGGCAGCCCTGATTATGGCTGCAACCCTGATCAGCCAGCTCAGAAGCGGCAAACCCCACCCCGAGCAGGTCACGCCGGAGATGTAGCCAGGGGGCTAGCGAAAGCGCACGTAGCGCTTGATTTCCTCCCAGGTTTTGGGGCCAATCCCCTTGACCCTGGCCTGGAGTTCTTTGGCATCGCGGTAGGGGCGGTTGCGGATTATTTCACGGGCAATTTTGGGGCCGATGCCGGGGAGGGCCTCGAGCTCGGCCTGGGTCGCGGTGTTGACGTTGATGACCCGGGGGGCGGTTGGGCCCTGGGCCCAGGCCAGGGGCAGGCTGGCAGGGGCCATCAGGGCCAGCAAAAGAAAAATGCCATGCAGTGCTTTCATGATGCCTCCTCAGATTGGGTTCAGAGAAACCATACCAAAAGACCCAGCCGGGCGACAACCTATGGCCAGAGCCCTCTTCACATGTTTTGAGCCGCTCGACCTCAAGCAAACTTTGTCCTGGGCGGCCAGGCCTGCGAAGGGCGCGGTAAATGCAGGCCCCTGCCCTGTACTGCTTGCTGCGTCCTTGCCCTGGCGACCTGATTGCAGCAACGTTGGCCCCAAACGCCCCTGAGCGCATTTACCTTCGAGCGCGCACCCGCATGGGCAGCCCTCCGTGGGTGCAGAGGGTGAAGTTGGGCTCGGGGCGGATGGGGGCGGGGCGGGTGAGCTCGAGCTCAAACCTTTGCAACACCGTGGTCACGATCATCTTGTACTCCACAGTGGCAAAGCCCTGGCCCGTGCAAACCCGGGGCCCCAGGCTGAAGGGAAAGTAAGCTCCTCTGGGTAGGCTTTTCTCAAACTCCGGTGTCCAGCGCTCGGGCCGGAAGCGGTCAGGCTCCTCGAAGAAGCGGGGGTCGCGCTGGGTGGCCCACTGGCTCATCACCAGCTGGGTCTTTGGGGCCAGTTTCAGGCCCCCAAGCTCGAGCGCCTCCACATTCTCGCGCCCGATAATCCAGACCGGAGGGTAAAGCCGCAGGCTTTCCTTGAAAACCTGGTCGAGGTAGGGGAGATGTTGCACGTCGTCGAAATCGGGCAGCTTGCCCAGGCTGTCCACCTCGGCCTTTAGTTTGGCCCTGACCTCCGGGTGCTGCTCGAGCAGGTACCAGGTCCAGATCAAGGCGTTGGCGGTGGTCTCGAGGCCCGCTGTAATCACCGTAAGCACCTCGTCGCGCAGCTGCCGGTCGGAAAGCTCCACCTCGGGCTGGCTCTGGGCCTGAAGCAGCATGGAGAGCAGGTCGTCGCCGAGGTCGCCGCGCGCCCGCCGGAAGGCGATGTGCCGGCTCACCATCTCGTTCAAAGCTCGCACCACCCGGATGCCGTCGCGGTTCATGGCGGGGTGCCAGTCGGGCAGGTTGAGCCAGCCGTAGACCATCTGCCCCACCACCTTCTGCCCCAGCATGATGGCCTGGTGCATAATCTCGCGGTCTTCGCCGGCCTCCACATCGAACATGCACTTGGCCACCACCCGCAGGGTGAGGGCGTTCATGTCCTCGTCAAGGTGCCGAATCTCGCTGTTTTGCCAGTGCGAGAGCATCTCCAGCGTAAACCGGCGCATCACCTCGGCGTAGCCCTGGAGGCGCTTGTAGTGGAAGGCCGGGCGCATCAGGCGGCTCTGCTGCTTCCAGAACTCGCCCTCGGAGAGCAGAATGCCGTTGCCCATGCCCCCGGCAAAGGCGCGGGTCAGGTCGGACTTATGAAACTCCTCGGCCCGCTCAACGAGCACCTCGCGGATCAGATCGGGGTGGTTCAGAAAGACGACTTCCTTGCCCGAGGCAAAGCGGAAGGTGGTGAGGTCGGGGCTGGTGCGGGAGAGGTGGATGAAAAATTGCAGGGGATCCTGGCGCAGCTCCAGCTCGACGGGGTCGAGGGTCATCCACAGCAGCATACCTCAGACCGGTGGAGGAAGGCGTCCTCATCCCGCATAAAAAAACTCCCTGTCGCCCCAGTTCACGCTTAGGCGGATAGCATGCGCCCGGGCCCAGACGCATTCTCGTTTTCGTGGACAACCCGGTCTGGGAAGGGCACGATAAAAAAACCCGCCCCTTGCGGGGCGGGCCGAATCTTGGCGCAGGTCAGGCGAGTCTTCGCTTGCGCGAAGTCTGGTTCGGCTACGATGGCCGCCAGATTGGCGCCACTTAAGGCGCTAGAGCTCCTTAGAAAGGAGGTGATCCAACCGCACCTTCCGGTACAGTTACCTTGTTACGACTTAGCCCCAGTCATGA
>NZ_JANWVH010000152.1 GCF_025056915.1 Meiothermus sp. | reverse complement strand
CGAAACCCCCGCGGGGGTGGCCAGTACGATGGCATCGGCCTGTATCCACTCTGCAGAGGTATGAATCAGCCAGCCTTTAGAGCGCTCGATTCCCCTCACCTGAGTGCCCAGACGGATGTCTACTGCAATTAGGCGGGCCTCCAAGGCCTGTACCAGGCGGCCCAAGCCCCCCTCAAGCGAGGCGAACAACTGTCCGGCTTCGCGGTTACCCCGAGCCTTGCGCTGGGCGATGGCCCCCCGGATCAGACTTCCGTGCTGCTGCTCAAGGGCCACAAGTTGCGGGAAAGCTGCCTGGGTCGAGAGTTCGTAGGGGTCACCCCCGTAAATGCCGCCCGTGAGTGGGGCTACCAGCCGTTCCCAGACCTGCCGCCCCAGCCTGCGCTCGATGAAAGCACCAAAAGCCTCATCGCCCTGAGGTCTTTTGGGAATGAACAAGTCGAGGAGGGCTCGAGCCTTGCCCAGGGGACTCAGCAGGGGGCTTTGTGCCAACGCCCGCAGATCGCCCGGCACCACCATTTGCAAGCCAGCGGGAATCGGCAGCGCTCGCCCGCCACTGTGGATGAGTGCTGCAGGTCTGGCAGGTGTGGTGCTCACTATTTCGGCCTCCAAACCCAGCTCGCACATCAATTCCAGAGCCCAAGGCTTATAGCGCACCACCGCGTCGGGGCCGCCCTCCAGTACGAAGCCCTGCTCGGCTACGGTAAGGATTTTGCCCCCCAGGCGATTTTCAGCCTCGAGCAGCGTAATTTGCAGGTCGGGCGCCGCCTGCCGGGCGTGATAGGCTGCAGAAAGGCCTGCGGCTCCCCCTCCAATTACCACCAGGTGCGCCACTAGTCCCCTTTCTGGGCAAAGCCTGCCCACTCCCGCAGCACCAGGTCACGCAACACCTCGATATAGTCGGGGTCGGCATTCAGGCTGCGGGTACGCAGCAGGCGCAACCCAAGCCGGGCCGCGGTGTTTTGCGCCTCGTAGTCGAGATCGTAGAAGACCTCGAGGTGATCCGAAGGAAAACCCACTGCGGTCACCACCACTTCGGCAAAGCCTGCTTGGCTGGCCTCCTCCAGCCTTTCGTTTACATCGGGCCCAATCCAGGGCTCCGGGGTGCGACCCGCCGACTGCCAGGCGGTGTCCCAGTGCGCCAGGCCCAGTTCCCGCGCCACCAGCTCGGCGGTGGTACGCACCTGGGTCTGATAGCGTCCGTCCTGGGCAGCTTTTTCCGGGATGGAGTGAGCCGTAAACAAAAAGAGCGCCTGCCCTGGCTCCCGCAACCGCCAGAGCTGTTCCAATACGCGGTTGGCCAGGGCCTGGATATAGCCGGGGTGGTCGTAATACTCTTCGACCAAGCGAAACGCCAGGGGATGGCCCAGCTCTTCCAGGGTTTCTTCCACCTTTTGGCGGTACTCGGCGATGCTGCGAGCCGAGAAGTGGGGGGCTGCCACAATGCCTACGGCCTGCTTGACCCCATCTTCGGCCATGGCCCGCACCGCCTCGGCAATGAAAGGGTGCCAGTGCTTGGTGCCGTGGTAGACGCGGGCAGGGCCTCGTACCCGGGGACCGGGAGAAGCAGTCAAGGGGGTGGGGTAAAGCGGCAGGCTGGCGTTCAGGGCGGCCTCGAGGCGAATAGCCTGCGCGTAGGTGATTTCGCTTAAGGGGCTGCGCCCGATCAAATGGTAGCGCTCCTCGAGCTCGGCCAAAAGCTCCGGGCTGGGGGGCCGCCCCCGGCGGATGTCGGTGTAGTAGGGCTCGATTTCCTCACGTCGGTAGGGGGTGCCGTAGGCCATCAACAGTACATTCATCGCAAACCTCAAGGGGCCTTAGGCCAGATCCGTCAGCACCTCGCGGATGTCTTTTTTGACACAGGTAAACATCGGGGTATCGCGTAGGGTGTACTGGCTGGCCTCGGTGAAACGCAGGCGTTGAACCAGATCCAAAAACTCCTGGGGGTAGTTGGAGTCGAAGGCCACCACAAACTCCTGGTCGTCGATGCCGTACGAATACGAGGTGTTAAGGGTCACACCGGTAAAGGGGGCCGAAACATAGATGTGTTCGTCCATCATGCCCTGCCGGGCCTGCGGGGAGAGGTCGTACAAGGCCGGGTCTTGATGAAGGGGTAGACGAACAGGTACTGACCCTGTCCTGGCAAAAGCTGCACCCCTTCCCCCTCGGGGTTGAAGCGGTCCACGTAGATGGAGCGCTTCTGCATGGAAAGGAATGAGTAGGGCTGGTTCAGGTAGCCGGCCAGGGCGGTGCGGTTCAGCTCACGCTGCATGGCCTGAAAATCGGGCACATGGAAGCTGATACGCCAGAGCATGAAGTCCACATCGGCCCGCAACCCCACCAGGCTGTAGGTCCGCAGGATAAAGCCCTCTCCGCGCCCTGCCCAGCGCTCGCAAACCTCGGCAAATTCAGCCTTGGCCGCCTCAACAAACTCTCGGCTCTGCCGGCGAAAGGCCGGGTCTAGCTTGAAGAAAGCGTAGTTCATGAACTGCCGCTTGGCCCGGT
>NZ_JANWVH010000151.1 GCF_025056915.1 Meiothermus sp. | reverse complement strand
ATGCGCACCGCCGCCCTGAGGGCCTGGGTGAGGGCGTGCACCTCGGGCTGGTTCTGGCAGTTCGTACCCAGGCGCTTCCAGGTGAAGGCGATGGCGTCGAGTCGGAAGACCTCCACCCCCTTGTTGGCCAGCCACAAAATCAGGTCGAGGTACTCCAGAAACACCTCGGGGTTGCTCCAGTTCACGTCCCACTGCCAGCGGTTGAAGGTGGTCCAGACCCAGCCCCCCAGTTCGTCGTCCCAGGTGAAGTTGCCGGGGGCGAAGTCGGGGAAGACCTCGGGCAGGGTGCGCTCGAAAGCGTCGGGTAGGGTGCGGTCGGGGTAGATGTAGAAGTAGGCGCGGTAGCGGGGGTCGCCCCTTCGGGCGGCCAGGGCCCAGGGGTGCTCGCGGGCCACGTGGTTGAGCACCAAATCCAAACAGAGGCTGATGCCCTCCTGGCGGAGCCGGGTGCAGAGGGCCTCGAGGTCGTCCATGGTCCCCAGGTCAGGGCGCACCTGCCGGTAGTCGGCCACCGCGTAGCCCCCGTCGTTTTCGCCCTCGCGGGGGAGCAAGAGGGGCATCAGGTGCAGGTAGCGGATGCCCAGCTCCTTCAGGTAGGGAATGCGCTCGGCCACCCCCCGCAGGTTCCCCGCGAAGCGCTCGGTGTAGGCGATGTAGCCGCACATCTCGGGTTTTTGGAACCAGTCCGGGGTGTGAATGCGCCGCAGGTCCAGGGCCTGCAAGTCCGGCGGGCGCTCGGCCAGGTTTTTCCCAATCACAAAGGCCACCCGCTCGGCCACCTGGGGGGCCTCCTGGTAGACCGCATGCAGAGCGGCCATCAGGTCGGGCAGGTAGCGCTCAACGCGGGCCCGCAGGTCGGCGCGGTGGTGGGTTTCCAGGTGCAGAACGGCTGGTGCCAGGAGCTCGAGGAAACGCGGCTCGTCCATGCTCGCACCTATTCTATGCCCACTCGTGCCCGGTTCACCCTCAGACAACCGCTGGTTGGCGGGGCCTGGTGTGAAAAAAATGCCTTCCTGCTCGGCGCAAAAGGCAGTTTTTCCGCGAAATTAGGGCGAAATTTTGGCTCTTCTTTCATATCCTGCGGGCAACCCCAGAGGAGGCCCGGCAGCCGCTCTGGGAGGAGGTGAACATGGAAATAGGTTCGGTTCGCAGAAGGGGAAACGTGCTGGATGTGTTTGATGTGCGGGGTCGCATCATCGGCACCATTGGCATCGGCAGCCAGGACGAGCTGCTCCAGTGGACCTCGGATACCGTGGTGGTGCGCCGGGGGCGGCTTATCTACCACTACGACGCTCGAGGCCGCATCAAGGGCATCCGTCCGGGTTCGAGCCGGTAGCCGGAAGCGGCACAAAACCAGGCAAACCACCGATGGAGGTGCCTTCCATGCTTGACCAAGAGGAACCCGTAGCCCGAGATTTCGGCCTGCTGAAGCTGGATCCCCACCGCTTTCATTACGAGGAGAAAAAACACATTGCCGTGCTGCTTTCGGCCTTCATTGAAAACATTTCCAACTGGACGGAATACCACGCCTTCATTCGATCGCTCTACCAGGACTGCCTGAACCTGGGGCTCAGACCCAACGAGATTAAGCAGGTGTTTCAGGAACCTGGGCTGTTGGAATGGGTTCGGAGCGAGCGGGGCAATTCTGCCCGGATGGCCTTGTTTGTAAAAGCCCTTCGCCTGCTGTGCCGCTTGGGCGGCAGCGGAAGTTTTTGCATTCATATCTGGATCGAGCCCCTGATGGATTTTTTCGAGCAGAGGCCCCTCACGCCCGAATTAGAGCCTGTGGTCGAAGGATTGGTGCGGGCGATGCTGCGCGAGCGTCTGGCCTACAACCTGAGCGCGCCGCTGGCCTACATGCTGGAAATGGCCGCCCAGAACCCCCAGGCTGTGATGGGCATGCTCCAGGGAAAACCCACCCTTTCTGCCCTGTTCCGCCCCTTGCAAGCCCCCCGGTTGCTCTCTAGCCCACCCCCTGGGGTGCAGGAAATCCTGAGCCTGGAAGAGACACGCCGGCTGGGCTGGCAGATGGGCCTGTGCCTGGCCAACCCCCGGAGCGCATTGCTCTTTTTCGTGCAGGCCCTGAACGGGAATGGGCGCATGTTCCTGCTAAAGGTGAGGGGCCGGTGCTACCTGGCCTGGATGCGCCTGGGCAGAGACCAGCTCTGGCGGGTTTACGAGGTCAGCGGGGTTCAAAACAAGAAGCCCAGCAAGGGCGCCTTGCGGCTGGCTGTGCAAGTCTGCGAGGCGTTGCAGGCCGTGCAGAACCAGGGCGGAAACCCAGGGCCGTTGCCAGGCACCTGGCCTGCAAAGTATATTTTCTAGAAAGGAGGACAGTACCAAATGGCCAGTATTAAGCTCTCCGACATGATCCCTGCTCTATCAAGGGGGGACTATCAGCTTCCAGATTTTCAGCGTGAACTTGTCTGGAAAAGCTGGCAAATGGAGGATCTTCTGGTGTCAATTTTGCAAGGGTTTTTTTCGGGAACCCTTCTTCTACTGCAAGTAAATCCCACAAAGCCCCCGTTTGCCTTG
>NZ_JANWVH010000150.1 GCF_025056915.1 Meiothermus sp. | reverse complement strand
CCGATGAACCCAGCCCCCCCGGTAACGACCACTCGTTTGAAATGCATCTCGAATCTCCTGAAAGGTTAGCCCCTGTCCTCGGCCCACAGGTCGGCGCCAAAAAAGTCCCAGGGCAGGCGGCCCTCGTTGGGGTCTGCGGGATTGAACTGGTCGTTCATGGCATAAAGCAGCAGCGCCCCCTTGTGGCCCGCGCGGTAGCCGTGGGCCACACCGGAAGGAATGAACAAAAGGGCCGGGGCCTCCCCCGACAGGAGAAACGAGCGTCGGTTGCCCCGGGTGGGCGAGTCGGCCCGAAGGTCTGCCAGCCAGACCAGCAAACTACCCTCCAGCACGCACCAGACCTCGTCCTGGGGGCGTTTGGGGTGAATGTGGAAGGCGTTGATGCGACCTGGAGAAGCCCACGAAACCGAAATTTGCCGGGCTTCAAACCGGGCCGCCAAACCCTCCACCTGGCCTCCATCAAGCCGGAGGTACTCCATAAAGGCCCCCTCGAGCGCCCGATACTTTGTAAGTGGCAGGTGCTGCACCCCTTGAATTTCGGGTGGGGCTGGATAGTTTTGGTAGCGCATGGCCGCTGCGGCTTGCTCGTCAAGACTCATCGCTTCCCTTATCCTAAAACAAGCTTTAGCGGAGGCGTAACTCGTCGCACCCGGAACGACATGAGCAAGGACTTCTCGATTATCGTCATTTCGCACAACACCCTGGGCATTCTGGATGAATGCCTGAAACGGATTGAAGCGCACTACCCCGAAGCCGAAACACTGGTCGTGGACACGGCCTCCACCGATGGCAGCCCAGACTGGGTAGAGCAGAATCATCCCAACGTGCGGCTGCTTCGGGTTCCCAACCGGGGTTATGCCTTCGCCGTCAACCGAGGGCTCGAGGCCGCCACCCGCCCTTATGTGGTCGAGATGAACAGCGATGTGTACCTGAATGCGGGCGACCTGGAGGTGCTCCAACAGGCCCTGCAGGCGCATCCGGGGGCAGCGCTGGCCGGGCCCGCGCTACAGACCCCGGCAGGCCGGCTACAGTCGCATGGGCCGCTGTATGCGCCCAACTACTGGAATCTGCGCAAACCAAGAGCAGTGCGCTGGGTTTCGGGGGCCCTCATCATGACCCGCAAGGGGGCTCTAGAGGAAATCGGCGGCATGGATGAGCGGTTTTTCTTCTACAACGAAGACCTCGAGTGGTGCACCCGGGCCCGCCGCAAGGGCTGGCAGGTGTTGCTGGTGCCCCGTCGGGTGCTGCACCTGGGGGGCAGCTCCACCCCCCAAGACCCCCGCTTCCTGGCCGAGGGCTACCGGGGGGGGCTGCTGTTCAGCCGCGACTACTACCCCGCGCTGCACGGCCTGCACCAAAAAGCGGTCTGGCTCGAGGCCCGTTTGCGAATCTGGCTTGACCCTGACCCTACCCGCAGGGCGGGCTACCGGATGATTCTGGATAAGGTTTGTAGAGGGGGTTTGGACAGGCCTCTGCTACCCTGACAAAAAGTGGCGTTTTGCCAGCTTACGCCCCCGGTTTCCAAAGCGTTTGCAGCTCCGAAAGCCCCTGCAGTTTTTCGTCGCGCGACACGAGCACCGCACCCAATCGAAGGGCCGTCGCAACAATGAAGCGGTCTGCGGGATCGGGGTGGGGCAGGGGGAGGCCATCGGCCTCCAGCGCGATGTAGGCATCCAGCGGCACCACTTCGATGCCCGGCACCCGCAAAGCATCCTCGAGCCAGTGCCTCACCCCTGAGGTGAAGGCCAGCCGCCCCTTCCGGGCCAGCACGGCCACCTCCCAAGCACTGATGGCGGACACAAAAAGCGCCTGCTCTGCGCGGGCGCCCTCCAGCAAAGTCTCCAGCCCCCTGGGAAGCTGAATGGGGTCGGCCAGGAAGTAGACCCAGGCGTGGGTATCGAGCAGGTAGCGTTTCAAGCCAGAGCCTCCCAGGGCTCATCCGTAGGCTCCTTGGGCTGCTCATAGCGCAACAGGCTACCTCGAAGGCGCTTTCGCACCTCCTCACCCCGGTATGGGCGGATTTCCAGCACCAACCGGCCCCGGTCGCTCAGAATCAGGGGCTCGCCCGTAGCCTCTACCCTGCGCAAAAGCTCCAGAGCATGGGCTTTGAAATAGCTTTTGGAAACTTTCATGCCTAGGGTCATAGTACATGGTCATTTTAGAGAAATCAAGCTGGGTTGCCTCTGTCAACAAATGCTCATAAAGGCTCCAGCCGAAGGTTACAGCATCACCCGGCTGCGATCCCCCAACACAAGCTGCAGCGTGTGACGCCTTGTATTCCCCTTACCATCCACCACCACCCCCTGCCCCAGGATGCTGCTGTCCAGGGGGTAGGGCAGCGAGTGCACCTGGGCCTCGTCCATCAGGATGGAATACTCCACCTCGCTGGCAACCACCCGGGCGTTTTTGCCGATGGCCGTGTACGGGCCCACGTAGCCATCCTCAACGAGGGCGCCAGCCCCGATATAGGCCGGGCCCCGCACGGTGCTGCGCACGATTCTGGCGCCCGGCTCCACCACCACCTCACCGATCACCTCGGCCTGCTGAAGCT
>NZ_JANWVH010000014.1 GCF_025056915.1 Meiothermus sp. | reverse complement strand
GGGTCGTGGGCCAGCAGGGCTCGCAGGTCGGCGGGGCTGTAGCGTTCCAGGCCGTCGTCAAAGCGACCCTCGCGGAAGCGCAGCAGCCGACGAACCCCATCCGAACCCTCCAAAAACAGGTTGGTGGCGGCCTCGCCCCGGCCCAGCGCGGGCTCGAGGCCCGCTTGTTTCATGGCCTGGGCCGTGCGGTTGATGGCCTCGGAGGAAGCCAGGGGATTGGCAATCTCCCGCTCCAGGGCCGGCACAAACAGGGGGGCCAGCTCCTTGGCCATGGGGTCGAAGACCACCAGCCCATAAGGGCCCAGGAATTCCAGCATCAGCCGGGCAAAAACCTCGCTGTAGCTCCAGTTGCCCAGCATGGCCCGGCAGATGCGCTCGCGCACCTCGGGATACCCGTTAAAGGAGCGCAGCAGGTTGCAGACCTGGGCAAAATAAGGGGCAAAGGGAATGCGCCCGGCAGGGTGCGCTGGGGGAAGGGGGAGCTCCAGGCGGTGTATGCGTTCTTCGAAGTCCAGCAGTTCCACGCTGCGGATTTCGTCGGTGTCGTGGTCTTGCGAAGCCACCCAGAAGACCGGCACCACCGGTTGTTCCAGGGAAGTGTATGCCCTGGCCAGCTTGAGCGCGGCATGGGCCTTGTAAAAGGTGTAGGCCGGCCCGGTCAGCAGCCCGGCCTGCTGCCCGCTGACCACCACCCGGCTGTTGGGGTGCGCCAGTTGCTCGGCGGCCTCGAGGCTGGCTTTGGGGGCGCCCAGCCGCTGGAGGTAGGCCACCAGCCCTGCCCGCAGGGCCTCGCGCGGCGCATCCCGGGCCGTGCGCAGCAAATCCGGCAGGCTTTGTAGGTCATAAGGCAGAAACGGGTGCAGGGGGTCGGGCATGGCTAGGGGATTCTATCGCCTGGGGGTTCGTCGTAGCGTAACTTGTGGCGGCATTGCGGCCCAGGTGGGTGCAGGTGGCTTTGGCATAACCCAAAGATGCCTTGGAATCCAGAATTTGCGCTTGCCTCGAGGTTCCAAGCCAGATGTGGCCGGGCCGTCCCAGCGTTTTTTTGCTACAGCGACATCCGCCTGAGGGTGTCGGGCTTGAGGATCAGGATACGCCGGTAGCCCAGTTCGATGGCATCGTCCATGGCCAGCTCGCCCAGCACCTTGGTAATGGTTTCGCGGGTGGAGCCGGCCAGGTGGGCCAGGTCTTGATGGGAGAGGGTGACCTCGAGGCCCTCCTCGCCCTTGCGCATGGCCGAGAGCAGGGCTTTGGCCAGCCGGGGCAGCACCTCTTTGAAGCGCAGGTCCCGCAGGCGTTCCTCGGCTTTGCGCAGCCTGCGCGAGAGCAGGAGCACAAAAGCGGCCTGGGCCTCGGGGAAGCGGCCAGTCAGGCGTTGCAGGTCTTCTCTGGAGGCCGAGAGCAGCTCGCAGTCAACCAGCGGCTCGGCAAACACGCCGTAGCGCTCACCGGGCAGCAGGGCGCCTTCGCCGAAAATGTCTCCGGCCCCCACCACGGTCAGGGTGATTTCTTCTTCTTGGGGCCCCAGCTGGAACAGCCGAACCCAGCCCTCCTGCACGAAGTACAGGGTCTTGGCTTCGTCCTCGGGATAGCACACATAGCTGCCCCGCCGGGCCGTGAAGCTACGGAATACCCGCTCGGCTTCGGCCCTGGCCTCGGGCGGCAGTGTGGCGATAAACTCCGGGGTCATGGCTTTAATTTAGCGGTTCTGGCTCGAGGACACTTTTGGTGAAGAATACAAATTGTGAGAAACACGCCTATTGGGGCCCCCGTGTAAAGCGGCTGGACAAAGTTCCAAAGAAGGCCAGCAGACACGGTTTTTCTCCCCCTAAACAGGCCAAGCCTGCACCGGGTTCAAGCAAAGAGCGATAGGTGAGAAGCGGGCAGGAGCCCGGCGGCCTCGCCGCGGCGGAACAGCTCGGCCACGGCGGCCTCGCCTTCGGGCCCCACATCCAGCGAATACTCGTTGACATAGGTGTGGATGTGGGCCCAGATCACTTCGTCTTGCAGTTCCTGGGCGTGCTGCTTGATGTAGGCCACGGTCTCTTGGGGATGGGCCCGGGCATACTCCAGGCTGGCCCGCACCGCGCCGTCTACAGCCCGAATGGTTTCCATGCCCAGGTCGCGCCGGGCCAGAATGGCCCCCAAGGGGAGCGGCAGGCCGGTTTGTTGCTCCCACCACTCGCCCAGATCGAGCAACTTTTGCAGCCCGTGCTGGGGATAGGTAAAGCGCGATTCGTGGATGATAAGACCGGCGTCCACCTCGCCCCTCGCCACAGCGGGCATGATGTGGTCGTAGCGCATCTCCATCGGTTCAAAGCCCTGGCTATGGAGGGAGAGCAGAAGAAACGCGGTCGTGTTCTGACCCGGAATGGCAATTTTCCGCCCCCGCAGGCTGTTCAGGGGTTGCCGGGCCACCAGCAGGGGCCCCACCCCGCGCCCCAGGGCCCCTCCGGCGCGGAGCGCAACATACTGCTCACGCAGGCGTCCGTAAGCAGCGTAGCTGATTTTGGTGAGGGGGAGCCGGCCCTGCAGGGCCCAGCGGTTGAGGGTTTCCACGTCTTCCAGGCGTTCGGCAATGGGGAAGGGGGTGGCTACCTTGCCGTGGGCCAGGGCGTAAAAAATAAATGTATCGTTCGGACAAAAAGAGTAGCCAAGCTCCATGGCATTCATGCTATCGGCAGAGCGGGGGGCGTCAAAGTGAGCGTGGTTTCTGGGATGTTGTCGCGCCCTTCACAAACATGGCCGCCTATCCAGGCGCTCACTGTTCTGTCCAGGACAAAGCTTTCTAGTCGAATGGCTCTAAGTACGTGAAGAGCGCTCTATTTCACCGGTTTTTTCCGACCGTTTTTCTTGCGGGGGGATTTAGGGGCCTCGAGCTTCAGGTCGGTCTTCTTGCCCACAACCCTGAGCAGCTGGCCCAGGGTGACCTCCGAGCCAACCCAGCCCAGCAGCGTGGCCAGAACCAGAAGGCTTTTGGGCGAAAGGGTGAGCCAGTCCGAGACCAGGAGGGCGGCCAGGGTGCCCCAGAAAGCGCTGCTCAAAACGCGCAGAGCCCTCTTCCAGCACGGGCCTTGTGCGCTCTCGACCAGGAAGCGGAGCAAGGCGCCCGCACCGGCGAACAGGCCGATAATGCCCCAAAACTGCCAGGGCTCGAGCCGGGCCAGAAAATCGAGGGTGGAGGGTTTGGGTTCCATGGGGCACCTGGGTCTGAAGGGATTACGCTAAAAACAGAACAATCGGTTGTGATATGCTATTATAGAAGAGATGATTAGTCAATATGACTTTTTTCCTTACCTCTTAATCAAAATGACTTAGCATCGTCTCGAGGCCATTCCATGAACCCCCCTTACTGGGCCATTGCCATCCGCCAGCAACGCCAGCGCCAGGGCCTCTCGCAAAGCCAGCTAGCGCAGGCATCGGGGCTGCTCAACCAGACCGAGGTGAGCCGCCTCGAGCGCGGCCTGATTCACCCCACGCTGGGCCTGGGAGCGGCCAAACTGCGGGCTCTGCTGCAGGTGCTGGGCTGGAATCTGCGGGAGTTCTCGGAGGCGACCGGGTTGGAGCTAACCTTTTCCGAAAGCCCGGTGCCTGAGGGAGCCCGGCGCATGGAAGCCAGGCTGCGATTTGTCACGTTCCCGGTCCAGGCAGCGGTTTGGGCGGGTCAGGAGGGTTCGGCCTCCATGGAAGAACTGGCCTCGGTGCCGCTGGAGGACCTGCGAAAACTCGGGGCCCAGCCCGAAAACGTGGTGGTTTTTGCGGTCAATGGCGACTGCATGGTTTCCGAGGGCGTGCGGGCCATAAGCCAGAGCATCGCGCCAGGAGACCGGGTCGCGGTGGATACCGCCCGAATGCCTAGGGCCGGCGACGTGGTGGTGGCCTGGGATGGCCAGAACGAGGTGCTGCTCATCAAGCGCTACCGGGAAGAGGGGGAACACATCGTGTTTTACCCGGCCCGCCGCAGCCTGCCGCCGGTGGTGCGCCACCGCGACGACCCGGTCAAAATCATTGGGCCGGTGGTGTGGCGCGGGGGGCCTTTCAGGGGCTAGGGAAGGGAAAGCCCCAAGCCGAAGGCTGAACGCATCTGGATTCGCACCATGTCTCTGGGCAAAGGCCATCTTAAACCCCATGTGACCCGTTGGGCCGCCTGATACACTGAGCCCATGCGCTATCTTCGGGTGCTGAGCCGCTTTTGGGGAACCGCCTTGGCGGCCGAGCTCGAGTATCGGGGCAACTTTCTGGTGGCTCTGCTCTCGGCCCTCGGCGGAGCCGCCGGAAGCCTGTTCGGAATCTCGTTGCTCTACCAGGGGGGCTACCAGCCCGGGGGCTGGAGGTTCGAGGAAGCCTTGCTGGTGCTGGGCGCCTTCCTGATGCTGGATGGCTTCGCCTTTACCCTGCTCTCGCCCAACCTGAACCGGGTGGTGGAGCAGGTGCAAAAAGGTACCCTCGACTTTGTGCTGCTAAAGCCGCTGGACAGCCAGTTCTGGCTTTCTTTTCGCACCCTTTCGCCCTGGGGCCTGAGCGATGGGGTGATTGGACTGTTGCTGTGGGTGTACGCAGGCCAGCGCCTGGGGCTGAGCCTGGCCGACTATTGGATGGGCTTCGGGCTGTTGGCGGTGGCGTTTGTGATGCTCTACAGCCTGTGGTTCATCATCGGCACCAGCAGCATCTGGTTTGTCAAGGTGGCCAACGCCACCGAAGTCCTGCGGGCCTTGCTCGAGGCCGGGCGTTTCCCGGTGCAGGCCTTTCCGGTGGCTTACCGCTTCGTCTTCACCTTTGTGGTGCCGGTGGCCTTCCTGACCACGGTGCCCGCCGAGGCCGCGCTGGGCCGCCTGACCCTGACCGGTCTGGGGCTGGCCCTACTGATAGCGGTTTTTCTACTGGTTTTTTCCAGGTTCTTCTGGCGCTTTGCCCTGCGGAGCTATACCTCGGCCTCGAGCTGAGTACACGGTCGTCAAGATACCCACATTCGGCCACAGATTCCAAAGGGTGGTTGCCCTCGAGGCCCTGGTTGGGGAGGGTGCTTGCCCAGGCCCATTGCATGAAGGGCCAGGTCTGCAACCTCAGGCCGCCCCTGCGAGGTCGGGGAGGAACCGAGCGAGGGGGGCACGAACGGGCTTTTGTGCGACGCAGAACTAAGCGCTTCCCGGAGCCTGCTGTGCGGTCTCCTTCCAAACGGCCCGCAGCTTGCGCCAGACCGTAAAGCCCAGCAGCGATGCGGTGCCCATAATCGTTACCGCAATGACCACCCCCCCCACCCCCTGCACCCACATGGCCACCAGATTCAGGGCCAGGGTAATGGCCCAGAGGGTAACGGTGGTCCGCCGCTGGGAAAAGCCCCTGGCCAGAAGCCGGTGGTGAATATGGTCTTTGCCCGGGGTGGACATGGGGTTTTGCCGCTTGAGCAGGCGGCGGACAAACACCTGCGAGGTATCCAGAATGGGCAGCAGCAAAAACAAGGCGGTGGGAACCAGCGAAAAAACCGTGGTCACCTTGAGGCTTCCCAGCAAGGCGGTGGCGGCCAGCACATAGCCAAAGAAATAGGCTCCAGCATCGCCCATGATGATTTTGGAGGGGAAAAAGTTGTGCCGCAAAAAGCCCAGCGCCGCACCCGCCAGCGCAGCCAGCACCAGGGTGGCAGCCGCCCACTGGGGGTTCTGGGCCGATACCGCCAGCAGACTCATGGCGGTAATAAAGGCGATGCCCCCGGCCAGGCCGTCTACACCATCCATCAGGTTGACTGCGTTGGTGATACCCACCACCCATGCGATGGTGAGCACCGTGCCCCAGAAGGGGTCCAGGGCGGTGCCGAAGGCCGCATGAAAGCGGATGTCCACCGCGACCAGGAGCAGCGCTGCCAGAAACTGCACCAAAAGGCGAAAAAGCGGGGGCAGGCCGAACTGGTCATCCACAAAACCCACCAGCACCAGGATGGCCCCCCCCAGCAAAATGGCCAGCACCTGCACCTGCACTTCCTGAATCAGAATGGGACGCAGAGCGGTAGCCGCGACCAGGGCAGCCACCACGCCCGCAAAAATGGCCAGGCCTCCCGCATTGGGCAGGGGTTCCTTGTTCAGACGGCGGGCATTGGGCTGGTCGGCCCAGCCAACCTTGAGGGCAAACTGCCTTACCCTGGGCATAAACCGCCAGGTCACGGTCCAGGCCACCAGGAACGTAAACACCACAATCATCCAGCCCGAGCCGGTGGGGTTGGCGATGCCGATGGATTTGAGAAACTCAATCATACCTGAGCCGCTCTAGCTTATAGCGAACGGGTGAGGATTTGTGCAGGGGGAGTGGGTGGGAAAAGGCCCGGCGCACGCCTTGGTGTGTTAGATGCGTCTCGGCCCGGACGCATGCTCGTTTTCGTGGGCGGCCAGGTCTGTGAAGAGCGCAATATCCCACCCAAAACCCTGGCGGGCCGTGCGGGTGGTTATGCGCAAATGAAGGTGCGCGCCCTGCCCGGAGCCCCTGGCTACTTGGTGCCGTAAATCCGATCCCCGGCATCGCCCAGGCCGGGCACAATGTAGCCGTGGTCGTTGAGGTGGCTGTCTATGGCGGCGACCACGATTTCCACGTCGGGGTGGGCTTCTTGTACCCGCTTGATGCCCTCGGGGGCCGCGATGATGCTCATCAGCTTGATGTGGTGGGCCCCCCTGGCTTTCAGGATGGAGAGGGCGTGCACCGCGCTGCCTGCGGTGGCCAGCATGGGGTCGGTCAGGAAGACCCTGCGCTCGGCAATATCGGCGGGGAGTTTGCAGTAATACTCCACCGGGTTGAGGGTTTCTGGGTCGCGGTAAAGCCCGATGTGGCCCACTTTGGCCGCCGGCACCAGCTTGAGGATGCCGTCCACCATAATCAGACCGGCGCGCAAAATGGCGACCACCGCCAGTTTTTTGCCCGAGAGCATGTGAGCGGTCATGGTGGTGAGCGGGGTCTCGATGGTCACGGGGGCAAGCTCGAGGTCGCGCATGGCCTCGTAGGCCATGAGCATGGTGACCTCTTCCATCAGCTCACGGAACTCTTTGTTGCCGGTGTGTTTGTCCCGAATGATGGCCAGCTTGTGCTGCACCAGGGGGTGGTCGACCACGGTCACCTTCATGTTGGCTGAATCGTAACACTGGGATGCAGCAGAGGGCAAATGAAAATGCCGGGGCACGCTCGCGGTGGGGTCGTGGGTCAGTCGAAGGTTGAGATGCAAGCCTCAAGCTTTGGGCCTACCCATCAGGCCAGCTCTGGGTTGAAGTCCTGGTAGAACCGCAGGGCCTTGGGCATCTTGTCGGCCACGGCGGCCTCGAAACCCGCCGGCTCTTTGGTGCGGAACCAGTGCATATCGTGCAGGTAGGTGAGGGGCACCCAGAAGCGCAGGCGGCGCCAGAGCAGGGTGGGTTCGGGGTAGCTCTGTACAATGCTTTGCAGGGCGGCGGTGGCCTTTTCCTCGCCCAGCAGCACCAGCGTGCCGGTGGTCAGGATGGCCAGGTCGCGGGCGGGGTCGTCGGGCTGGGCGCGCACCCAGTCCACCACCAGGGCCTCGGGCACGCCCTGGGCCTCGGGATGCTTCAAGAGGATGTTGCCCGCATGGGGGTCGCGGTGGCAGAACGCCTGGGGGGTTCCGGCGACTTCGTCTATGTGCTGCCAGAGCCAGCCCACCAACTGCTGGGCCTGGGGAAGGTCGTGCAGGGTGCCGCCAAACTGGTTGAGGCGGTTTTGCAGACGAGAACGGCTGACCACGCCCGGTTCTGCGATGCTGTGGAGGTGTACGAAAAATCGGGCCAGCTCGTTCAGAGCGGCCTGGCTGAAGCGGGTGGGGGTAAAGTTGGTTCCGGGGTAGCGCCGGGTTACCAGAATGCCGTGCTGGTTGAGGGTGTAGGCCTCCACGACCCACTCGGCCAGCCCTGCTTTGGTCATGTTCAGGGCTTCCAGGCGCGCGGCGTAGATGCCGCCTGGTTCGGTGGTTTGGGGTGGGTAGACTTTGAACACCAGCCCATCCCCCGCAAAGGTGCGGGCCTCGGCCCCGCCGACCAGCGGGGTCAGGGGCATCTGGTAGCGGGCCTCGAGGGCCGGCAGTATCTCCACCTTGCACAGCATACCCAGGCGGGGTCAGTCGGAGGCAACCTGGGGGGTGGGCATGGGCGGCTCGGCTTTGGGCGCGGGGGCCAGCGCTTTGGGCCAGGGAAAGCGAATCATGACCAGGGCCGCCATCAGGGTCAGGAGGCCCATCACGGCCACGCCCCAGCGGGCCCCCAGGGCCTCGATCAAAAAGCCCGAAAGATAGGCGCCCAGCGGCCCCGAGCCCAGCAAGACCATCGAGTACACCGACATCACCCGGCCCCGGATGCGGTCGGGCGCAATGAGTTGCACGGTGGTGTTGGAGTTGAGCATGGTGGTAATCATGCCCAGACCACCAATGCCCAGCACCACCGCGACCCAGAGGGTCGGCAGAGGCAGGGCCAGGGTCATCAGCGACGTACCCAGAATAATGCTGCCGATCACGGCCCGCATGGGGCGGGCCCTGGAGGCAATGGCCTGAACCAGGGCGGCCACGATTGAACCCAGGCCCACTGCCGACATCAGGAAGCCGAACCCCTGCGCGTCGAGGCCAAGCTCGAGCCTTGCATAGGAAGGCACGATGGTCTGAAAGTTCATGCCCAGCAGACTGGTCAGCCCCACCAGCACCACCACCTGCCGTACCAGGGGCTCTTGCCAGACAAAGCGCAGGCCCTCGAGGGCATCCTCCATGACCCCGCGATGCTGGGGCTCTATTTTGCCGCCGGGTGTGAAAAACAGCACCGCGATGAGCGGAATGAAGGAAAGCGCGTTGGCCAGGTAGCTCCAGGAAAGCCCGAAACCTGCGATGAGCAGCCCGGCCAGGGCCGGCCCCACCAGCCTCGAGGTATTGAAACCAAAAGAGTTGAGGGCGATGGCGCCGGGATAGCGATCCTTACCGGCCAGCTCCACCGTGAAGGCTTGCCGCACGGGCAGGTCCATGGCGTTGAACATGCCGTACAGGAAGGCGAACACCAGGACGTGCTCGTAGCGCACCAGCCCGGTCACGATCAGGGCAAACATGCCAAAGGCCAGCATCGCCATGCCGCCCTGGGTGATGAAGAGGAGGTTGCGTCGGCTGTACCGATCCGAGAGCACCCCGGCTGGAATGGAGAAAAGCAGCGAGGGCAGAAACTGCAAAGCCACCACCAAGCCCAGACGCTCGGCGCTGCCGGTCAGCTCCAGCACCAACCAACCCTGTGTGGCTGCTTGCATCCAGGTGCCAAGTTGGGAAAGGAACAGCGCAATCCAGTAGGTGCGATATTGGGGGTCTCGTAGCAGGGCCAGCGCCAGCACCCCCCCATCATACCCCTAAACTGACCCGCCGGTCAGTTTACGCAACCGGTTCGGGCCTGGAAGTTGATTCCGGTTTTGCAGGGTTTGCGTCCGCAAAGCTCTCCAGTACCATCTTTGGCTGGAACACCCGGCAAGCGGTGGGGGTGTTGAGGCAGGGACGGGGGTAGGGTGCGGGTGCTGGAGACCACGCCCCACCTCCGACCGCCCCCGCTCAATATCTTTGAAGGTTGCCACTACGCTGGAACCTGGAACTGCGCATTATTGCGCTCTTCACAGACGTGGCCGCCCACGAACACGAGAAGAGACAAAGAGACGTGCCGCACCGAGGTGAGGCACGCTGGTCTGCGTTGCGCCTGGGCCCAGACGCATGTTTTCGAGTTTCCAGGCCGCCACTGTTTTGTTCAGAACCAGGCTTTCTCCAACCCGAATGGCTCATCGTATGGGAAGAGCGGTCTATTTCGTTACCAGCCAACCTTCCAGGCTTTCCCGGATGCGCTTGAAGTGCTTCAGAAGGGCCAGGCCGGCGCCTTCGGCGTTGCGGGCCTCGAGGGCAGCCAGCACCGAGCGGTGTTCGTGGTACCCCCGCTCGAGCTGGGCCAGGCTGCGGGCTGCCGGTTCCAGCGCCAGGTGCGACTGATCCTTGAGCAGCCCCACCATCCGCTCCAGTACGGGGTTGTGGCTGAGGGTGCCCAGCAGCCTGTGAAACTGAAGATCGGTGGCCTGGTAGCCCACAAAGTCGCTCTCCTGAAGAGCCTTGGCCTGGGCTTGCAGCACCTGCTTCAGCCGGGCCAGGTCTTCAGGAGCGGCCCGGCTGGCGCCCAGCCGCACCGAGGCCACCTCCAGCACCTCGCGCACCTCCAGGATTTGCAGCGCATCCTCGAGGCTGAAATGGGCCACCACCGCTCCCTTGTGGGCCTGTTCCCGGGCCAGCCCCTCGGCCACCAGCTGCAACACCGCCTCGCGCACCGGGCTGCGCGAGACCCCGAGCTGGCGCGATAGCTCCGGCACGCTGAGGGCGTGGCCGGGCGGCAACACCCCCTTCAAAATCTGGGAGCGCAACACAGCGTAGGCCTTGTCGGCGAGACGTTCGGATTGCAGCTTGGCTCGAGGCTTCATAGCTCCATCTAGACAGATTCACTCCAACTTTACGTTTTAGATTGCGCCCTACCGGCAGGTATTCTGGCGTCTGCCCCTTGACATGTTACATGTAATATGTAAACTGACCACAGCCGGAAGCATAACCCAAGACACATCGGGCTAGAACGATGTTTTGGGTGACCCACTACGCCGTTTTTGATCCGGTTTTCAGGAGGTTTTTCAATGAAGCTGTGGAAAGTGCTTGTAATTGCCTTGATGCTGGTGCTGGGGGCGGCCCTGGCCCAGCAGCGTCCCCGGGTGGTTATTCCTACGGGTAGCACTGGGGGCGTGTTTTTCTTCTACGGGCAGGCCATTGCCAAGTTGCTGAGCGAGTCGGGAGTGGCCGATGCCACCGCTCAACAAACCGGGGGTTCCTACGACAACCTGCTGCTCTTGCGCGACCGCACCGACCCAGCCTCCCGCACCTACTACTGTGCCCTGGCCACCACCGATTCGGCCCTGGTCACCTACACGGGTGAAGAGCCGCGCTTTGCCCAGCGCAAGGCCGACATGCAGCGCATCATGTTCTACATGTACCCCAGCCTGATCCACATCGTGACCACCGAAAACTCGGGCATCAAGTTTGTAGGCGACCTACGGGGCAAGCGGGTCTCGACCGGCCAGCCCGGCTCCTCGACCGAAAACCTGGCCCTGCTGGTGCTCAAGGGGGCCGGTGTAGATGTGCGTGAGTTTGCCAAACGGGAGCGCCTGCCCGCCGCCGAATCGGCCAAAGCCCTGTCCGAAGGCACCATCGATGCCTACTTCTGGGTTGGGGGGGTGCCCACCGCCAGTGTGGTGGAGCTGGCCCAGAGCCTGGCCCGCAAAGGGGATCAGATCAAGCTGGTAGATTCTCCCCGCAATGGCCCCACGGCCCAGCTCCTGATGAAAGAGTTCCCCGGTATCATCACCACCGGTGTGCTGCCCAAGGCCGCCTACGGCACCAAAGACAACGTGTTTGCCCTCTACACCGGCAACGTGTTCCTGTGCCCGGCCTCCATGCCCGACGACCTGGCCGCGGCCATTATGAAGGCGGTTTTCAGCAACCTGCAAACCCTGGTGACCGCCACCGCCGCGGCCCGCGACACCACCATCAAGAACACCGTAGACCTGTACAACCAAAAAGTGGTCATTCCCTTCCATCCCGGTGCCTTGCGCTACCTGCGTGAGACCGGCGCCATCCGGTAGACCTTGAAAGCCACGTCCAAAGCTCCCTCAACCCGGGTGGGGGAGCTTTTTGCTGACTCGAAAAAGGCTTTTGCCTCTGGGCTGTGTGGTGTTCGCAGAGGTTCTAAACTGGAACCAATACCGCGAGGTGTTCAGGTGCCTGTTTTGAGGAGGTCTTATGGAAATACCTCAGGATAGCGCGGGTAGAACCACCCGGATGGGGCGCGTCATCTGGATTATTCTGCTCGTAGCGGCCCTTTTCAGCCTGTATCTGGTGGTACACCCTTTTACTCCCCTGAGCCGCTGGGATTTTAGCATCCTGGACCAGGTTCAGCTTCGCCGGGCTACCCACGTTTTGCTGCTCCTGGTTGCAGGTTATCTCATCACCTCTCGCCTTCCGGCCACCAGGCGAACCATCGGTGCGTGGGTTTTTGCAGCCCTGACCCTGCCTTTCCTCTATACCTTCTGGGTGCCCAACGTGCCAGGGGTGGACATCCCGCTGGCTGGCAAGCTGATGGGAACCCTGGCCTGGGCGCTGGCCGTGCTACCGGCTTTGTGGCCCCAGTTGCGCCGCTATACTGACATCGCCGCTGCCTTGCTGGCCATTGCGCCCTGGGCTTACCAGGTGCGCTACTACGAGGAGCTGGTCAACCGGGCGGTGATTCCGGCGGGCTGGGATATGGCCATGTCCTTCAGCATCATTATCCTGGTGCTGGGGCTGGTTTCTCGCTTGCTGGGCCCCATCATGCCCTCGCTGGTGCTGATTTTCCTGGCCTACAACATGTATGGCCAGTACGTACCGGGCACCTTCCGGGGCGCCAAAAACGGAATCGACCTGATTCTGGGCAAAACCTACAACGAGACCGAAGCGGGCATCTACGGCCTTATTACCGGGGTCTCGGCCAAGTACCTGGTCTACTTCACCATCCTCTCGGGGCTGATAGGGGCGCTGGGGCTGGGGCGAGTGGTGGCCAACATCGCCCTTTCCCTGGTGGGCCGCACCCCGCAGACCCCCGGACGGGTGACCGGCATCGCCTCGGTCTTCATGGGTATGTTTAGCGGCTCGGGGGCGGCGGATACGCAGTTTGTGGCCACCCTGACCAAACCCCTTTACGAAAAAGCCAACTACGACAAGATGATTGCGGCGGGTCTGGTGGCCACTGCGGGCACCATTGCCCTCATCACCCCGCCGGTGCTGGGCTCGATTGCCTTTGTGATGGTGGAAATCCTGCAGATTAGCTATCTGTGGGTGGTCATCATGGCCATCGGGCCCATGCTTTTGTATCTGGCGGGGATTCTGACCTTCAACGAGTTCTATGCCCGCAAGGCCAAGCTGCCTCCGGTGGGGGGCGACGAAACCCTGCGGCGGAGCTATGCCCTGCGCTACAGCACCATCTTTATCCCCATCATCCTGATTGTGGTGATGCTCTTCTTGGGCACCGAGGTCTCGACCGCGGTCTACCTGGCTTCCTTGGCCTTTATCCTGGTCTGCTACCTCGACCCCACCTTGCGGCCTGCCCCCCTGGCCGAGGCCATGCGGAGTCCAGCCTACAAACTGGGGCTGCCCCTGGGCATCGGGCTGGCTTTGCTGGGGGCTTTTTTGCCGGTGCTGGCAGGCTGGGAACTGGGGAAAATACCGGTTCTGCCCATTACCCTAGCTGTGCTGGGGCTGTTGCTGGGCACCTTTGTTTATCCGGCCTGGGCCAGCGGCAGGCTGCGGGGGGCCATTGAGCCGATTGCCCTGGGGCTGGCCGAGGGCTTCCGCCAGCTCATTCCCATCGGCTCGGCGATTGTGGCCGCCAACCTGATTTTCGGCATGATGGTGATTACCGGCCTGCCTTCCAAGTTCTCGTTGTTCCTGGGGCAGGTTTCGGGCGAAAGCCTGCTGCTGGCGACCCTGGTCACCGCCGTCTTCAGCCTGATTCTGGGAATGGGGGTGCCGCCCACGGCGACCTACGTGCTTACCGCCTCGCTGACCGCACCCGCCATCATCAAGATTGCCGCCGCTAACTTCCAGGGGTATGGCCTCGAGCCCCAGCAGGCGGTGCTGGCCGCGACGCTGGCGACCCACATGTTCCTCTTCTACTACGCGGTGCTGGCCGATGTGACCCCCCCGGTGGCCCTCTCGGGTTATGCCGCGGCCTCGGTGTTCAAGACCAACCCCATCCTGACCGGGGTTTATGCGGCGCGGGTGGCGCTGGCCAAGTACATCATCGGCTTCTTCTTCCTGCTCTCCTTCACCGGAACCGGCTTGCTGATTCTGCCGATTGTGCAGAACGTGCCGGGGATTGAGGGCTGGTTGATCATCCTCGAGCGCTTCTTCTTCACCGGTACAGCCATTGTCTTTCTGGCCGCCGCCACGGTGGGGTACACCCGCCGGCCCTTGCAGCGCTGGGAAAGCTGGGTGATGGGGCTGCTGGCCATCGCCCTGTTCTATCCCTACCCCAACCTCTGGATGCCCTTCATCCCCTTCGTGCTGGGGCTCTTCTTCTTCCTGCGCGGCGAAAGCACCCGCACACCCCAGCCTCAGGCGGCGGACTAGCCTTCGCTGAGTCAGGTTCTTTTCTACCCCCCCATTACTGGGGGGTGGTTTATTGATGGAGCGCCGCTTTGTAGAGGGCCAGCCGCTCCAGCCGCACCAGGGGGGTCTGGTCTGGGGTGAAGCCCCAGTAAGCCAGGACACTGCTCTTCGAGACCAAATCAGTTCCGCGTGCCGGCAGTTCATCCTGCCCGACCCGGACACCCGAGCGAAGCAAGGTTTCGAGTCGCCCTTCCCGGGCCAGCCCACGTAAGCGAGCCCGGTAGTCCAATAAGGTCTCCGGCTTCAGGTTGGGCCTGGACTCGGCCTCACCCGGCCTGAAACCAAAGAGCAACTCGAGGTCGTTGTCAAACCCGTCGTCGTCGGAGTCGAGCCCATCCTGGGTGACCTCCCGAAGGGCCTGGCGAATCTGGGCCACATTGAGCTGAAAGATGCTGCGGGCTTCGGGGCTGTCGGCGGCCACAGTTTCGTCCAGCATCCGGCGCACGATGGTCTGATAGTCTCGGCCAAAAGGATTGAGTTGCCTTGTGCTCTCCCGACCAATATGACACAGGGCGCAGGTGGCCTGGGTGGGTTCGAGGTGGTAGCGCACCGCAAGCTCGCGCAGCGAGGGCACGGCGAAGCGCAAGGGGGTGGCGGCGGCGGGTATCAGCCCCAGGGCATCGGTGTAGCGCCCGCGCTCCCGAAACGCCTCGCCCAGGCCGCGCCAGCTAAAAAGCGCAAAGCTCCCCAGCAGGGCCACTGCAATCAGGAGCCGCAGACGGTCGTCCATCTGGGTTCAATCTATACGAAAAATGCGGGGGCTTGGGTGGGCCGGCAGGGCAGCATGGTTGTTCGCGCAATGCCCGGGATGGTCAGAAACACGAGAACCTCGAGCAGGGTTGGCTAAACTTTAAGCATGTTGACGCTCATGCGCCGGGGTGGTTTTCGCTTCTATGTCAAGTCGGGCAGCGCCCAGGAAAAACCGCACATCTTCGTGACCCGCGACGGGGACACCTGGGCCAAGTTCACCCTCCAGCCGGTGGGTGTGGTCGTCAATAGCGGCTTTGCCCGCAACGAGCTGACCCGCCTGCAAGGGATGGTGGCCGACCTCGAGCCCCAGCTTTTGCAGCTTTGGTGGGAGTACGCCAGCACCCAGGGGGTCAAACCGGAGGCTGAAAAGTCCGATAAGCACGGGCATAAACCTGGCCCTTCGGATGAATCACGGGCGCCGCTCGAGCCCACACCGGAACCGACGGCGCTCGAGGCTGTGGTTTGAGAGCGCTTCCCACGAATACCCGATGCAGCGGTTTTTGCTGCGCCGGGTACATGACTACGCTTTAGCGCGATCACTTTGTGAGGCGTAAGGGTGGGAGGTGCGATGAGTCTGAGAAAAAGGAGTTGACCCCTCGCAGGTCGGAGAACCCCGGTTGGCTGGTGCCAGCAGAGCCAGGCCTTTTTTGCACCCCCCAACCCCTGCGCCCTCCCTCTGGTATCCTGCCCCTGGACATGATTCAGGTTTTTACCGGCGACAGCTTTCTGGCCCGCGAAGCCCTGCTGCAAGAGGCCCGTTTGCAGGGCCTGGCCCCCCACTTGATGCCCCCGGAGCCCATTCTGGTGGCCCAGGAGGCTCAAGGGGGGCTTTTTGGCCCCGGCGGGGCCCTGGTGGACCTGCGCGACCTGACCGAGGCCGACTGGAAACCCCTCAGGGAAGTGCTGGAAGGGCTCCCAGCAGATGCCGTGGTGTTGTTGCTCGACCCCCGCCCCACGGCAGCCCGCAGCAAGTGGTATGCCGACAGGGCCCAGAAGCGTGACCACCCCACCCCCGGCCCCAAGGAGATGACCCACTGGGTCGTCAACCGCGCCCGCCACTACGACCTCAAGTTGCCAGGGGCCATCGCGTCGTATCTGGCGGGTCTGGTCGGGGGCAAGGGCAGCGCCGAAAACCCCGCCCTGGGTCTGGAAGCCCTCGACCAGGAACTGCAAAAACTCAGCCTGGCCTCTCCACCCATGACCCTCGAGAAAGTGCAGGCCCTGGCAGCCCTGGACACCCCCATTTCCGGCTTCGATCTGGTGCGTTCGACCACCGAGGGCAAGGCCACCCAGGCTTTCAAGTATGCCCGCGAACTCCTCGAGCGGGGTGAAGACCCCCTGCGGATTTTAGGTGCCCTGTCCTGGCAGTATGTGCGGGTGGCCAAAGCCTGGGCGCTGTTGCAGGACGACCCCATGATGGGGGAGGGGATGGCAGCCAGCGCCCTGGGCATGCACCCCTACGCGGCCAAACAAACCCTGCTGCTTGCCAAGAAAATGACCGGGGAGGCCATCGCCCAGGCCCTGGAGATACTGATAGAGGCCGAAATGGCAGCCAAAACCGGACGGGAGATGCGCCTGGCGCTGGAACGGGCCCTTGCCCTGCTGGCCCGCATGCACCAGCTAGTTGCGCCTTAGCTGGCGGTTCGGATGAGAAGGGCTACATAGACCCCGTACAACCCCAGAAAAAGGCCCCCCTCGCGCCGGCCCAGCCGGAACCCGGTGACCAGAAAAGGCCACAAGAGGACGCTGGCCCCGAGCATGACCCACAGGTCACGCACGATGCTCTCCCAGGGCAGGCCAATGGGCTGTACCAGGGCCGTAATGCCCAGAATGCCCAGAATATTGAAAATGTTGGAGCCCACGATGTTGCCCAGGGCGATGTCCGGTTCGCGGCGCAGGGCTGCCATGAGGGAGGCGGCCACCTCCGGGAGGCTGGTGCCCAGGGCCACGATGGTCAGACCAATCACAAGCTCCGGAACCCCAAAGGCCCGGGCCAGCTCCACCGCCCCGATGGTCAGGAGGCGGGCCCCCACCCCCAGGAGCACCAGCCCCAACACCACCCCTGCGTAGGTTGGCCAGCCCGCTTGAATGGGTTTGCCATATTCCTGGTCGAACTCGCCCTGCACCTCGGTGCTTTCGCCTGTGCTGCTCTTGTACAAAAACCAGATATACAGGCCCAGCAAGGCCACCGATAAGAGCCCCTCGAGGCGGCTTATCTGCTGGTCAAAGTTAAGAAATACAAACAGCAGCAAGGCCGCCCCGATCATGATGGGCACCTCGCGCTTGATGAACTGGGCCTGGGCCCGGATGGGGGCTATCAGGGCGGTGAGGCCCAGAATGAACAGGATGTTCAGGATGTTGGAACCCACCACGTTCCCGATGGCGATGGCCGGACTGCCCGAGAGGGCCGCCGCCAGACTGGCCGCCAGCTCAGGGCTGCTGGTGCCGAAGGCCACCACCGTGAGGCCCACCACCATGGTGCTGATGCCCCAACTGCGGGCCAGCACCACCGCGTTTCTCACCAGCGCTTCGCCCCCAAAGTACAGAAGCACGATGCCGGCGGCAATCAGCAACAGGTTAATCACAAACTCCATGCCGAGTAGGGTAACAGAAACCAAGCGGGAGGGTTCGCGTAACGATTTGCCAACAACAGCCCAGGAAGGGGTGCAGGGCAGGTGTGGAGGATGTCAGAGCCGCTCCTGATATTGCTTAGTTAAGGCTGCCCTGAGGGGCTAGGGGGGGCTACTCGAGCGGATGGTCGTTTTCCAGATACTCCAGCACCCCCCGCGCGATGCCGTAGCTGATGCGGTCTAAATAGTTCGCATCGCGCAGGTTCTGCCCCTCTATGGGATGGCTCAGGTAGCCCATCTCCACCAGGATGGCCGGGACGCTGGCGTAGCGGATGACGAAGAAATCGGCGCTGCGCACCCCTCGGTTGACGGCGGCAGTGGCCCCCAGCATGTACGAGAGCACCCGCGCAGCCAGGGTGCGCGAGAGTTCCATGCGGCGGGCCGAGTTCATCTGGGGGGTGGGGCTGGGCAGACTCTGGGGCGGGATGGGGTTTACGTCCTCGGGGCTGGGCTGGGCGCCGGGGTCGAGGGTGCCTGGCTGGGTTGCAGCAGCCAGGATATCCAGCGGACTGGGGGTGACGGCCACGGGCGGGGGGGTGAGGGGGGCCGGGGGTGGAAAAAAAGGGCGGGCGCCCGTGGGGCCAAAGTAGTAGACCTCGAGGCCGCACCAACCATCGGCCCGGGCCGGTACGGTGGCGTTGGCGTGAATGGAAACAAAGATCTGTTTGCCCTCGGCCAGGGCTATGCGCTGAGTCAGGTCGGTGCGCTTGTCGGGAGAAAAGGCGGTATCGCTTTCGCGGGTTAGCGTAACCTCGACCCCGGCCTCTTGCAGCAGGCGGCGCACCCGCAGGGCCACCTCGAGGTTCACCCATTTCTCGGCCACCGGCCCCATGGCCCCTGGGTCGGGGCCGCCGTGCCCGGCGTCCAGCACCACCGAAAAGCGCCGCCCCTGGGCCTTTATAAAGCGAAAACCGGGTGGGGAGGAGAGCGGACTCGTATCCACAAAGGCCCCCGAGAGGTCAATCACCAACCGCTGCCCATCCCCTTCCAGGGCGGCCAGGGTCATGGTCTTGTACCCGGAGCGGGGCGTGACCCCCTGAGGCGTGAGCAAAATCAGCACCGCCTTGTCTTCATGCTGTTCCAGCACATAGCCTGCCAGCTCGGGCAGGCTCACGAAGTGCAGGCCGGGCGTGAGGGTCTGTCCCGGTAAGGTCACCCGCAGGGCAGCCCCGAGCGGCTCGATGGTGTAGGGGGTGTTTTTGGGCAGGTCGAGTACCACCCGTGCAAACCCCGGCTGGTCGCCAATGCGAATGGGGGGCAGGCTTTGACCCCAGACCCCGCTGCCCAAGAGCAGCGCCAGAAGCAACAGAAGAACAAGGGGCCCCTTCAAAACAGCTCTAGTTTAAGGCTGCCCACGAGCAAAGGATGAGGGCTGGGCGAGGGGCCTGTGACCTGGGTTTGGCGGTGTGCACAGAGTTGAGTCGGGGTTTGGGAAAACTATTGGGAATGCTCCAGTGCCAGTCGTGCTGATTTGCAATCAGGCCGGGTCGTGCAAAATGCAATTCAAGTTGGGTATGGGGTGGGCGGAATCCTGGTAGGCTGGCAGGGTTAGAAGGAGGTCTTGTGCTAGCAGAAGCGTTGGTCGGCGACGTGTTGCAGAAGGCCCGCGTGGGTGGGGCCGACTTTGCGGAGTTGTATGTGGAACGCTGGCGGCGGCGGGCCTTGCGGGTGCTGTCGGGCGAGGTGAAGGAGGCCACCAGCGGCCTCGAGTATGGCGCCGGGCTGCGCTTGTTCTATGGAACCGAGGTGGTCTACGCCTACACCAACGACCTGAGCCCCGAGAGCTTGCTCGAGCTCACCGACACCCTGGTCAGGCTCAAGGGCAGCGCCGGGCAGGTGGATGAGCGGGGCCGGGGCGGGCTTGACTTTCGCAAGGCCACCGCGCAAGGCCTGCACGCCCCCGAGATTCCCTTTACGGCACGGGACAAGCGTTACCGCCTGGAGCGCATCCGCGAGGCCGAGGCCGGGGCGCGGGTGGGGCCCCAGATCAAGCAGGTGCAAAGCGACCTGATGGAGTGGGAGCAGGAAGTCCTGGTGGCTACGAGCGAAGGAACCTGGGCCGAGGACCGTCGGGTGCGCACGCGCCTGTATGTGACCGCCATCGCTCAGGACGAGAGCGGAATGCAGACCGGGGTGGTGGGGCCGGGGCTCTCGGTGGGCCTCGAGCTCTTCGACCGCTACCCCCCCGCCGAGGTTGGGCGCAAAGCGGGCCTGCAGGCCCTGACCAACCTGCGGGCCAAGCCCGCCCCCGCCGGCACCATGCCGGTGGTCATTGGCAGCGGCTTCGGCGGGGTGATTTTCCACGAGGCCTTGGGGCACCTCCTGGAGACCACCTCGGTCGCCAAAAAGGCCAGCGTGCTCTCCGACAAGCTTGGCGAGAAAGTGGCCTCCGAGGTGGTCACCTACATTGACGACGGCACCACCCCCCACGGCTGGGGCTCGCAGGAGTTCGACGACGAGGGCCAGGCCACCGAGCGCACCGTTCTGATCGAGAACGGGGTGCTGAAAAGCTACATGGTAGACCGGCTCGGCAGCCTGCTCACCGGCTACCGGCCCACCGGCTCGGGCCGCCGCCAGGACTACACCTTTGCCCCCACCAGCCGGATGCGCAACACCTTCATTGCCCCCGGCAGCACCCCCAAGGAAAAACTCTTCGAGGGCATCGAGTATGGCCTGTATGCCGCCGACATGGGCGGGGGGCAGGTGCGGCCCGGCTCGGGGGAGTACAACTTTGCCGTCAAGGAAGGCTACATCATCCGCCACGGGCGCCTCGAGGAGCCGGTGCGGGGGGCCATGCTGGTGGGCAAGGGCCCCGAGAGCATCCAGCGCATTGTGGCCGTCTCCGACGACCTCGAGATGGGCCCCGGCATGTGCGGCTCGCTTTCGGGCAGCCTGCCGGTGGAGGTGGGCCAGCCCCACCTGCTCATTTCGGAGATTGTGGTGGGTGGGCAAGCCTGAGCGGGGCTGGTTTCCTCGCCCTGAACCCTGCATACTGGAGGAACGCCGATGACCTTTGAAGAAGCCAGAGACTACCTGTTGCAAAAAGCCAGAGCGCTGGGCATTGAGGCCGAGGTGCTGGCCACCTACAGCCGCGAGCTGACCATCCAGGCCCACGGCGGCAGGGTGGAAGAGATTACCCAGGCCACCCAGGGTGGGGTGGGGGTGCGGGTGGTGGTGGCGGGCAAGACCGGCTACGCCTACACCGAGGAGCGCACCCCGGAAGCCCTGGACTGGGTGCTCCAGGAGGCCCACGAGAACGCCCTCTTGCAGTCGGAGACAGGCGGGTTCCTGCCCTCCGGAGGGGCGCTGGGCCAGCACGACCTGCTGGGCGAGGGGCTTTCGGCCCCGCTAGAGCAAAAGCGCCAGACGGCCCTGGCCCTCGAGGCAGGCCTACGGGCCGACCCCCGGGTCAAGCAGGTGCAGATGACCCGCTACGCCGAGCGTGAGACCCAGGCCACCCTGGGCTCCACCCAGGGGGTGGCCGGGGCCTTTCGCAACGGTTACGCCCTGCTCCTCACCAGCGCGGTCATGGCCGAAGGGCAGAGCCTCAAGCAGGGCTACGAGTTCGACCTCTCCAAGGAGTTCCACGCCCTCGAGCCGGGCCGCACCGCCCAGGCTTTCCTTCAGAACACCGGTCGGCTGCTGGGGGCCCGCCCCCTCAAGACCGGGCGCTACCGGGCCTACCTCGAGCCCAAAGCCTTTGGGCAGCTCCTGGGCATGATGGGCTGGTTCCTGCTCTCGGCCAAGAACGTGCTGGAGGGCAAGAGCCTGCTGGCCGACAAGCTGGGGCAGCGGGTGGCTTCGGAGATTTTTACCCTGGTGGACGACCCCACCCTGCCCGACGGGCTGGCCTCGCGCCCCTTCGACGCCGAGGGCACCGCAGCCCGGCGCACCGTGTTCATTGAAAATGGGGTGCTTCGCACCTTCGCCCACAACTCCGAGACCGCCCGTCGGATGGGCGTGGAGAACACCGGCCATGCCTCGCGCAGCTACAAGGGCGTGCTGGGCGTGGCGCCTTCCAACCTGTTCGTGCAGCCAGGGCAGGGGGTGAGGCTGGAGGAGGGCATCATCGTAACCGACCTGATGGGCCTGCACGCCGGGGCCAACCCCATCTCGGGGGAGTTCAGCCTGCAAGCCCTGGGGCTTCGGGTCGAGGGGGGCGAGGTGGCCTATCCGGTGGAGAACTTTACCGTGGCCGGCAACTTTCTAACCCTGCTGGCCCACATCACCGCCCTGGGCACCAAGCTGGAGTGGAACCCCATGATGGGCATCGTGGGTTCGCCCATGGTGGAGGTGGCCGAGCTGTCCTTTGCCGGGGCTTAGAGCGCTCTTCACATATTTAGAGCCATTCGACTATAAGCAAGCTTTGTCCTGAACAGAACAGTGGCCGCCTGGAAACTCGAAAACGTGCGTCTCGGCCCAGACGCAACGCAGACAAGCGGGCTTCACCTCGGTGAGGCACGTCTCTTTGTCCCTTCTCGTTTTCGTAGGCGGCCACGTCTGTGAAAGGGGAATTCTGTACCGGGGCTCTGGCACTAGCATGGTCGTATGGAAAAACTCGAGTATGTCCAGAAGAACCTCGAGGCCCTGGGTGACCGCGACCCCCTGGAAGTGCTGGCGCAGACGCCCGAACTGCTGAGCGATTTGTTCCCCCGGCTGGACATGCGCCGGGGCTGTGAGCTGACCCACTGGACGGCAGGGGAGATCTACTGCCACCTCGCCGACCTCGAGATTGGCTACGGCTTCCGCCTGCGCCAGGCCTTGGCCGGCACCGAAAAGGCCCAGGCCTTCGACCACGACCGCTGGGGCATTCGCTACCGCAACTACGAGAGTTACTCGGCCCGGCTGGCCCTGGATGCCTTTAGCGGCCTGCGGCGGTGGAACCTCGAGCTATTGCGCAACCTGGAGCCTCAGGACTGGAACAAAGTGGCCTACCACCCCGAACGCGGCCCCGAGACCATCACCTTCATCGTGCAGATGCTGGCTGGCCACGACCTGCGGCACCTGAAGGAATTGGAGTACATCGCCTCGTATGTGGAAGCGGGCTGAAGTGGGGTGCTCTTCTCACATTCTGAGCTATGCGGGTTCGAGATAAGTCTGTTCTGGATAGAACCGTGGCCGCCTGAATGGGCGGCCCGCTCTGTGAAAAGCGCGATACTCTGAGCGCGCTCAAAAAAACCAAATGACGCGTCAGGCTCGGCAGCAGGCCGGTCTTTGAGCAATGAGGAGGGGCTTTATAGAGGCCCTTCAATTTCGATAGGGGCGGGCTTTTTCCGAAAGGTTTTGAACCGGGTACACAAATTGCGGGTGGTCATGTATCCTATGGGCACAACACAATCGAACCAGTAACCCAAAAGGAGGAAGTACATGAAAATGAACCGTCGGCAAGTGCTCAAAGCAGGTCTGGCAGCTTCTGCGGTGTATAGCCCCTGGATGATTGCCCGCGCTCAGGCCCGTCCGGTCAAGCTCGCGGCCATCCTGCCCCTCACCGGTGCCTTTGCCTTTGCGGGCAATGCGGCTTTGGACGCATTCCGTGATGCAGCCGACCGCATCAACGATGCTGGTGGGATTGGCGGGCGACGCTTTGAGCTGGTGGTGGAGGACGATGGCTACGATGTGGCCCGGGGTACCGCTGTTTTCAACCGCATCGTGCAGCGCGAAAGCCCGGAGGAGCTGGTCTTCGTGTACGGAAACTCCACCGGCCTGTCCAAAGCCCTGGCCCCTGAAATCACCCGCCTGCGCCTGCCCTACACGGCCACCTCGTTCTCCAACGAACTGGCCGACCCACAAACCTACCCCACCATCTTCGTGTTCGGCCCCACCTACAACGACATGGCCGGGGCGCTTTTGCAACAGATACGCCGCCAGAGGGGGCGTGGGGCCAAAATTTTCCTGTGCTACTCCAACTCCGAGTTTGGCCGCGACCCCATCCCCTTCATCAAGGAGCAGTCGGCCCGGCTGGGCTTCCAGATTGTGGGCGAGGAGGTGACGCCGCTGGCCATTGCCGACGCCACCCCCATCGTGACCAAGCTACGCCAGGCCCAGCCCGATTTCGTGATTTTGCAAGGCTATGTGCTGACGGTGGAGCCCATTCTGGTGCGCGCTGCGCGGGAGCAGGGCATCCGGGCGACCTTTATGGGCACCTATTACTCCGCCGAACTGGCCCTGATGCAGCGGGCAGGGGCCGCCGCCGATGGCTTCATTGTGACCTACCACAACGCTTACTACTACGACACCACCGTGCCTGCGGTGGAGCAGATTCGGGCCCTGCGGCGGGCCAAAGGCCGCGATTTGTCCTACCGCACAACCTACTACATGGGTTCCTGGATGGCCATGGATGTGATTGCCGAGGCGATGCGGAGGGCGGCGGCGGCAGGTAAGCTGACCCGTCCCGGCATGATTGAGGCCCTCGAGGGGCTGGGCGACTACAACGCCGGAGGGCAGGCGCGCAACATGCGCTGGGTGAGCCGTCGGCTGCCCTTCACCAAACTCTGGCGGGCCAACGTGCGGGATGGGCGCTTTGACGCCATCACCGACTGGGTGGACGGCTCGAAACTCTAAACTTGCTGACCAGCGTCGAGGGTCGGGGCCAGGGTTTGGGGCTCTCGGCCCTCTGCATATCGCAAAAGGCTAAACAATGGATTTTGCACTTGTTATACAAACCGCCCTCAATGGTCTGGCCAACGGCGCATTGTACGCGGTCATTGCGGCTGGGTTTGTGCTGGTCTATCGGGCGACCAGTGTGGTCAACTTTGCCATCGCCGAGTTCATGCTGATCGGGGCTTACCTGACTTACACCATGTCGCTCTTTTTTCCGCTGCTCCTGGCCATTCTGCTGGCGCTGCCCCTGGCTTTCCTTTTTGGGGTGCTGGTGGAGCGGGGGTTCGTGCGGCCCCTGCTGGGCCGCAACGTGGTGGCCGTGATTATGGCGACCATCGGTCTGGCCTCCACCCTGGACGGCACAGCGCTCATTCTGTGGGGGCCCGATCAGAAAGCCATGGGGGCCGCCGATGTGGCCCAGCTGCCCAAGGAGGTGCCCAACCTGGCCTTCAGCCTGGGAGGGGTGTTTTTATCCTCCAAGGCGGTTTGGAGCCTGTTGCTGGCCCTGCCGCTGGCGCTCTTGCTGGTGGGGGGGCTCAAATACAGCCGGTATGGGGTTTTGTTGAGAGCGGTTTCCGAAAGCGAGACTGCGGCCTTGGCCATGGGCATCAACGCCCCCAGGGTGGTCGCCATCGCCTGGGGCATCTCGGCGGTGATGGCCACGGTGGGCGGCGCCTTTTTAGCCGGGGCGGCGGGAGGGGGCGGGCCGGGTCACCATCTGGTCTTGCTGGGGCTGATTGTCTTTCCGGTGGCCATTCTGGGTGGGTTCGACTCGGTGCCGGGAGCGGTGGTGGCGGGGCTTTTGATTGGCCTCATTGAAGCCTTTTCGCAGCTTTACCTGGAGTCCCTCCTGCCCGGCATTACCCAGGCCATACCCTTCCTGATTGTTTTGCTGGTGCTGCTCTTCCGCCCCTACGGCCTATTGGGCCAGCACCGCATCGAGCGGGTGTGAGGGGTGAGTATACATCGCAGATTGGGCAACGCCAGCGCGCGCGACTTGAAACAAGGTGAATATGGCTGAAATAAACGTAGAGAACCTGAAGGTGGTTTACCGCGGGGTTATCCTGGCCCTGCAGGGCGTGAGCCTGCGGGCAGGGGCCGGTGAGGCCATTGCGCTCTTAGGCCCCAACGGGGCCGGGAAAAGTACCCTGGTGCGGGCCTTGTCGGGTTTGTTGCCGCAGTACGATGGCCGGGTTCTGGATGGAAAGATTGTCGTCAACGGGCAGGAGGCCAACCACCTGCCCGCCCTCAAGGTGGCCGAGCTGGGCTTGACGGCCATCCTCGAGGGCCGCCCCATCTTTCGCTACCTGACCGTGCTGGAAAACCTGCGGGCTGCCGCCCACAAGCTCACACCGCAGCGCCAGAAGGAGATTACCGACGAGATTTTTACCCGTTTTCCCCGCCTCTACGAGCGCCGCTTCGAGCAGGGGGGCTACCTCTCGGGGGGTGAGCAGCAGATGCTCCTGCTGGGCATGGCCCTCCTCACCGAACCCCGAATTCTGGTGGTGGACGAGCCCAGCCTGGGGCTTTCGCCCAAACTGACCGAGGAGGTCATGCGCGTCCTGAACGAACTTCGGCGCGACAAGGGCCTGACTTTGGTGCTGGTCGAGCAGAACGCCCGGGCGGCCTTTGCCATTGTGGAGCGGGTGTATGTGATGGAGCAGGGCCGGGTGGTCTTCGAGGGGACGGCCCAGGAAGCCCAGGCCGATGCCGACGTGATGGAGTTCTACCTGGGCGGCGCGGTGGCGGGGGGGTTCGCCGAGGCCAAACGCTACCGCAGGAGGAAGCGATGGGTCTGAGTTGGAAGGGCGCGGCGGTGGGGCGCAGGCGGGCGGCCTGGGTGGAGGGTCTGTATGGCTAGGGTGCTGCTGGAGGCGCAGGATCTGCACCTCTCCTTCCGGGGCGTCAAGGCTTTGGTGGGGGTGCGTTTTAGTGTTTCGGAGGGCGACCTCTTTGCGGTGATTGGCCCCAACGGGGCCGGCAAGACCAGCCTGCTCAACGTGCTGTCGGGGCTGTACAGGCCGCAGCAGGGCCGGGTGGTGTTCCTGGGCGAAGACCTGGCCGGGCAAAGCCCCCAGGCCCGGGTGCGCAAGGGGCTGGGCCGCACCTTCCAGAACCTCGAGCTCTTCCGGGGAATGACCGTGCTGGACAATGTTAAACTGGGGGCCGAGCTGGCCGTGGGCGGCTACACCGACCTGGCCCCTAAAGCAGTGCAGGAGTGGAAAATTCGCCGCCATGCCGAGGAGGTGCTGGACTACCTGCACCTCTCCCCCTACCGCCACGCGCCGGCTGGGGCTCTGCCCTACGGCCTGCAAAAGCGGGTGGAGGTGGCGCGGGCCTTG
Source organism: Meiothermus sp. (assembly GCF_025056915.1). Classification (GTDB taxonomy): domain Bacteria; phylum Deinococcota; class Deinococci; order Deinococcales; family Thermaceae; genus Meiothermus. The sequence goes on along the minus strand of NZ_JANWVH010000014.1, from coordinate 20,400 downwards.
GCCGGGCGGCCCAAACTGCTGCTTTTAGACGAACCGATGGCGGGCCTCAGCCTGGAGGAAAAGCAAGACCTGGCCCGCTTTTTGCTGGATGCCCGGCGCGAGTGGGGGGTGACGCTGGTGCTGGTTGAGCACGACCTCAAGGCGGTGCTCGAGCTCTCCACCGGCGTGCTGGTGATGTCGTATGGCGAGGTGCTGTACCAGGGCGCCCCGGCAGGGGTGCGGGAGAACCCGCGGGTGGCCGAGGCTTATTTGGGGAGGAGCGCATGAGCCGGACTTTGGTGGACTACCTGGCCCATCACGCCCAGACCAAACCCCAGGCACCGGCCCTGCGGGTCAAGCGCCTGGGGGTGTGGGAGACCACACCCTGGGCCGAGCTGAAGGAGAAGGTGGACGACCTGGCGGGCGGGCTGTTGCAACTGGGGCTGGAGCCGGGCCGGGTGCTGGCCATCCTGGGCCAGAACGCGCCGGAGTGGGTGATGGCCGAGCTGGCCGCCCAGGCCGTGGGGGCCTGGCCGATGGGCATCTACGCCGACGCCATGCCGGAGGAGGTCGGCTATTTCATCGAGTTCTCCGAGTGTGCGGGCATCGTGGTCTCGGATGAAGAACAACTCGACAAGGTGCTGCCCCACCTGGACAGGCTCCGGTTTGTGCTGGTCTGGGAAGAAGCCGGCATGAGCAAGTACTGGAGCGAGCGGGTGCGGCCTTTCAGCGCAGCCCAGCAGCTCGGGCAGTCGGGGCCGAGCCGACAGGCCGTGGAGGCGGCCAGAGCCGGGGTCAGGCCCGAGACCATTGCCCTGCTGGCCCCGACCTCGGGCACCACGGCCCGCAGCAAGCTGGCCATGCTGACCCATGCCCAGCTGATTGCGGGGGCCGAGGCGGGCAAGGACACCATTACCATCACCGGGGGCGAGTGGGTGTTTTCCTACCTGCCCTTGCCCTGGATTGGCGAACAGATGCTAACGGTGGTGCGGGGCCTGACCGACGGTACCGTGCTGCACTTCCCGGAGGACATGATTACCCTGCGTGAGGACGTCAAGGAAGTCCAGCCCGACTTCTACCTGGCCCCGGCGCGGCTGTGGGAGGATATGGCGGCCATTGTGCGCAGCCGCATGGAGGATGCCGACGGCCTAAAGAAAGCGGTGTATAGCTGGGGCATGGGGGTTTTGCTCGAGTGCGCCCAGCGCGAGTTCCGCAAAGAGCCGATTGGCTTTGGCCTGAACCTGGCGCGGGCGCTGGCCTATCCGCTGGTGGCCCGCCCGATCCGGGCCCGCCTGGGGCTGGCGGCCTGCCGCATTGCCGCTACCGGCGGGGCGCCTTTGGGCCCGGAGGTCTTCACCTTTTTCCGCGCCCTGGGGGTGGATATCCGCCAGGTCTATGGCCAGTCCGAGACGGCGGCCACCAGCGTGGCCCACCTGCCCGGCGATACCCCACCCGAGACGGTGGGCAAGCCCCTGCGCAATACCCAAGTGCGCATCGCCGAGGATGGCGAGATTCAGGTCAAGGGTGCGCAGGTGTTTAGCGGCTATTTCAAAAACGAGGCGGCCACCCGCGAGTCCTTCACCGAAGATGGCTGGTTCCGCACGGGCGATGCCGGCTTCTTCAATGAAAACGGTCACCTGGTGCTTTTGGGCCGCCTCAAGGAGGTGGGGGCCCTGGCCGACGGCACCCGCTTTGCGCCGCAGTTTTTGGAAAATCGCCTGAAGTACTCGCCTTACATCCGGGAGGCGGTGGTGATTGGCCATGGCCGGCCCTTCGTGACCGCCCTGATCGAGCTCGACCCCGAGAACACCCAGAACTGGGCCCGCAAGCGCGGCATCATCTTCACCACCTACCAGAGCCTGACCGCCAACCCGCTGGTCTACGAGCTGATTGCCCAGGAGCTGAAAATGGCCTGCGAGAGCCTGCCCGAGGAGCTCAAGGTGCGCCGCTTTGCTATTCTGCCCAAGGAACTCCACGCCGACGACGAGGAGATTACCCGCACCCGCAAGGTCAAGCGCGGCACGGTGGAGTCGCGCTATGCGGGCCTGCTGGCGGCCCTCTACGACGGCTCCAAGCAGGTCAGGCTGAGCCTGCCCATCCGCTACCTGGAGGGCCAGGGAACCCTCGAGGCCGAAGTCCAGATTGCCGATGTGGGCACACCGGTATCCGCCGGACAGAAGGTAGGAACGTGATGGAGCCTGTGGAATCTCCGGAGGAGACCCGACCATGTACCGCCTGAGTCAATCCCTCACCGATGCCTTTAGCCGTCGCTTTTCCCGCACGGTGCGCGAGGACTACCGCCAGGATGAAGCCTACGCCAGCACCCCGCAGGGCCGCTTCTGGCTGGCCGTGGCCATTGTGGGGTTGCTGCTGCTGCCTTTGTTGTTGCCACAGTACCCGATGTTTGTCGCCACCCAGATTCTGGTGGCTGCGCTGGCCGGGCTGGGCCTGCACCTGCTGGTGGGCGGTGCGGGCCAGATTTCGCTGGGTCAGGCCGCTTTTGTGGGGATTGGCGCCTATACCTCCAGCCACCTCTCGGGCGACCTGGCCCCCCTGGGCATTCTTGCCGGAGGGTTGGTGGCCGCCCTCATCGGCGTGGTGCTGGGCATTCCTTCCCTCCGCATCAAGGGCGCTTATCTGGCCATCGCCACCCTGGCCTTTCAGTTCCTGGCCGATTACATCTTCAAACGCTGGACAGACTTCACCGGCGGGGTGGCGGGGCGCAAGCTCCCGGCTGAGGGCACCATGCTGGGCCTTTCGCTGGCCGACGACCGGGTGATTTTCTACCTGGGTCTGTTCTTTGCCATCCCGATGTTCTTCTATGCCAAGCGCCTGCTCTCCACCCGCGCGGGCCGGGCCTGGTTCGCGGTGCGCGACAACGACCTTTCGGCCCAGCTTTCCGGGGTAGACCTGGTGCGCTCCAAGCTCACCGCCTTTGCCCTTTCGGCCTTTTACGGGGGCATCGCCGGGGGCATTCTGATGCACCTGATTGGGGCGGTGACCCCGGAAAACTTCGTGCTCTCCTTCAGCATTCAGTACCTGGCCATTGTGATTGTGGGTGGGGCCGGAACCGTGCTGGGTGCGGTGTTGGGTGCTTTTTTCATCGTGCTGATTCCCGAAGTCCTGAGCGTGATTGCCGGAGCCTTTGGGCCACAGTACGTGGCCCAGCTTTCGGCCTGGCGCAGCGTGGCTTTTGGGGTGCTGATTCTGCTCTTTCTGATCCTGGAACCCCGGGGTCTGGTGGGGCTATGGGGCCGGATTCGGGATTATTTCCGAACCTGGCCGCTGCCCTATTGAAGACGCTGACCCCCCGTTTCAAGCTTTCTCATCGCGCGCTTGACAGACGTGGCCGCCTACCCAGGCGGCCACTGTTCTTTCAAGGAAAAAGCCTTCGCGTAATACCAACTTTAGGCGTACCTCCGACCTTCAAGGAAACACTGGGTGGGAGCGGGTGGTCGGTCTCCAACCCCTGCTCCCCACGCCCCAACCCCTGCTCCGGCGCACCGCTTCCATGCCATGCAAAGTGTTCACGCAAAGGTTGGTAAGAGGGTTGAGCAGGGCAGTGGCAGGCCTTGCGTTCCACAAATGCTCGGTAGCACAAAAACCCCGCCGGTGCTCACACCTGCACCGTTTGCGCATACACCACCCGCCCCTCCACCAGCGTCAAAGCTGGCCAGCCCCGCAGCACCCAGCCGGCCCAGGGGCTGTATTTGGCCTTGGAGGCAAAGGTGTGGGGCTCCACCGGGCGCTCGTCGGCGGGGCTCCACAGCACCAGGCTGGCCTCGGCTCCCTCGCGCAGGTGAATGGGCGGGAAGCCCAGCAGGCGCCGGGGGCCATCGGTAAAGCGCTCGAGCAGGGTGGGCAGGGGAAAGCCCCGCTTGAGCACCAGCTCGGTGTAGAGCAGGGGCCAGCAGACCTCGATGTTGGGAATCCCAAAAGGCGCCCGCAGCATGTCCAGCTCCTTTTCGTCCTGGGTGTGGGGGGCGTGGTCGGTGCCGATGCAGTCAATGGTCCCGTCCAAAAGCCCCTTCAAAAGCGCCTCTACATCGGCCTGGGTACGCAGCGGGGGGGCCACCTTGTAGATGGGGTTGAGGCTCTCCAGATGGGTATCGGTCAGGGTCAGGTGGTGCGGCCCCACCTCGGTGCTCACGGGCAGCCCGGCCTGCTTGGCCTGCCGAAGCAGTTCCAGACCCCGGCGGGTGCTCAGATGCTGCACGTGCAGAAGGCTTCTTCCCGGTTCCAGGCTTAGGGCCCCCGGCCCCTGCACCACATAGCGCACAATCTCCAGGTCGCGGGCGATGCGGGCCGCCTCGGCAAAACCGGTGTTCCCGGGCAGGCCCAGCCGGAATGAAACCTCCCCTTCGTGCATCACCCCGCCCCGGCGCAGTCCGGCGTCCTCGGCGTGGACCGAGACCAAAAGGCCCCACGAAGCAGCGTACTGGAGGCCCTGGGCCAGCACGCCGGCGTCTTCGTTGGTGCGCCCATCGTCGGTGAGCATGACGGCTCCTGCCTCGCGTAGCAAGCGGGCTTCGCTCAGCACCTTGCCCTCCTGTCCCTGGGTCAGGGCGGCGGCGGGATGGAGCCGGGCTTGACCGATCCGGGCTGCTTTCTCCTTCAGCGCCCGCACCACCTCGGGGCTGTCCACCACGGGCGAGGTGTTGGGCATCGAGACCACATCGGTATAGCCTCCTCTGGCAGCCGCCGTCAGGCCGCTCTTTAGGTCTTCCTTCACCTCCTGTCCGGGTTCGCGCAGATGGGCGTGGGGGTCGAAAAACCCCGGCGACAGCACCCTCCCTGCAGCGTCCAGCACGGTGGGGGCATCGCCCCCGGCCAGCGAAAGAATGTGCCCCTCGCCAATCAGCAGGTCGGCCTGGCCGTGCTCGCCGCGCCCGTCAACCAGTTTTGCGTTCTTGATCAGGATTTCACCCTTCATAAAGCTCCTTGCAATGGGCTACCGGCTACTGGTGATCAGCTTTTCTTCCCCACCAGCAGGTGATACAGCACGGCCATGCGGACGGCCTGCCCGTTGGCCACCTGGCGCTCGACCAGGCTGCGGGGGGTGTCGGCCAGGCTGCCCTCGAGTTCCACGTCGCGGTTCATGGGGCCGGGGTGGAGGAGGGGTGCTTGGGGCTTGGCCCAGCGGAGGCGTTCCTCGGTCACCTGGTAGCCCGCGATGTACTCCGGCAGCGAGGGCAGCAGCCCCTTGTCCATGCGCTCTTTTTGCAGCCGCAAGACCATCACCGCGTCGGCTTCGGAGAGGGCTTCCTTGAGGTTTGTGGTGAGGCTGGCCCCGATCAGGTGGCCGGGCAGCAAGGTAGCCGGGCCGCAGGCCACCACCGAGGCCCCCAGCATGGGCAGCAGCTCGGCGTTGGAGCGGGCCACGCGGGAGTGCAGGATGTCGCCCACAATGGCGATTTTTTTACCCTCCAGACTCCCCAGCTTTTCCCGCAGGGTAAAAGCGTCCAGCAAAGCCTGGGTGGGGTGGGCCCGCCAGCCGTCTCCGGCGTTGATGATGGGTTTTTGCAACCAGCCAAAAGCCTGGTGGCAGACCCCGGCGGCATCCACCCGCAGGATGTAGGCGTCAATGCCCATCTGGTCGAGCGTCCGCAGGGTGTCTTTGTAGGTCTCGCCCTTGGTGGTGGAGCTGGTCGCGCTGGCAAAACTGACCACATCGGCGGACATCCGCCGGGCGGCCAGCTCGAACGAGAGGCGGGTGCGGGTGGAAGGCTCGAAAAAAACCGTGGCGACGGTGAAGCCGGTCAGGGCGGGCACCTTCTTGACCGGGCGCGAGAGCACCTCCTGCATCATCTGGGCGGTCTCGAGGAGGCTCTCCACCTGCGGGCGGCTCCAGTCCCGAAAGTCCAGCAGGTGCTTGGGGAAGGTAGGGGTGGCCGACTCGCTCATGCGCCCTCCATTTCCCATAGCTCGACCGCATCCTCGCCGTCGTCTTCCTGGGTTTTGACCTTGACCACCTCGCTCCGGGCGGTGGGCAGGTTTTTCCCCACAAAGTCGGCCCGGATGGGCAACTCGCGGTGCCCCCGGTCGACCAGCACCGCCAGGTAGATGCGGCTGGGCCGGCCCAGGTCAATCAGGGCATCGAGGGCTGCCCGGGCGGTGCGTCCGGTGTAGAGCACGTCGTCGACCAGCACCACTGCTTTGCCGTTCAAATCGAAGGGGATGCGGGTCTCGCGTACCTTGGGTTGCAGCCCGATTTCGGTCAGGTCGTCGCGGTAGAGGGTGATATCCAGAATGCCCATCGGAACCCGCTTGCCCTCGAACTTCTCGACCAGGTCTGCCAGCCGCCGGGCCAGGCTGATGCCCCGGGTGTGAATCCCCACAAAGCACAACCCCTCGCTGCCCTTGTTCTTTTCGATCACCTCGTGGGCGATGCGGGTCAGGGCGCGGCGGACTTCCTCGTGGTTAAGCAGCTTGGATTTGAAGGTCATGGCTCCCCCGTGGACAAAAAAACGCGCCCAAAGCGGGCGCCTGGCTCTGTTTTTTGGGCTTTGAAATGGTTCATTCTGGCTCCTTTCCGACCTCGCGGGATCGGGATTAAAGGCACGGGATTACTCCCAGGCGATATGCTATGCCACTGTGGTCGGTTCGGTCAACAAGCGGGAGACACCTTAGGCATGGTTCGGGTCAAGCAAGCCACGCTCGGTGCAGATGGCCGGTCAAGCCGAGGTGAATAGGGGGATGGGGGTTGGGCCGCCCTCCGCAGGGCCATGATGGACACGCCCCTGAAGTCTGCCCAGTCTCGACGGTGGAAGTGTGCCCTGGCTCCTAAAAGCATCGGGTACACTTAATCTTCGGGAGCCCTGGCTCCTGGGGTTCAACGTGGGCAAGCGTGTACTGGCGGCGATGAGCGGGGGGGTAGACTCCTCGGTGAGCGCGGCTTTGCTCAAGGCGCAGGGTTACGAGGTGATCGGGGCCATGATGCGCTTCTGGCCCGACCACAAACAGGATGACTGCTTCGAGACCTGCTGCTCGCCCGATGCCGCCTACGAGGCCCGGCGGGTCGCGGATATCATCGGCATTCCCTTTTATTTGCTCGATTACCGCGAGGAGTTCCAGGCCAAAATCATTGACCCCTTCATTGCCGGCTACCAGGCGGGCGAGACGCCCAACCCCTGCGTGAACTGCAACACCCGGGTCAAGTTCGACTCGCTTTTGAAGAAGGCCCGGATGCTGGGCTGCGACTATGTGGCCACCGGGCACTACGTGATTAACCGGGAGGACGGGCTGTACCGGGGCGACCCCAAGAAAGACCAGACCTACTTCCTGTGGGGCACGCCCAAGGAGGCCATTCCCCATATGCTTTTCCCGGTGGGGCACCTGGAAAAGCCCCAGGTGCGGGCCCTGGCCGAGCAGTTTGGCCTGCCCACCGCCCAAAAGCCCGAGAGCCAGAACATCTGCTTTGTGCAGGGCGACCTGAAGGACTTCCTGGCGGGTCACCTGACGGCCCGCCCGGGGCCCCTCATAGACCTGGAAACCGGCGAGCAAATTGGCGAGCACAGCGGAGCGCAGTTCTACACGGTAGGGCAGAAAAAGGGCCTGGGCCTGTGGAAGAGCCACCTCGAGCGCTACGTGGTGCGGGTCAATACGGCCACCAACGAGGTGCTGGTCGGCCCCCGCGAGGCTTGCTTGTGGGGGGGCCTCGAGGCCCGCGAGGTCAACCTGCTGGTAGAGCCGCAGGACTTACCGGAGCGGCTCGAAGTGCAGGTGCGCTACCGCACCCGGCCCGTACCGGCCCGCATCGAGCAGCTGGGCCCGGGCCGTATGGTGATTCGCCTCGAGGAGCCTCAGTTTGCTGTGACGGCAGGGCAGTCGGCGGTGCTTTACCAGGGCGAGCGGCTGTTGGGCGGGGGCTTTATTGCGCGACCTCTGTACAATCATTGGGAAACGAGCGGGCTGGCTACATCACCTGCTGCAAGACCTCGGTGAGCAGTTTCCGACACTCGATAATGCCCGTGCAGCCCCGGGCAACGAAGCCGTTAGCCCCGCAGTCAAACCCAGACAACAACCGCATCCTTGCGGGTGGATTTTTACTGTGTGTGCTGGAAAGCGACGTCAAGTGGGCACCCTGAGCGTGGATGCCTGGCAAAACAGCCTTGCCCTGCTCCAGTAGCTATGTGCTGGTTGGATAGAGCCTGGTCGGGTATGGTGCTGTCTGGGAGTACGCCATGTTGCTGCTTTTCCTGACCTTCATCGCCAGCCTGGCCTTGCTGCTTATCTCCGCGCGTTTATTCACCGGAGCTGCCGAGCGCATCGGGCTGGCCCTGGGCCTGTCGTCCTTTATGGTGGGGGTCATCATTGTGGGGGTGGGCACCTCGCTGCCCGAACTGGTTTCGGGGCTGGTCTCGGTAAGCCAGGGGGTCTCGGAGATCGTGAGCGGCAACGTGCTGGGGGCCAATGTTTCCAACCTGCTCCTGATTTTGGGGGTGAGCACGGTTTTTTCGGTCTTACGCCCGGTGTATCTGGGCGAGGCTTACATTGCCATAGATTTGCACTTCCTGGTGGGCTCGGCCTTTGTGCTGGGAGTGGTGATGTTTGACGGGGTGGTGGGCCGGGTGGAGGGGCTGTGTTTGCTGGCCGTTTATGGGGTCTATGTGGCGTATTTGCTGAAGGAAGGTGGCAGCGGGCAGAAGAGTGAAACCAGGCCCCCTATTGCGGGCCGGGATCTGCTCATGGTGGGGCTTTGTGCGGTGGGCATCTACTTCGGGGCCGATTGGACGGTCAGCAGTCTTCAGGGCCTGGCCAGCGGCCTCGGCGTGCCCACGGCCATTGTGGCGGTGACGATTCTGGCCCTGGGCACAACCCTGCCCGAGTTGGTGGTCAGCATCACGGCGGCACGGCAGGGCAAGGCTTCCCTGGCGGTGGGCAACATCCTGGGCTCATGTGTGTTCAACGCGCTGGTGGTGGTGGGGGCGGGGGCCGTTTACGGCGGGGTCAAGGCGCCGCCCGAACTGACGGGGTTTGCGCTGCCCTTTGTGGTGGGCTCCGCGCTGCTGTTCTACCTGCTCGTGCAGGATCGGCGCATCTCGAGCTGGGAGGGAATGCTGTTTTTGCTGATGTATGTGCTGTTTGTTCTCGAGGTCAGCGGCTTGGCTTAGGCTACTTCCACCCGATTGCCCCCCGCCTGCTTTGAGAGGTACATTGCGGTGTCGGCCCTGGAGATCAGATAATCGGGCGTGTCGCCCGGCGTTGCTGTGGCAATGCCAAAGCTGGCCGACACAGGCCGCAGGTTGTCCAGGGGGTTCTCGATTAGCTTCTGCTGGAGGTGCTCACAAAGCTGCCGGGCTTCCTGGAGGGAGGTATTGGGTAGCAGCAGCACAAACTCCTCTCCACCCCAACGCCCCAACAGGTCGCCTGGGCGCAGGTTTTGCTTTAGAACCTGGGCGGTATGCACCAGCGCCTTATCGCCCATCTCGTGCCCATACTGGTCGTTGATTTGTTTGAAGCGGTCCAGATCGAGCAAGGCCAGCGACAGGGGTTGGCCGGTCTGACGGTTTTGCTCGAGGGCCTGATACAGGGCTTCCATAATCGAGCGGCGGTTGGCTACATTGGTTAGTGGGTCGGTGTGGGCCAGCCCGTATAGTTTCGCCGCCTCGAGGCGCACCCGCAGGGAGTGCTCCTTGGAGAGCACCAGCAGCCGGAACAGAATCAAATAGCACAACTGAGAAACGTAAAGCTGTACGACTGCGTTTTGGTCCAGGGGCATTCCCCGCAAGGACGGGGGCACCAGGGCTAGCAGGCCCACTATCACAAAAGCGGCGAAAATTCCCAGTGAAACCAGCCAGGCCTGGCGGGGTGCGAACACAAAGTAGGCCATCACAAACACCACCGCAATCCACAGCGAGGAATTCCAAAGCCCCTCGCTGTTCACGGCCAGCAGGTTATAGTAAACGTTGAACACCATCAGCAGCGCCGTGCTCCAGAAGACCCCCCGCTCGACCGTGTGAAAGCGCACCCACCTGGGCAGCAATAGCCCCAACCAGCACAGCCCCAACCAGACCGCCATAATCAGCAGCGAATACTTCTCGTAAAAGGTTTCCTCGCTGGGGATGTCGAGCTGGAACCAGGCAAACAGCGCGGCCCACACCACCACCGGCAGGATGTAAAAATAAGCCCGGGCCCGCAGGGGAGCCGTGGAGTCTTCGAGCTCGAGGATGGGCTGCGGCGGCATAAAACTTTCTTATCATTCTGCAATAGGTTCGGGGTTTCGCAAATGGTCTGACAGAGGCCACTGACCTGGCCTTATGTGGTGCCGTCCAGCCGGGGGTAATACCCCGAGCGCTTCGGTGAATGAAGCAAAAATAAACCCCTCTCCTGTTCGCATCCTGGAGAGGGGCCCGGCTTCGGGGTTACTCAGTCGTCGGCTGCCTGACCGCTGGGCTCGGCCCGCTTCTTGCTGCTAAAGAGGCGCCGGAAGAATCCCAGAACCGGGTCGTAGTATTCGTCCACCACCCGTTCCTTGAGCGGGATGATGGCGTTGTCGGTGATGTGGATGTGCTCGGGGCAGACCTCGGTACAGCACTTGGTGATGTTGCAGTAGCCGATGCCGCCTTCGTTTTTGAGCATCTCGAGGCGGTTGGCGGTGTCGAGGGGGTGCATCTCCAGGCTGGCGGTACGCACCAGCAGGCGCGGCCCGATGAAGCCGGTTTTCTCGTCGTGCTCGCGCAGCACGTGGCAGACATTCTGGCACAGGAAGCACTCGATGCACTTCCGAAACTCCTGCACCCGGTCCACATCCTCCTGGAACATAATCCAGTCGGTGTTGGGCGACGGTGTGAAGGGCTTGATTTTCTTATTGGCCTCGTAGTTCCACTTTACATCGGTGGCCAGGTCGCGGATCACCGGGAAGGTCTTCATGGGCCGCACCGTAACGGGTTTGGAGGTGTCAATGGTGTCGAGGCGGGTCATGCACATCAGGGTGGGCTTGCCGTTGACCTCCGCGCCGCAGGAGCCGCACTTGCCGGCCTTGCAGTTCCAGCGGCAGGCCAGGTCGGGGGCCTGTTCGGCTTGAATCTGGTGGATGACATCCAGCACCACCATGCCTTCTTGTACCTCGACGGTGTAGTCTTTGAGCTCACCGCCGCTCCGGTCGCCTCGAAATACTCTGAAGGTGACGGTTGACATCTTAGGCTCCTACCTTATCGCTGAGTTCCTTGAGGTCTTTGGCCTCGGCCACTTTACGCAGCTCTTCCGGCATCTCCGGCAGCGGCTCGGCCACCACGCTCAGGCTGCCGTCGGGGCTGCGCCGGATGATGTGATTGAGCTTGGCAAAGGTGGGGTCGGGGTCGGGGTAGTCCAGGCGGGCGTGCCCACCCCGGCTTTCCTTACGGGCCAGCGCAGCCAGCACCACCGCCTGGGAAATCTCCACCATCAGGCGGATGTCCAGCGCGGTGTGCCAGCCCGGGTTGTAGGCCCTTCCCCCCGAGACCGAGGTGTTCCAGGCCCGCTTTTTAAGGTTTTCCAGGATCTCGAGCTGCGTTTTGAGCTCGCCCTCCTCGCGCATGATGCCCGCGTTTTTCTGCATGGTGCTGCGCAGCTCTTTCATCAGAGCAAAGGGGTTCTCGCCCTGGGGGTTGTGGAAAGGCTGCAGGGCCTCGGCAATGTAGGCCTGTACCTGGGCCTCGTCCACCTGGTACGAGCCGGTTTGCTGGGCGGCGTATTCGGCGGCGGCCAGGCCTGCCCGGCGGCCAAAAACCACCAGGTCGGAAAGCGAGTTGCCCCCCAGGCGGTTGGCCCCGTGCAGGCCACCCGCCACTTCGCCGGCTGCATACAGGCCCGGCACGTTGGTGGCCTGGGTGTCGGGATCCACCCGCACCCCCCCCATCACGTAGTGGCAGGTCGGGCCCACTTCCATGGGCTCCTTGGTGATGTCCAGGTTGCCCAGCTTCATGAACTGGTGGTACATGCTGGGGAGCTTCTTTTTGATGTAGTCGGCAGGGCGACGGCTGGCAATGTCCAGGAAAGCGCCGCCGTGGGGGCTGCCCCGGCCCTCGTTGACCTCCTTGCGGATGGCCCGGGCCACCACGTCGCGGGTGAGGAGTTCCGGCGGCCTGCGGGCGTTGCGGTCGCCCTGCAACCAGCGCTCGGCCTCTTCTTCGGTCTCGGCAAACTCGCCCTTGTACCGCTCGGGCACGTTGTCGAACATGAAGCGCTGACCCAGGCTGTTCTTGAGCACCCCACCCTCGCCGCGCACCCCTTCGGTGACCAGGATGCCCATCACGCTGGGAGGCCAGACCATGCCGGTGGGGTGGAACTGGATGAACTCCATGTCAATCAGGTCGGCGCCGACCATGCTGGCGAGCGAGAAGCCGTCGCCGGTGCACTCCCAGGAGTTGGAAGTAATCTGGTAAATCCGGCCCAGGCCCCCGGTCGCCAGCACCACCGCCTTGGCCCGGAAAACCAGAAACTCGCCGGTCTGGCGGTTGAAGCCCAGGGCCCCCACCACCCGGCCCGCGTCGGTCAGGAGGCGGTAGATGGTGGTCTCCATGTGGGCGTGAATGCCCATCTTGACGGCGTGGTCTTGCAGGGTGCGGATCAGCTCCAGGCCGGTGCGGTCGCCCACGTGGGCCAGCCGGGGGTAGGAGTGGCCCCCAAAGTTGCGCTGGTTGATGCGCCCATCGGGGGTACGGTCGAAGACCGCGCCCCACTGCTCGAGCTCGCGCACCCGGTCGGGGGCTTCCTTGGTGTAGTTTTCCACCATCTTCCAGTTGTTGAGCATCCCCCCGCCCTTGAGGGTGTCGCGGAAGTGCACCTTCCAGTTGTCCTCCGGGCGCACATTGCCCATGGCGGCGGCCATGCCCCCCTCGGCCATCACGGTGTGGGCCTTGCCCAGGAGGCTCTTGGTGACAACGCCCACCCTGGCCCCTTTTTCAATGGCTGCGATGGCTGCCCTGAGGCCCGCGCCCCCCGCGCCAATGACCAGTACGTCGTAGTCGTAGGTTGTGTAGGATTCCATAATCTGGCTCCTTTAGAAAAGGCGGAAATCGGTGATGGTGCCCATCGAGCACAGGCGAATGTAGACATCGGTGAACCACACCGACAGCATGCTGGTCACCCCCCAGAAACCGTGGCTCTCGTTGATGCGGGTGATGCGTTGCCACAGGTTGTAGCGGGTTTTGTGCTTGGACATGCAGTTAAGGCAGCCTCCGGCGATGTGCCGCCAGGCATGGCAGGAGAAGGTGTAGTAGGAGAGCAGAATCACATTGCCAAGCATCACCAGGCTGCCCACCCCAACCCCGAACCCATCCTCGAAGAAAAAAGCTTTTATGGCGTCGTACCAGAGGAAAGCGACAACCGGAACCGACAGGTACCAGAAATAACGGTGCAGGTTGTTGAGCACAAAGGGGAACGCGCGCTCGCCGCTGTAGGCCTTGCGCAGCTCCGGGACGGCGCAGGCCGGGGGATCCCAGAAAAAAGCCCGGTAGTAGGCCTTGCGGTAGTAGTAGCAAGTAGCGCGGAAGCCAAGGGGAATCCAGAGCACCAGAAACGCGGGGGAGATGGCCAGCCAGTCGAGGTCTTTGGCATGAACGCCCGGTATGGGAATCGAGTAGAAGGGCGAAAGATACGGTCCGTACTCGTAGTGCTGGCGATTCCAGGCAACCCACAGCGCATACAACCCAAACAGGCCCAGGCTTAGCACCGTGAAGAGGGGCTCGATCCACCAGTTGTCTTGTCGGTCCGAGGTCTGCTTTTCACTACCTGTCACAGGTTTCGTGCTCATTTCCTCTAGACTATACCCGCTTTAAGGTTGGTATGGAAACCAATAGGGGCACACATTGACCTGTGGGGGGACTGGTGTAATTAATAACACTTATTCCAATCTACTTGCTCTGAAGGGTGCCTATTTTTTGTGCAGAAGCGCCTTTTTGGGGCTTTGATTGACACTGACCCCCCCATTGCCCATAATGATGGGCTGTTGAGACGACCCTTGGGTGGCCGTCTTGCAGGGGCTGCGGACAAGGCGCGGGGAAAAACCCAGGGCTTGAAAGCCGCAAGCTTTTGGAGGATACGAGGTTGGAACTGTTTGGTTTTGGCCCGCACCTGATGATAGACGGCTACCACGCAAACGCAGAAAAGCTGGCGGACTTCGAGCTGATCCGGCAGGTTCTGGATCAGCTTCCCGAAGAGATGGAGATGACCAAGGTGCTGCCGCCCATCGTGCAGCGCTACCCGGCCATGCCAGGTCAGGCGGAGGGAATTTCGGGGGTGGTGATCATCGCCGAGAGCCACATTGCGATTCATACCTTTCCCAGCCAGCGCTTCATCAGCGTGGACATTTTTTCCTGCAAGGAGTTTGACCTGAGCAGGGCCCTCAAACGAGTGGTCGAGCACTTCGAAATTGGGCGCTACGAGACTTATCTCATCAACCGGGGCAAGGAGTACCCCAAGGACATCGAACTCGCCCGGCAAATTGTGGCCGGTGAGCGGGAATATGTGGAGGCCCGCATCGGGTAGCTGCCCGAACCCAAGTATGCGACTCAGGGCCGGGAGCAATCCCGGTTTTTTTAGAACATGGGAACCGTCGTTCTGATAGGAGGGGCGCTTCAGGCCGATAACCGGGCGGTGTTTGCCAGCATCCTGGAGCACTGCGGCCCGCGCATCGGCATCTTTACCACCGCCAGCAGCCACCCGGCCCAAAGCTGGGAAGGGAATGCGGCCATGTTCAGGGCGCAGGGCTTCGACCCCCAGCACATTGGTATCACGCTGGAGAACGCCGCTAGTCTTGCCCATGACCCTGCGGTACTGCGGCAAATGGAAAGCTGCTCGGGGTTTTTCTTTGCTGGGGGAGATCAGCGCCGGATTACCCAGGCTTTGCAGGGCACGCCGGTGCTGGCGCTGCTCAGGCGCAGGTTTACGGAAGGCGCCGGGGTGGCCGGCAGCAGTGCCGGGACGGCGGTGATGGCCGATCCCATGATTGCCGGAGGTTCAAGTCTGGACACCTGGCTGGGGGAGGGCGATACGCTCTCCTTGCAGCCGGGGTTGGGCTTGGTCAGGAAGGTGCAGGTAGACCAGCATTTTCTGGCCTGGGGGCGCTTTGGGCGGCTCATGCGGGCGGTGGAGCAGGTCGGGGTAGAGCTTGGTGTGGGGGTAGACGAAAACACCGCGCTGGTGGTGCCGGAGCGGGGCCCCTGGGAGGTGGTGGGGGCCAGCCATGTGGCCTTCCTCGAGCGCACCCCTGCCCTCTGGCAGGTGAGCCTGCTGGCCCAGGGCGACTGCTACGACCCGGCCCTGGGGGAGTTCCTGATACACCTAGGCCGCAGCCCGATGACCGAACCCGACCCGGAGCTAAAAAACCTTGTGAGCACCGATGTCTTTGGCCCCCGCATCTTGCCCTGGCTGCTGACCCGCCTGGTGCAAAGCCCCGACCCGGCAGCTCTGGGCTTGTCGTTCAGGGCGGGCCTGGAGGATAGTTTTAGCGCAAGGGGGGTGCGGGTGCGCTTTTTCAAATCTCCGGAAACGAGGGGCTACGACGGCCCTTCAGCCCCCGGAGCGCGCTACAGTGTGGTGCGGGTGGGGTTGGCGCTCGAGGCCATTCAGGTACACGTGGAGCCTGGAGCTTGAGACCCCGCCCAGCCCAGCCGGGCCGAGACCGCATCGGCGGCCTGGCGCACCCGCGCTCCGAGCTCGGGCAGCCGCTCGTCGGGCACCCGGGTGGCGGGCGCCGAGAGCGACATCGAGGCCACCACCTTGCCCCGGTTGTCGTGGATGGGGGCGGCAATGCAGCGCACCCCGTCCTCCCGCTCCTCGTCGTCGAGCACGTAGCGGCGCTGGCGGGCTTCGTGCAGGGTGTGCAGGAAGCGCTCTAAGGTGGTGATGGTCTTGGCGGTGTAGGGCTTGAAGGGCCCGGCCCCCACAATGCGCCGCACCTCGGCCTCGCTGTGCTCCAGCAGCAGGGCCTTGCCCACCCCGGTGCAGTAGATGGGGGCCCGGGCCCCAATGCGGGTGAACATGCGGATGAGCTGCCGCCCCTCGACCTGGGCGATGTAGATTACCTCGTGGCCGTCCAGCACGGCCAGGTTGACGGTCTCGTTGAGTTCGTCCACCAGCTTTTCCATCTCCGGGGTGGCGGCCTCAATCAGCCCGCCCCGGGTCAGGAAAGCCGAGCCGACCTGGTAGGCCCGCAGGCCCACCTTCCACAGGCCCCTGGCCTCGTCCCAGTCGGCAAAGCCCCGGCGGCGCAGGGTTTCCAGCAGGCGGTAGGCGGTGCTGGGGGAGAGGTCGGTGCGGCGGGCCAGTTCCGAAAGGGAGAGGGTTTCGGCCTCGGACAGCACTTCCAGCAGGTGCAGGCCGCGCTCGAGGGTGCGCACCTCGCCGACCTCGGTGGAGCGGTTGCGCCCTGGGCGACGCTTGGTTTCCATAGTCTTAGAGCATAGGTGAGCCGGCTCTATTTTTCAATAGATGCAAAATAATCTCACTGATTGACAAACTCTTTTTCAAGGGGCTAGGCTTGGGCATAGCCAGGAGGCAAGCCGTTCTGCTCCCTGTACCCAGGAGACTCCTATGAGCCAGATGCCCAAAGGTGTTGAGATTATCGGCCCAAAGCTCCCCGCTTCCGAGAGCGTGCTCACCCCCGAAGCCCTGGCCTTTTTGGCCGGGCTCCAACGCGAGTTTAATCCGGTTCGCAAGGGTCTGCTGCAACGCCGCGCCGAGGTGGCCCGGCGCATTGCCGCCGGTGAGAAACCGGACTTCCTGCCCCACACCCGTTTCATGCGCGAGGGCGACTGGAAGGTCGCGCCCGCACCGCCCGACCTCAACGACCGCCGCACCGAGATTACCGGCCCCACCGAGCGCAAGATGATGATCAACGCGCTCAACTCCGGGGCCAAGGTCTTTATGGCCGACTGCGAGGACTCCCTCTCGCCCACCTGGGCCAACGTGGTGCAGGGCCAGCAGAACCTGATGGACGCGGTGCGCCGCACCATTAGCCTGAGCACGCCCGAGAAGGAATACAGGCTGGGCGAGAAAATTGCCACTTTGCTGGTGCGCCCCCGGGGCTGGCACCTCTTGGAGCGGCACGTGCTGGTGGACGGCGAGCCCATGTCGGGGAGCCTCTTCGACTTTGGGCTCTACTTCTTCCACAACGCCCATGAACTCCTGAAGCGGGGCAGCGGGCCTTACTTCTACCTGCCCAAGCTCGAGAGCCACCTCGAGGCCCGCCTCTGGAACGAGGTCTTCAAGTTCGCCCAGAGCTACCTGGGGATTCCCCAGGGCACCATCCGGGCTACGGTGCTCATCGAGACCATCCTGGCCGCTTTCGAGATGGAGGAAATCCTCTATGAGCTGCGCGAGCACGCCGCGGGCCTCAATGCCGGGCGCTGGGACTACATCTTCAGCTGCATCAAGAAGTTCGCCACCCACGATGTCTTGTTCCCTGACCGGGCCCAGGTCACCATGACCGTGCCCTTCATGCGGGCCTACACCGAGCTTTTGGTGCGTACCTGCCACAAGCGCGGGGCCCACGCCATTGGGGGGATGTCGGCCTTTATCCCCAGCCGCAAGGATCCCGAGGTGAACGCACGGGCCATCGAACAGGTCACCAAGGACAAGGAGCGCGAGGCCGGGGACGGCTTCGACGGCACCTGGGTGGCCCACCCCGACCTGGTGCCGGTGGCCCTGGCTGTTTTCGACCGGGTGCTGGGCGAGAAGCCCCACCAGAAAGACCGCCTGCGCGAGGAGGTAGACGGCCAAGTGAGGGCCGAACAGCTCATTGACTTCAACGTGCCGGGCGGCAAAATTACCGAGGCCGGGGTTCGCAACAACATCAGCGTGGAGCTGCAATACATGGCGGCCTGGCTGGGCGGAAGCGGGGCGGTGGCCATCTTCAACCTGATGGAAGACGCCGCCACCGCCGAAATCTCCCGCTCGCAGCTGTGGCAGTGGCTTCGCAAGGGCGCCAAGCTGGAGGATGGGCGCACCTTCACCCCTGAGTTGTATGCTCAGCTCAAGCAGGAAGAGATGACCAAGCTGGCCGGGATGAAGAACCTCGAGGAGGCCGCCCAACTACTGGACGAACTGGTGCTGCAACCCGAGTTCAAGGAGTTCCTGACCCTGCCCGCCTACGAGCGGCTGGACTGACCATAGATAGCTTTCGGCCCTTCAGCAACTTTGGGGGGTCATCGCAGGGCGTAGGTCAGCGCTGGAAATCATTGAGGGATAGGTGGTGGACCTTTCCCAGCCTGCTCCTTTGCCAGCCTGCCTATTTGGGCGGTGATGAAACACCGACTTCAGGCGTACCAGCAGCTTTCAAGGATTCACAAGATGGGAGTGGGTGGTCGGGAGGTAGGTGGTAGGTCTCCAACACCTGCCCTCTACCTCCAAGTTGCTGCTTCCTGCTTCGCCCCTCCTACGGCTCGCTCAGCGATAGAGCGCTCATTATGAGCCACTCGGGTTCGAGAAAGCCTGGTTCTGAACAGAACCGTGGCCGCCTGGATGGGCGGTCACGTCTGTGAAGAGCGCGATAAGCCGATTTCATCTGCACCGTCATTCGAGAAAGTAGAGGCGCACGGCCCGTGCGCCTCTATGCCGATTGGTCCCCGAAGCACGGAAGGGCAATTCAGGCGGCCCTGGTTTTGGTTTTGGCCCTGGTGCCCACCACCTGCGGTTTTTCCGGGTTGTGCTCGGTGCTGCGGATGCGGGCCAAGGGGGTAACGCGCTGGACTTCCAGGACGCGCTTGAAGCGCTTGGTTTTGGTTTCTCTGTCTTCCCAGACCTCGGTTTTGAGCGAGCCTTCCAGGAGTAGCTGTGAACCCTTCTTTAGACCGGCAAACTGCACCGCCAGGTCGCGCCAGGCTTCCAGCTCGATGTAGTGGCTCCGGGCCTGTCCTGCGGAAGAATCCCAGCTCGAGAAGCCCAGGCTGGCTCTGGCCACCGGGGTTTTGAGCGAGGTCTGGCGAATTTCGGGATCGGCGGTCAGGCCGCCCGACAAAATCACCCGGTTTTCGGCCCCAAAGAGCACCGGGCCTTTTTCTTCCTCGCGCACATCGGCGTTTTCCAGCTTGAAGAGCTCCTCGCCCACAATGCGCAGGCGCGAGCCCTTCACGCCATCTGCTTCCCAGGATTCGTAAACCAGGCGACCCATGGCCTGGTAGGCCTGCCCGCCGACCAGTTGATTGGCCCAATTCTCGGCCAGCTTGCCATAGAAGGTGAGGTCGGTGCGGAAGAAGAGGAGGTTTTCGCCGATGGCCCGCTTGCCGATGAGGGAGACCTCGAGCAAAGGGGTGCCTTTGGGGGTGTAGCGAAGCTCGTGCTTGCTGAGGACGCCGCTGATAAGAACCAGATTGGTGGACATGTGTTACTCCTTGTACATTTCGGTCAGGTATGTTGGGGCTTTTGGCTAAAAAGCGGTTCAGGGGTGTGCTGCTGCACCGGGTACCGTCCTCTGGCGGGTAAAACTGAGACGGTCTTTCAGCCAGTTTGCTGTGGACAAAAGCGCAGGCTTTGCGGGTTGTAACCACGAGACCTGGGGGGGCCGGTTCGGGGTGGTTTGGCAGCCGCGAAGCGCCAAACGGCTACAAGGGGCTGCTCTCGAGGCCGTGGTCGTACATCAGCTTGTGGTTTTTGGTTTCCCAGTCGAGTGCTGCCAGAGGGGCGTCGGCAGGGGAACCAAAAATGGCTTTCAGATGGGGGTGCAGGGGTAGCTCGAGCTTCTTCATCATCCACTTCCGTTTCGGTCTGCGCCACAGGGCGCTTCTGCTAGGGGCTTAGGTGTCGGGCGGCTCGTTGGGTGTGCGTTGCGGTCGGTTCTTCAGTTCACTTACGTTTTGTTCCTTCCCCCGTTTGGTTTTTGTACCAACTCGGATGAGGTAAGCGTATAACATAACCACACTTTTGTCCAGCCGATTCGACCATATATTAAGAAAGCCGCTTCGGACTTGATTTTTCGCCCACTACCCCATGTCTATCGCCGCCTGGACTGAGCCTCTGGAACCACCTACCAAAGGTTGGATTACGTTTTTGTGAGAATCGCGAACCTGGCTCAAAGGCCAGGAGCGAAGACTCCATGCCCCGCCGAACCAGACCAGCCAACTCTGGTCCAAAAAGCGCCTTCGCAGGCGAGGCTCAGGTGGGTTTGCTGGCAAGGGGGTGAATAGGGGTTTCGAAGCCAGTGTTGCGTCCAGTGTTGCGTAGGGAAATGTGCCTGGTTCTGCAACGCGAACTCGATTGCAGGCTCCACGGTGCAATCATGCTGATGAATACAAGGGATCCAGAACCTCGCTGAGGGCTGGCTGCCGATTACCCGGTTGTTCCTAGCCCACTGTTCCTCCAGTCAACCCAGAGACCCCCCATGAAACGCGTCATCATCGAACTCGAGAACCCTCCCAGAGGCTCCATCTCCCCGGTCAGTGGGGGCGGCTTGAGCGGGCGGTTGTAAGTATGCCAGCCATTTGCAAGGAACCGAGCCGGTAC
>NZ_JANWVH010000149.1 GCF_025056915.1 Meiothermus sp. | reverse complement strand
GGCCCAGCTCACCCGCGCAAAGCGGCCCTCCCCCTTCGCCCCCACCCGCCGCATGGGGTACAGGGGCCGCAGGGGGTGGTGCTGGCGCTCGGGGTAGCGGTAGGTCTTCACGCAGGCGAAGCCCTGGGTGATGGGGTGGGCGGGGTCACCCCGAACCTCTAAGAGCCGGTTCTGCGCTGGTTCGATGGTGACCAGCAGCGAGCAGGCATCGGGGCAGTCGAGGGGGCAGGTGGTGCGGGCCTGGCGAAGGCTCATACCGCCATGCTAAGAACTTGCTTCACCGCTGTCCATGCCGGGGGCACACCGGCCCGGGTAAACTGATTCCTGATGCCGGGCCGCCGCTGGCTGATCTACGCCAACCTGCTCCTCTGGCTGCCGCTGGTCATGGCCGGGGGCTCGGTGCTCATGACCCGTGCGGTGGCGGCCCCGCTCTTCATCGCCTACCTGGGCCTGGCCTGCCTGGCGGCCTCGCTGGTGCTGTTCTGGCTGGGCGTGGCCGGGCTCTTGCGCCGCAGGCTTAGGGTGGCCGATCTGCTCTGGCTGGGGCTGTATGGAGCCGGGGCGCTGCTTTACAACCAGCTTGTGGGCCTGCTCAGGCCGTGAATGAAGGGGTTCCCTAAAGCCCAAAGGGCCCCACCACACAAGCCTGGCGGATGCTCTCCGGCAGGCTCTGCGAAAAATACGGTTGTGGAGCCAATTGTGGGCAATCCTCCATCCTGAGAAGGGCCTCATCGGCTACACTGAGAGAACCCCGCAAGGGGAATTCAGCATCAACAGGAGGTAGACCGACAGACCATTGGCCGCCTTGCCATCTCAAGGCACCCAGGGCGCCCTAAGGCGCAACAGGCAATACGACGAACTGCCACCACACGGTATGCCACCGTGCGATGGAGCGACTAAGTCGGCAGGGTGATGCCCGAGCATCCAAAACAATTCTCGGGAGAAAGGTTCGAAGAAGTGTAGAAAAAAAAGGTGTTCCCATGAAAACGCTCGTCATAGGCGCGGGCATTGCCGGTTTAGCGGCGGCCCAGGACCTACAGAAAGCGAAGCATCAGGTGACCGTACTCGAAGCCCAACACCGCGTCGGAGGACGCATCCACACCGAACGCAGCTTTGCAGCAGTGCCCATCGAACTTGGCGCCGAATTCATCCACAGCAGCCAGGTTCCCACTTACCCCCTCCCCCAACAATTTGGCCTTCGCACCATCCACTTCAACCAGCAGGAGGATACCTTAGTACGCCTCCCCGACGGTTCCTTGCGGACGATTGCCGAGGTGGGCTGTGAGCAAAGGGGGTACAACAACATCCGGCTGGTGGACTGGCCGGAAGCAAAGGGCGAGGAGTCGCTGGCCGAGTACCTGAATCGCAACCAGCTCTGCGGCCAGAGGGTGCCCTACAAGCTGCAAGAATACATCTCCGACTTTGACCACCCCAGGCGCTTGAGCGCCCAGGCTGCGCTCGAGTTCCTGTACGACAAATCGGCGGAGGAAGGCGACTACCGCATCCTCGACGGCTACGACTGACTAGCGATAAAACTTGCCACCGGGCTCGATATCCGGCTCGGGGCCGTGGTGGAGACGCTCGAGTGGGGGCCTTCTGGCGTAAAGGCCACCACCACCGACGGGCGGGTCTTCCAGGCCGACCAGGCCGTTGTGACCCTGCCGCTGGGCGTTCTGAAGGCAGGCCGGGTGCGGTTTGTACCCGAGCTGCCCGAGGAAAAGCGCCGGGCCATCGAACAGCTTGGTATTACCGATGCGGTCAAGCTCTTCTTCCACTTTGAGGAGCCCATCTTTCCCAAAGGGATTGTGGAGCTCTATGTGCCGGGCGCCAACCCCGACGAGTGGTGGAGCAGTACCGCCGGGCATGGGGTGGGGGTGGAAATCCTGACCGCCCTGGCCACCGGCGACAAGGCCCGCGAACTCTTGGCGCTGCCCGAAGCGGAAGCCCTGCAAAGCGCCCTGGATACCCTGCGGCTGGCCCTGGGCCGCCCCCATCTGACCCCCAGCAAGGCCCGCCTGGCCCACTGGCGGGACGACCCCTTCACCCTGGGAGCCTACAGCAAGGCCAGCGTGGGCGCCTCCCGGGCTCGAAGTGTGCTGGCCCAACCGGTTGGCCACCGCCTGTTCTTCGCGGGCGAGCACACCGCCTCCAACGCCTGGGCCGCCACCGTGCACGGGGCCTATGCCAGCGGGCGACGGGCCGCCCAGGAGATTCTGGCGCTAAAGCCTCCGCCCAGGGCTATTCAACCCCTCCGGCGCGCAGCGCAGGTCATGCAGCCGAGTCCATGAGCCGATAAAGCGGCCTATCCACCCACGCTTTTCAACCTCCCCCGCACAGTTGGGGAGGTTTTTGATGCCTTCGCAAGGGTTGCCGCACAGCTTTCGGCGTCGCAACGTTCAAAAACGCACCGGCTGCGGGTGGTCGGGGGTAGCTGGTGGGTTTACGCTACCTGCTTCCTATCCCCAAACCCCTGTTCCCTGCCTCACTCCCTGTTATTACTGCGTCGCACAAAAACCCGCCCAACTACACCTCGCGGTGAGCGACTTAAGTAAATCCCGGCCTGGACGTGCTTTGTTCCTCCGCTGCCTCTTGAGGGCCTTGGCATAAACCCTCCCCAACCCTCCCTACGCGGTAGGGAGGGGGTCGAGGGCTGTCA
>NZ_JANWVH010000148.1 GCF_025056915.1 Meiothermus sp. | reverse complement strand
AGCAGCGATTGGCTTTTTGCCATGCGCGTCAGCACCAGTCTTTTGGCGCACCAAAGCCCGTGCAGCCACACCCGCACGGTGAGCGAATTATGTCAATCCCAGCCTGGCCTCGCTTGGTCCCTCCCCTTCCTCGTTGGGGAGGGACCGGTGGGGTGGCTGACCTGGCCCTTCGCGCAACCAGCCGATTGGGGGTCTTGCCCGATACCCTCCCCCGCCCTTCCTACACGGTAGGGAGGGGCTCGAGGGCTCTCACTCTTTGGAAACTGTGGAAGTGCAGGGGTATCTATACGACGGTGTGCTATTTGAGCTGCCCCAAAAGCTGCTCGAGCTGGGCCCGGTTCACCGGCCCCAGGTGACGGGCCAGAATCTGCCCATCGGAGCCAATCAGCAAGGTGGTGGGCAGCCCGCTCACCTGAAAGGCCCGCTGCAAACCGGCACTGTCCAGAAAGACCCGCGCCGAAAGACCGGTTTGCTGCAAAAAGCCCTGGATGGCCCCAGGGTCTTCACCTGCGTTGAGCAAAACAATGGGGTAGCCCTTCTGCTGATACTCCACCAGGAGGGGCATCTCGGCCCGGCAGGGGGGGCACCACGTCGCCCAGAGGTTGACCAGCATGGGCTTGGGCAGGTCTGCAAAGCGCACCTCGCTGGGGCGGGATTGGCCAGGCTCGAGGTACTTTAGCACCTGGGCCTGGTATGCGGGCGGGCTGGCCGATGGGGCCGGGCGGGTAAGACCATGCTGCACCCCCAGCGGCAACAGGGCCACGGCCAGCGAGGCCGCCCCCGGAACCAGCAAGCGGCCCGCTTCCCGCCTCAGCAGGAAAAGCGCCGCCAGGGCCCCGGCGGGGAGTCCCACCCCCCAGTTCCAGCCCCCGCTGCGGATGTCCAGCACGCCCAGCAAAGCTGCACCTGCACTGGGCCAGGTTGACAGGTGCTCCACGGCATAGGCCCCTCGAGCCGCCAGCACCACCACCAGCAACACCCCCCAGGCTTTACCCTCCACACCCCGACGCGCGGCCAACCAGATAAAGGCAAAAACCCCCAGCAACAGGGCCAGATTGGGCCAGCTCAGGGCCAGCGGGCCAAGTAGCAAAGCATCTGGGGTGAGTTTCATCGGCCTAACACCATCCCTATCGCGAATAGAACCGCCAGCCAGGGAAACACGCTGCAGAAAGACAAGCCCCGTACTCGGCAGGATGCCCACGCCTGTAGTCTCTGACGCCACGGAGCAACGCCCTGTTGGTTTTCTTGGGCGGTGGGTCGGTAGCGCTCGAGCGTGGGTCTGGGGATCTTCACGGTGTAAGTATATCCCCATAGGGTATGGTTTGCCAAGATCTACATCTGTGTTGTCTAGGAAACACATCTATGACAAAAATACCTTACCGTAATTTACGGGAAAATACCCGGTTAGGATATTCTACGAGGAGGTTTCAGATGCGTGTTCTGGTTCTTTTCTCGGTCGTTCTGGCCTTGGGTTTTGCCACCGCTCAACCCCTCACCCTGGGAGAGCAGTACCTCTTGCGCGGCTACACCGGCAACGCCATGGGCAAGGTCTGGGCGGGAGCCCTGCGCTTCGAGGGGGTTGAGGTGCTTACCAACAGCAGTTCCATCTGCGCGAGCCTGAGTGGGGCAGCTATCGCTAGCTACCTCGAGGCCCGCCCGAATGCTTCAGTGGCCACCGCAGCGCTGTCCAGCCCCGATGACGTGCTTCGCCTGGTCAGCTTCCGCCAGCCTGCGCTGGCCCTAATCTTCGGTGGTCAGACCGACACCCCGACCAACAACGCCCTGGTCAAGGCGGTGCTGGCCGAGGCGGCCCAGCGCAACTACGGTGGGGCCATCTTCATCCATGTGCGTACCTGGGGTTTGGGCTCGGTGGGCCTGGCGGCCAAAGAGGATGCCAGTATCCGACGTTACCTGAGCGGCAAAAACAACCTATTTGCGGTGTTGGTGGATGGTACTGCTGGCGAGGTGCGGGTGGCCCAGGTTCGCATCAGCACGGCAGGTGACCAGGAAGTGGCCCAGGTGCTTGGAACCCAGAAGATGAGCGAAACCTGGTTGACCCTTTTCCGCCGCTCGCTCTAACGTCTGTTCAAAGGTCTGGCTGCGCCTAAGGGCGCGGCTTTTCTATCGCATCTGCGCGGTCAGGGTGAAGGTTACGCTGGCGCCACCCTCGAGCCGCAGCGTAAGCGGCACCTTCTGCCCCTCGGCCAGGGGCCGGGGGTTTTTTTCCCGCAGGCCGTAGAGCATCAGGTGGTAGCCGCCGGGCAGAATCTGGAGGCGGCCTTTAGCTGGCACGGTGAGGGCGTCCACCCGCCGCATGGCCGAGAGGTCGAGGTGGTTCTGGTGGCCGGGCTGGGTGGTCTGGTGGAACTCCACCCGCGTGGCAATGGGCGTGCTGGCCCCCACAATCTTGAGCGGCTTGTCGGTGGGGTTGTAAAGCACCAGGTAGGCGGCGGTGATGTTGCCGGGCACCCGTCGCACCCAGCCTTGCTCGAGCCGCAGGGTGGGCTGGGCCAGCGCAAAGCCCGCCAGCAGAAAAAGGGCAATCCAGCGCATAAAGGTCATTATCTATCCCTCCGGCCAAAGCGCCAAGCGGCCCCCCAGAAACCCAGCCCCACCGCCAGAAGGCCCACCACCACCGGCAAAAGCCCCCCCGTGTAGCCCAGA
>NZ_JANWVH010000147.1 GCF_025056915.1 Meiothermus sp. | reverse complement strand
CCTCGGACTACTTCGCCAACCGCCTGCCCGACCCGGTGCTACAGCAGCTCGAGCACCCCACCGAGCACGATGTGAGCGTGAACGACGCCTTCAGGCCCGTCTCTCGCTTCTTCACCCGCATCACCCGGCCCTCTCAGCTCCTCTCCGCGCTGCCCGAGGCCATGCGCGTGCTCACCGACCCCGCCGAGACCGGGGCGGTGACCCTCTGCCTGCCCGAGGACGTGCAGACCGAGGCCTACGACTGGCCGGAGACCTTCTTCGCCAGGCGGGTCTGGCGCGTTCGCCGCCCCGCGCCTGAGCCGGAGGTGCTGGAACAAGTGGCCGAACTCATCAAGAGGGCCAAGCGCCCGCTGATCGTGACCGGAGGGGGCACGCTCTACTCCGAAGCCCACACCCAGCTCGCCGCTTTTGCCCAGACCTACGGCATCCCGGTAGCGGAGTCGCAGGGGGGCAAGGGGGCTTTGCCCTGGGATCACCCCATGTGTGTGGGCGCGGTGGGTTCGAACGGGGGAACCGCCGCCAACCGCCTGGCCAAAGAGGCCGACCTGGTCCTCGCCATCGGCACGCGGTTGGGCGACTTCGTCACCGCCTCCAAGACCGCCTTTCAGAACCCAGAGGTGAAGTTCGTTGGGGTGAACGTGCTCCCCTTTGACGCGGCCAAGCTGAACGGCCTGTCGCTGGTGGCCGACGCCCGGAGGGCCCTGGAAGCGCTCGGCCAGGCCCTGAAGGGCTTTGCGGGCACTCCGGCCTCCTACCGCGAAGAGGTGGAGCGGCTCAAGCGAGAGTGGGACGAGCGGGTGAGCCAGTACCGCACGCCTAGACCTGAGAAAAAGGAGATGGCTCAGGCCGAGGTCATCGGCCTGGTGAACGAGGCATATGGCGGCAAGGCCACGGTGATTTGCGCGGCGGGAAGCCTGCCGGGTGATTTGCTCAAGCTCTGGCGCTGCGAAGACCCCAAGGCCTACCACCTCGAGTACGGCTTCTCCTGCATGGGCTACGAGATTCCCGCCGGGCTGGGGGTGGTGATGGCCGAGCCCGGGCGCGAGGTGGTGGTCTTCGTGGGGGACGGCAGCTACCTGATGATGAACTCGGAGATCGTCACCGCGGTGGCCGAGGGGCTGGATTTTACGGTCATGCTGATCGACAACAAGGCCTTCGGCTCGATTCGCGGCCTGCAGATGTCGCTGGGCTCGCCCTCCTTCAACAACGAGCTGCGACGGCGCGACGGTAGAACAGGCCGCACCGACGGGGCAGCGCTCGAGGTGGACTTCGCCGCCCACGCCCGGGCCATGGGGGCGAGGGTGTGGAGCCCCAGGAACTACCGTGAGCTGGAAGAAGCCCTCAAAGAGGCCCACAAAGCCAGGGGTGTGAGGGTGATCGTGGTGCCGGTGAGCGTAGATGACCGCGTCCCAGGCTTCGAGAGTTGGTGGGACGTCCCCGTGGCCGAGGTCTCGAGCCAGCCTGGGGTGAGGAAGGCCCGCGAGGAGTACGAGACCTACTTGAAGAAGCAGCGGCGCTATTTCTGAGACGCAAGACGCTTAGGACCTCCGGGAAAGGAATTTTGGACAATGGCGATCCGTTTTGGCAACGCACCATGCAGTTGGGGCACCATCGAGGGGTGGGGGCAGGGCATCGGCTACGCGCAGATGCTCGATGAGCTCGTAGAGACCGGTTACCGCGGCACCGAGCTGGGCGACTTTGGCTACATGCCCACCGACCCCGAGCGCTTGCGGCGGGAGCTTAGCTCGCGTGGCCTGACCATGCTGGGGGCCTACGAAGGGGTCTACCTGCTCGAGCCCGCCCTTCATGCCGCGGGCGAAGAGCGCGTGCTGCGCACGGCCCGCCTCTTGAAAAGCGTGGCCGACGTGGGCGACGGCTGGCAGCCCTTCGTGGTGTTGGCCGATGAGCACAGCCGCGACCCGCTGCGCTTTGAGAACGCCGGGCGCGCCCGGCCTGAGCTGAGCCTCAGCGCCCAGCAGTGGAAGGTCTTCACCTCGGGAGCGGGCCGCATCGCCCGGGCTGTTCACGACGAGACCGGCCTGCGCACGGTGTTCCACCACCACTGCGCAGGCTACGTAGAGGCCCCCTGGGAGATCGAGGCCTTCCTCGAGCACACCGACGGCGCAATCATCGGGCTGGTGTTCGACACCGGGCACTACCTCTACGGGACGGGCACCAACGAGCCACAGCAGGTGCTGGAGGGCCTCGAGCGCTTCTGGGGGCGCATATGGTATGTCCACTACAAGGACTGCCATCCGGGCGTGGCCAGCGAGGCCCGCGCAAAGGGCTGGAACTACAAGGAGGCCATCGGCAAGGGCGTGTTTTGCGAGCTGGGCCAGGGCCAGATTGACTTCGGCGCGGTGACCCAGAAGCTGGTGGCCCTGGGCTACGACGGCTGGATTACCGTGGAGCAGGACGTGCTGCCGGGCATGGGGGCCCCCAAGGAGAGTGCCCGGCGCAACCGGGAGTACCTGCACCGGGTTACGGGGTACTGAAAGGGGGAGCATGGGCCAGAGCTACGACCTCATCACCATCGGGCGCTGCTCCATCGACCTCTACTCCCACGACCTGGGGGCCCCCTTCCCGGAGATTCGCACCTTTGGGGCCTACCTTGGGGGTAGCCCCCTGAACATCGCGGTGGGGGCCCGGCGGCTGGGGCTGCGCACCGCCCTGCTGACCGCGGTGGGCCCCGACAAGGTGGGGGAGTTCGTGCTGGAGCGCCTTCG
>NZ_JANWVH010000146.1 GCF_025056915.1 Meiothermus sp. | reverse complement strand
GCCTCTACCTGGCCAAGGGCTTTATCAGCGCCCACCTGGCCAAGGACACCGGCTTTAGCGAGGCCGACCTGAAGCTATTGGTGGAGGCCCTTATGAACATGTTCGAGCACGACCGCAGCGCCAGCAAGGGGCATATGGCTACGCGCCGGCTCTACCTTTTCCAGCACGTGGGTACCGATCCCAACAACGCCGAGCAGAACAAGCGCCAGGCCATGCTGGGCTGCGCCCCCGCGCACCGCCTGCTCGACCTGGGCCAGGTGGTCTCGGTGCGGCTCCTGGACGAAAGCAAGCCTCCCCGCCGCTTCGCCGACTACGAGGTGAAGGCCGACCCCGCCAAGCTGCCCAAAGGCGTGCGGATGCTGGAGCTGGACGCCTGGGACGAGGCAACGTTCGACGATTGGATGGGGAGGGCCCATGCCTAGAACCATCCGGATTTCGCCCCCAGAGCTTAGGGAACCCAGACTGGAAACCTGGACGCTGAAGCTCCGCACCATTACGCCCATGTTCGGCGGCAGCGCCACCCCGCGCGAGGTGGACCCCGCCCACCCGGTGCGGGCAGCGAGCGTGCGGGGGCACCTGCGCTTCTGGTGGCGGGCTACGGCGGGGGCGCGGTACGGCTCGGCGAAGGAGCTGTTCGAGGCCGAGGAGGCGATTTGGGGGAGTGCCGAGAAGTACGGAAAAGTGGCCCTGCGGGCTCTGGAGCAGTCTGCCGGGCAGGCCGTAAGACCCTCGGAGCTTGTACCGGATAGGGGTACAGCGAGAACCGGGCCGATGGAGAAGTTCTTTCTGCATCCCTTCAACGAAAACAGAAACGAGGGTTTGTCAGAAGCCAGTGGCCTAAAGTCGGTGGAGTTTGCCCTCGAGCTTACCTTTAGCCTCTCCGAGATGGAAAAGGGACACCTAAGGCAGGCCATTCGGGCCTGG
The DNA here is from genome assembly GCF_025056915.1 of Meiothermus sp. Taxonomy (GTDB): domain Bacteria; phylum Deinococcota; class Deinococci; order Deinococcales; family Thermaceae; genus Meiothermus. The sequence continues at coordinate 1,828 of NZ_JANWVH010000146.1, read as the reverse complement.
ATCGCCTTTGGCGGCATCGGGGCCCGCACCCGGCGGGGCCTGGGGGCGCTCGAGGTCACCCAAGACCTTAAAGACTGGCTACCTGCTAACCCCGACCAGTTCAAAACCTGGTTTGCGGTTCCACCCCAGAAAGAGGTTCATCACGCCACCCTCGCTGGCGCGGTGGTCTGCCTGGGCCAGCCCCGCAAGCCCAGCAGCGCTGACCCCTACAAAGGGCATTCGGTCTGGCGGGACTTGGGTCGTTTTTGGGCGCGTTTTCGGAAAGGGCATTATGTGGAAGACCCTGAGACGGGGAAAACAATGGCCTACACACCTATGGCCGGGGGCAAATGGCGCGACCACAAAACCCTGTTGGCCTTGCGACCCAAGCAAGAGCGCATTGCCTTGGCCAAGCCCTTCTACGGCCTGCCCATCGTTTACCAGCGCTTGGGCGACAGCTTTAGTGGAACCCTCGAGGCGGTTCACTCTGGGGGCAGGCGCATGGCTTCGCCGGTCATATTGAAGCCCATTGCTTTTGCGGATGGCAGCATTCGGCCAGCCGTCATCATCCTCAATGCCCCCGCCCCCACACGAATCAGGGTCAATGGAGAAGAACTCGCTTTGCAGCTTCCTGACAACGACCCTGTGCTAGAGGCGCTCGAGGCCGACACACCCCTCGAGGCCGTTCGCGGAGCCGCCCATATTCAGGGCTTCACCCAGGAGGTGCGCCTATGAGCCATCTCCTCACCATCTCCATCGGCCCCGTGCAGGACTTCATCGCCGCCGCTCGGCGCACCGCCGACCTGTACGCGGGGTCGCAGATACTGCAAGAGCTGAGCAAGCACGCCGCGCAGCACCTGGCGACAAAAGGTGCCCAGCTCATCTTTCCTGCCGACCAGAAGGCCGACGGGGCCAACAAGATTCTGGCCGAGGTAACAAAATGCCCTAAAGCTCTTGCTCAGGAAGTCAAGGAAGCTCTGAGGAAAAAACTTGAGGACATCTGGAAAGACACCCTTAGTAAGCTTCCCGAATCGAACCGAAATCATATTGACGAACAAAGGGCCAAAAAGCAGCTAGAACACTTCCTCGAGTTCTACGCCGCCTGGGTTCCGCTCGGTGAGGACTATGCCAAAGCCCGCGAGGAAGTCGAGCGCTTGCTGGCTGGGCGTAAAGCCCTGCGAGATTTCGCCCCGACCAACCTGGATGACGGTGGACTCCCCAAGTCTCCCTTCGACCCTGCCCGGGCTACGGTGTTGCACTTACCAACGGATAAACAAGGAAAACCCATCCTGGAGGTTCCGCCGGCCTTGGTAATTGACCCGAAGCTGCGTTTCAACAAAACGGAGTTTCTCGACGCAGTTTCACTACTCAAGCGGGTGTATGGAGTGCAGGAACTGCTGGGCAAAGTGCCCCAGACCAGAACCCTGGCCCGCATGGCTACCGATATAACCGCCACCAACGCGGAAAACCTCGAGGAAGACCTCGACGATAAACAAAAGTCCCTCGACTTCCCCTACTTTGCCATCCTGCTGGCCGATGGCGACCGCATGGGGGCTCGGCTTGGGGAACTGAAGACCATAGAGGCGCACCAAGACTTCTCCAGAAAGCTGAGCCGGTTTGCCCAGAGCGTGCAGGGGTTGCTCGAGCAGACGGTTTACGAGGGCAGCCCTCCCCCAAAACCCCACCCCTACCGCTTTTGCGTCTACTCCGGGGGCGACGATGTGCTGGCTTTTCTCCCGGTCAACAGGGCCGTGGCCTGTGCAAAGGCTTTGTGTTCGGCGTTCAAGAAAATAGACCCGGCGCTTTCCCTTTCTATAGGCATTGCCATTGTGCACTACAGGGAACCCCT
>NZ_JANWVH010000145.1:445-2809 GCF_025056915.1 Meiothermus sp. | reverse complement strand
GCCAAAAGCCTTGAGGTAGATCAGGTAGGGCAGGGTGGTGGTTGCCAGGCCCGGCCCTCCGGAGGTGGAGGCGTAAATTTCGGCGAAGATGGTGAGCAGGAAGATGGTCTCGAGCATCACCACCACGCTCAGGGTCTGGGCCAGGTGGGGCACGATGATGTAGCGGAACTCCTGCCAGGCATTGGCGCCGTCAATCTTGGCGGCCTCGAGCTGCTCCTTGGAGAGCGACTGCAGCCCGGTCAGGATGAGGAGCATGGCGAAGGGCGTCCACTGCCAGGAGACCATCAGCACAATGGACTGCATGGGGTAGGCCGCCAGCCAGTCTATGGGCTCTTGCCCCAGGCGCTGGGCCAGCCAGGCAAAAAGCCCGTAAACCGGGTGCATCAGCATGTTCTTCCAGATGAGGGCCGAGACCACCGGCATCACAAAGAAGGGCGAGATGACCAGGGTGCGGGCCAGGGCCCGGCCTGGAAAATCCTGATAAAAGAGCACTGCCAGCACCAGTCCCAGCAAAACCGTGAGCAGCAGCACCGAGCCGACCAGCACCAGGGTGTTCTGAACCGCGGTCCAGAAGATGGGGTCGGTGAGCTGGGAGTGGAAGTTTTCCAGCCCCACGAAGCCCTGCCGCTCAGGGTTGAGCAGATTGAAGCGGCGGAAGGAGTGGTAGAGCGTTAGAACAAAAGGAATCTGCGTCCAAACGACGAGCAGCAGAATGGCGGGGGCCAGCAGCCAGAAGGTGTTGGGCCTCAGACTGTAGGTTTGTTTGCGGGGAAGGCTATGGGTCATACCGCCTGCCTTGGCGGGAAGCGAGGACTGGGGTGTGAAAAGGGCTTCCCAGGAAGAAAGCCCCACGGCGGTACCCCGCCGTGGGGCTTGGTAGGCTACTTGAGGTAGCCGGCCTCCTTCATGATCTTCTCCACCGCGGCCTGGGCCTGGGCCAGCCCGGCATCCAGGCTGGTGCGCCCGGCTACAATGCCCGCGATGAACTGGCCTACCTGGGTGCCGATGGCCTGGAACTCGGGGATGCCCACGAACTGCACCCCGGTGTAGGGCACTGGCTTGAGGGTAGGCTTGGTGGGATCGGCGGTGTTAATGGAGTCCAGCACGGTTTTGGCGAAAGCGGCGGCCTTTTGGTACTCAGGGTTCGCGTAGGTGGAGTAGCGGGTGCCCGGCGGGGCCGAGACCCAGCCCTGGGTGCGGCCGACCAGAGCGATGTACTCCTTGGAGGTGGCCCAGGTGATGAAGGTTTTAGCCGCGTCCACCTTTTTGCTCGACTTGGGGATGGCCAGGGCCCAGCTCCACAGCCAGTGCGAGCCGTTGGGGGTGGTGGCCACCGGGGCCTTGGCGAAGCCAATCTTGTCGGCTACTTTGGAGGTCTTGGGGTTGGCCAGATAGCCCGCAGCCACGGTGGCGTCAATCCACATGGCGCACTTGCCCTCGGCCATCAGGGTCAGGTTCTCGGTGAAGCCGTTGCCGGTTACGCCCGGCGGGCCGTACTTGGTGACCAGCTCCACGTACTGCCCGATGGCCCGCTTCCACTCCGGGCTGGTGAGCTGGGGCCGCCAGTTCTCGTCGAACCAGCGCCCCCCGTAGGTGTTGACCAGGGTGCTGAGGAAAGCCATGTTCTCGCCCCATCCGGGCAGGCCGCGCAGGCAGATGCCGTAAACCCCGCCGCTGGGGTTGTGCAGGGTTCTGGCCCAGTTGATGGCCTGGGTCCAGGTGGGCTGGGCCGGTACGGTAAGCCCCTTGGCCGCGAAAAGATCCTTGCGGTAGTAGAGCATCGAGCTTTCGGCATAGAAGGGGAGAGCGTAGAGCTTGCCCTGGTATGAAAGCCCAGCTCGCACCGGTTTGATGATGTCCTCGAGGTCGTACGAAGCGGGCAGACCGCTGATTTCTACCAGCCAGCCGTTCTTACCCCAGATGGGGGCCTCGTAGGTGCCGATGGTCAGGATGTCGTAGGAGCCCGCATTGGTGGCGATGTCGGTGGTCACCTTCTGGCGCAGCTCGTTCTCCGGCAGCACCACCCAGTTGACCTTGATGCCCGGGTTGGCCTTCTCAAACTCCGGGGTCAGCTTCTGCATGGTGATCATGTCGGGGTTGTTGACGGTGGCAATGGTGATGGTGGTCTGAGCCAGCGCGAGCGAGCTCAGCGCCAGGGTCAGGGTTAAAAGCTTCCACAAACGCATTCCTGCTACCTCCTTGTGCAAAAGGGCTTAGGGCCGATACCTGAGGTTTTTCAGAGCTCTGGCACCTCCTTGTGGGTAGGGTTGAAAGCCTGGCCGAAGAAGTCGGCCAGCACCAGGTATTCGCAGTAAAGCGCCTGATACGCCTCGTGCTGTTCGTCGGGTGTGAAGAGGCGGGCGG
>NZ_JANWVH010000145.1:0-435 GCF_025056915.1 Meiothermus sp. | reverse complement strand
ACACCCCCGCGCATCTCTCGTCGCCCCCCCCTTTTTCGCCGGTTAACCGCCTTTTTCCCCCGTGTTTTTTTGGGGGGGGCTTTCCGGGGGGGGGGGGGGGGGGGGGGGGGGGGCAAGCCAGCGGCGAGCGCGCCGTAGAGGGCGGCCCCGCGGGCCGAAGCCTGAGGGGTGGGGCTGGCCTCGAGCGGCATCCCCAGCACGTTGGCGTAGATTTGCAGCACGGGCGCCGAGCGGGATAGCCCCCCTGTGACCACCACCCGCTTCAATGGGCCTACGGCCCGTTCGAGGGTCTCCTTCACCAGTCGGGTGCCCAGGGCGCTGGCCTCGATGAGGGCCTGGTAGACCTGCACCGGGTCGGTGTCGAGCCTCAGGCCGCTCAGTACCCCCTTGAGGCCCGCGTCCATGCGGGGGGTCCGACAGCCGTTCCACCAGTCC
>NZ_JANWVH010000144.1 GCF_025056915.1 Meiothermus sp. | reverse complement strand
TGACAATCGCGGGTTCGGATCCCGTCTCCGGCTCCAAACCCACAAAGTACCTTTGGCTCAACAGAAAACTTGCGAATACGCAGGTACGTGTCCGCCCTGCGCTTGAGCTCGGTTTTTGAGGGTACAGGGTTGGTCTCCAACGCCCGCAGGCCATTTTCTTGAGTGGCGTGACGTTTTCGTGACACATTTGAGGTTATTGCAACTGATAATCATAATCTTATGGAAGGGTTGGCACTTCTCGGGGTCTCCCAGCGGCGAGGTGGGAGCGCGGCCTTACAGGCCTGGAACGCCTGGCTGCAGGCCCGGCTCGAGCCGCCGCCGGGGCTGGTGCGGGAGTGGGTACCCCTTCTAACCTGCAACCGCAGCGAGCTGGTGCTAGCTTTAGGTGAAGGGGCGGAGCTCGAGCAGATCCGCCAGCAAATGGTTCCTCCCCACCTGCCCCGTGGCTACGCTTTTTCCGGAGAGGCCGCTTTGGAGCACCTGGCCCGCGTGGCGGCCTCCTTGGACTCGGTTAACCCCGGTGAAGACCAAATTATGCGGCAGGTCAGGGCGGCTTTTGAGGCGGCCTTGGCTGCCGGTACGGTAGGCCCCACCACCGGCTTTGCTTTTCAGAATGCACTGCGCATCGCCAAGCGGGTGCGCCGGGAGGTGCCGCTGGCCCCGGCCCAGACCTCGCTCTTCAGCCTGGCCCGCCCAGCCTTGGAGGCCATGCTGCCCCGCCCTGCCCGGGTGGCGGTGGTGGGCGCGGGGAAGATGGGCCACTTGGCTGCCCGGAGCCTGGCTGGTGTGGAAGGCCTCGAGCTGTGGGTGGTCAACCGCAGCCTGGCCAAAGCTATTGCCCTGGCCGAGAAGCTGGGGGCCAGGGCTTTGGGGCTGGACGAGTTCCTGGCCAGTCCCCCAGCCCTGGATGCGGTGGTGACGGCCACGCCCGTGGCGGGCCTTCTGGGGCCGGCCTTTTTCCGAAAGCAGCGCAGGCTGGTGGCGGTGGTGGACCTGGGGATGCCCAAAAACGTGGTGGCCGAGGCGGTGCGCGGCGCGGTGCTTTTCGACCTGGAGCACCTCCAGCGGCTTGGGGAGGAGCGCCGCGCGCGTTTGCGCGCCGACCTAGCGAGGGCCGAGCAGATTGTGCTGGAAGAGGTGGAGCAGGCGGTGGCGGAGTGGACGGAGCGTTCGATGGCCCCCGCCATTGCCCGAATGCGTGAGGCTTACCGCCGCACCCTGGAGGAGCTGCTGGGCGATCTGGTGACCCCGGAGATGATAGAGCGGCTGGCTCGGCGTTTTGTCCACTTTCCGCTCAAGGGCCTGAGGGGGCTGGCCCGGCGGCACGGGGCCGAGGTGGCCCAGACATTTCTGGTAGAGGCCGGGTTGTGGGAGGCAGGGCGTGGCTAGGGTGCGCCTGGCTACTAGGGGAAGCCGCCTGGCCCTGTGGCAGGCCGAGTGGGTGGCCGGGCAGCTCGCTCGGCAGGGGGCCAAGGTGGAGCTGGTGGTTGTGGAAACCCAGGGCGACCGCGAGAAGCGCCCCTTTGCCCAGATGGAAGGCCAGGGGTTTTTTACCAAAGCGGTACAGGAGGCGGTGCTGGAGGGCCGCGCCGACCTGGCGGTGCACTCCTACAAAGACCTCCCAAGCATCCGCCCAACGGGCCTGGAGATCGCCGCGGTGCCGCCTCGAGAAGACCCCCGCGAGCTTCTGTTGGCGCGGCTCGAGGCCGTGGATCAAACAGCCACCAACCTGCCCCTACGGGCTGGGGCGCGGGTGGGAAGCAGCGCAGCCCGGCGGCAGGCACAGCTTGCCCACCTGCGGCCCGACCTTGCCCTTATGGAGCTGCGGGGCAATGTGCCTACGCGGGTGGATAAGCTTCGGCAGGGTGAGTACGATGCGGTTCTTCTGGCCTATGCGGGGGTGCAGCGGCTGGGGCTGGACTTAGGTCCCTTCCACTGGCAGGTGCTTCCGCCTACGCTATTGGTGCCGGCTCCGGCCCAGGGGGCGCTGGCCCTGGAGTGCCGTGAGGATGACAGGCGCCTAAAAGCCTTGCTGGAGCCTTTGGAAGACCCCTCCGCAAGGCGCACCGTGGCGGTGGAACGTGGTCTCATGGCCCGCCTGGCTGGGGGTTGCCAGCTTGCCCTGGGGGCGCTGGCCCAGGAGACACCGGAGGGACTGCGTCTCCTGGCCTGGTACAGGGGCCGGGTCTACCGGGCCCGGGGGCTGGAACCTGAGGCGGTGGTGGAGGCGGCCTTCAAGGATATTCACGCTGAGCACCCGGAGGTGGCATGCGGATCGCCCTGACCCAGTCTGAAGGCCGTTTGGCGGGTTTGCAGGAGACTTTAGAGGCTATGGGCCTCGAGGTCTGGCGGGTTCCCTTGGTCCAGACCCGTTTCCTGCCCACCGACCTAACCCCCATTCAGGACTGCCGCTGGTGGCTTTTCACCAGCGTCAAGGCCGTGCAGGCGGTACGGGCCTTGGGGGCCAGGCTCGAGGGGCGAAGGCTCGGCGCGGTGGGCCCTGCGACCCGGCGGGCCTTGGAGGAGGCCGGAGGAGCCGTGGAGGTGGTGGCCCCGGAGGGACATGCCCTGAGCCTGGCCGAGGCTTTTCTGGCCCGGCGGCCCTTCGGTTTTGTGGGCCTGCCCCAAGGCAACCGGGCCCAGCCTCACCTGGCCCAGCGCCTGCGGGAGGCAAGCTACACCGTGGAGGTGGTGACGGTCTATGAAACCCTGACCTGTCCCTGGCCCCAGGGGCTGGAGGCCCCCGAGCTGATCCTGCTGGCCAGCCCCTCTGCGGTGGAAGCCCTGCCCGATGCGGTGGGGGAGAGGGCCCACAGCCTGGCCTTGGGCCCAAGCACTGCGGCGGCTTTGGAAGAGCGGGGCTGGCCCCACACCCTTCTGGCCAGCCCCAGCGTGGAGGCTGTTATAAAGGCCATCCAGGACATCCGAGGTGAACTGTGCTCGATTTGACGAACT
>NZ_JANWVH010000143.1 GCF_025056915.1 Meiothermus sp. | reverse complement strand
GACGGGGGCGCTTCCACCCAGAGTTTGACGTTGTTCCAGGCTGCTTGCACCTTGGATTTCCAGGCGGCCACTTCGTTGAGGGCAGCGGCGTTTCCCTCCATCAGATGGGCGGCTCGCCGGGCCAGCGGGGTGTAGAACTTGCGGTGGTATTCGTCCACCATGCGCTGGGCTGAGTAGGTAGGGCCGCAGGTGCGGATGCTGTCGCGCACCATGGCCAGCCAACCGCTCGGCGTTCCGACCGCGCCCCGGGCGTAAAACAGCGGGATCACCTCGTACTGCAACGTGTCGTAAAAGCTCTGGGCGTCGGCGTGGTCCTGGGCCTCCTCGGTGGCATAGGTGCGCTCGTCGCCAATGGCCCAGCCGTTGGTGGTGTTGAAGGCCTCGGCCCACCAGCCGTCCAGAATGGAAAAGTTCAGAGCGCCGTTCAGGGCAGCCTTCATGCCCGAGGTGCCGGAGGCTTCCATGGGGCGGCGGGGGGTGTTGAGCCAGACGTCCACCCCCTGCACCAGGCTGCGGGCCAGGCCCATATCGTAGTTTTCAAGCAAAATCATCTTGTCTTCCAGCCCCAGGGCCCTGATTTTCTCGGCCAGCTTCTTGATGAACTCCTTACCGGGCTCATCCTTGGGGTGGGCTTTACCGGCAAAGACAAACTGCACCGGCAGAGGGCCGTTCAGAATGGAGACCAGCCGCTCGGGGTCGGTGAACATCAGGATGGCCCGCTTGTAGGTGGCAAACCGACGGGCAAAGCCGATGGTCAGCACGGAGGGGTCGAGCACCTTTTCCGCTGCCCGCAGGCTCGCCGGGAGGTCGCCGTTGCGGCGTCGCTGCTCGAAAAGGCGGGCCCGTACCTCGTCAATCAGGCTGGCCCGCAGCTTGTTGCGGATGCGCCAGAGCTCGTCTTCCTCGAGCCGTTCCACCGTCCACTGGCTGGGGTCATGCAGCTGCTCGGCCCAGGTCTTGGGAAAGGTGCGCTCGTAGAGGCTGTGCAAATCGGGGTGCAGGAAGGTGAAGGTGTGGATACCGTTGGTGATGTGCCCGATGGGGACTTCCTCCGCCTCGAGGCCTTTCCAGCGGTGCTGGAACATCTCGCGCGAGACCTCGCCGTGGAGGGCCGAGACCCCCCCGGCTGCACGCGAGGTGGCCAGGGCCAGGTTGGACATGCTGAAAACCGGGCCGTAGCTTTTCTCCTCGCGACCCAGGGCTATGAACTCTTCCTTGCTGATGCCCAGCTTGTTCCACCAGCCGTCCAGATACCGCTCCACCAGCTCCAGCGGAAAGGTGTCGTGCCCGGCGGGAACGGGGGTGTGGGTGGTGAAGAGGGCCCCCGCCGAAGTGGCCTCCAAGGCCTCGCTGAAGCTGCTTCCGGCGGCCACCATCTCGCGCATGCGCTCCAGGCCCAGAAACGCCGCATGGCCTTCATTCATGTGCCAGACCTCGGGCTCCAAGCCCAGCGCCCGAATCAGGCGAACCCCCCCCACCCCCAGGATGAGTTCCTGCTCGATGCGGATTTCCTGGCCGGGCGCGTACAGTCGGGCGGTCAGGGCGCGGTCTTCGGGGCGGTTTTCGGGCAGGTTGGTGCTCATCAGGTAAACCGGTATGGTACCTACCTGGGCTTTGTAGGCCATCACATAAACCGTGCGCCCGGGGAACTCCACCCCTACCTTGAGGGGCTTTCCGTCGCGGGTGACCACCTGCAAGGGCAGTTCCTCAGGCAGCAAATCCTCGTAGACCTCGCGCTGCTGGCCCTCGGGGGTGAGCTGCTGGCGGAAGTAGCCCTCGTGATAGAACATGCCGATTCCGGTCAGGCAAAGCCCCAGGTCTGAGGCCGATTTGATGTGGTCGCCTGCCAGAATGCCCAGGCCGCCCGAGTAGATGGGCAGCGACTCGTGGAAGCCGTACTCCATTGAAAAGTAGGCAATGCGGGGAGGTTTTTGGGGGCGGGTTTGCAGGTACTGGTGGAAGTTGGCGACGGTGGCCTCAACCGCGCCCACATAGCCCGCGTTCTCGGCCAGGGCCTGAAGGCGCTGGGGCTCGGCTTCCAGCAAGGCCCGCACCGGGTTTGACCGGAAGCGCTTCCACTGCGAAGGATTGATTTGCTCAAATAGGTGCTGGGCTTCTGGATTCCAGCTCCACCAGAGATTGTAGGCTACCTCGCGCAGGCCCTTCAGGGGCTCGGGCAAGGTGGGCATGGCGGTGATTCGACCGAGGACTTCCATAATCAGGACAAGATTGTACCATCTGCGCTCTGGCAAACCATGGGTCATGTGGGAAGTGTGTTTGGGAGGGAATTTCTACGGCGCAGGCTTTTGGCCTTGAAACCCTTATGATAATGGGAATGGAGCCGGTTTTGCGGCAAGCGGTGGCTCTGGCCCACCAAAACCTGGAGGCGCGCACCGCGCAGTATCTGGCCAGGCTTGGCCAGAAGGTCAGCTGCCGCCGGGGCTGTTTTGCCTGCTGCTATGCCTGGGTGGTGGTGGGGCTGGCCGAGGCCGCTTACCTGCGCGAGCACCTCGAGGCCCATCTTCCCGATGCCCTGGCCCGAGTCGAGGCCGAAGGCCCCAATAGACTTCGCCGCATTGCGCAGCACAAACACCGGGCCGATTTTCCCACCACGTATTTTCTGGAGGCCCATCCCTGTCCGCTGCTCACTTCAGAGGGAGCCTGCGCTGTGCATCCCCACCGCCCCCTGGCCTGCCGGGGGGTGCTGACCAACCTCGAGGCCCGCTACTGTGCGCCCGGTGTGGTGCCGAACCTTCGCGGTTCGGAGCGGGCTGTTTACCAACGTCAGCTTAGAGCCTGGCACGGCCCTGAACACTATTTGAGGGTGCCCTGGCAGCTTTCCGAACGCTCTGCTCAAAAGCTTTGGGCCACAGAAAAGAAGGTACGTGACTTTACCGTGATTGGGGAGCTGGTCAGCCTGATTTACTTGCTGGGCCAAGCAGATTTCCGGGACGCTGTGTTGCAGGGTCCCGCAG
>NZ_JANWVH010000142.1 GCF_025056915.1 Meiothermus sp. | reverse complement strand
CGTCTCGGCCCAGACGCAACGCAGACACTTGTCCCTTCTCGTTCTCGTGGGCGGCCACGTCTGTGAAGAGCGCGATAAGAGCCCTCTGGGCCTGCAAAAGTGGGCGCAGGAATTCCGTTCGGCTTAACCGCTACAAGGGTGCTATACTTTCTCGGTTGACGCGGCTTTGCTGCGTGCTACAGGAGGAGCAAATTGCAACGACTGGTAACTTCGGAATCGGTGACGGAGGGGCACCCCGACAAGCTGGCCGACCGCATTTCCGATGCGGTACTCGACGCCATCCTGGCCGAGGATGCCGAAGCCAGGGTGGCCTGTGAAACTTTGGTGACCACAGGTTTGGTGATGGTGGCCGGCGAGATTACCACCGAGAGCTACGTGGATATCCCCCGCCTGGTGCGCCAGACCGTGCTCGAGGTGGGCTATACCCGGGCCAAGTACGGCTTCGACGGCGACACCTGTGCGGTGCTCACGGCCATAGACGAGCAGTCGCCCGACATTGCGGGGGGGGTCAACGAGTCGTGGGAATGGCGGGTGCTGGGCTCGCGCGACCCCTTTGACCGGGTCGGTGCTGGTGACCAGGGCCTGATGTTTGGCTATGCCACCGACGAGACCCCGGAGCTGATGCCCCTGCCCATCTCGTTGGCCCATCGCTTGACCCGCCGCTTAGCCGAGGCCCGCAAAACCGGCGAAATCCCGTACCTGCGCCCCGATGGCAAGGCCCAGGTCACGGTGGTCTACGAGGGGCAGAAGCCTTTGTACGTGGGTACGGCGCTGGTTTCGACCCAGCATTCCGAAGAGGTCGAGGCCGACCAGATTCAGCACGATATTCGCACCAAGGTCATTGAAAAGGCCATTCCAGAGCAGTATTTGAGCAAGGAAACCCAGTACCTGGTGAACCCCTCCGGCAAGTTTGTGATTGGGGGCCCGCACGGCGATACCGGCCTCACCGGGCGCAAGATTATCGTGGATACCTACGGGGGTGCGGTGCCCCACGGCGGGGGGGCCTTTAGCGGCAAAGACCCCACCAAGGTTGACCGCTCGGCAGCCTACTATGCTCGCTACATCGCCAAGAATATCGTGGCTGCCGGGCTGGCCAAACGGGCTCTGGTCGAGCTGGCCTACGCCATCGGCAAGGCCCGCCCGGTGGGCATGCGGGTCGAGACCTTTGGCACCGGCCTTGTGCCCGATGAAAAGCTGACCGAGGCAGCCCAGAAAGTCTTCGATGCCCGTCCCAGGGCCATCATTGAAAACCTCAACCTGCGCCGCCCCATCTATACCCCCACCTCGGCCTACGGCCACTTTGGCCGCGAGGGCTTTCCCTGGGAAAACACCGATAAGGTCGAAGCGCTTCGCCAGCTTCTCTGAGGTTGGCTTAGGGGCCTTTTCCAAAATCGGCTTCTGCCATCCGAAGGGTGGCTCTAAGGCTTCTTGTGAGCTTCCCCGACCCGGCCTTTGGGCTTGGGGCGTGCCGGGTGGGCCGCTTGGGTAGTTGAAGCCCACTCATACCGGAATCAAAAAGACAGGTGGCCAATCCAAAAGCACCGGAGGCAGTCTTTTTGAAGCCTAGAGCACTCCCTTTGGTCGGGTAGGCGCATCACCTTTGGGCGACGAACCAACCGAATCTGGTATTCAGACATCGAGGGCGCCTTAACCGCCCTTGGTTCGGCCTTTCCGTAGCGGGCTTTGTGGGCTGTGCTAGCATGGCCCTAAGGTCGCAACAGGGAGGTCGAGGCATGGCGAGGGGCATCTGGCTTTGTGGGTTGGTGTGGTTGGTGGGCTGTGTGCCTGTAACCCTACGAACACCGGAGGTGGCACGAGAGCGCGAATTGCTTTTGGGGGCTACGTATGTGGCAGTGCCCAACAATGCGGGGGGCATAATCTTGCCCCACGCTTTGGTGGCTTTTGGGAACGGTCAGGTGGAGTTCAATTTCTCCACCCAACTGGGGCTGCGCTCGGGGATGAAGGTGGCCCTCGAGCCGGGCGCAGCCCTGGATTTTGGCCTTTCCTTTCCCTTCATTATTCTTGTGCCCGGCATACCCCTAAGCCTCGATGCGGGCCTCATCTGGGGTGCGGACGGCTTTTACTTTTCGCCACGCCTGATCTGGGTGGGTTTCCAGAGCGGCCTGTCCTCTATTCCATCGTCGGGAGGGTTTTTGTACCAGGCCAATCTGGGTTACCATCGCGACTTTTTCCTGGGCGAACTGGGTTTGCTCGGCGCTTTCAACACCAGCGGCCTTTTTTTCAGCTTTTCGGCGGGCGTGCGCTTCTGAAACGCCGCCGTAGCCTCTCCAGTCGCTCCCGCACCCGCTCCTCCCAGCCCTCCCCGGTGGCTTCGTAGAGGGTCAGGTTTTCCAGGCCCTCCGGCAGATACGGCTGGGCAAAACTACCCTCGGGGTCGTCGTGGTAATAGGCGTAGCCCCGCCCGTAGCCGAGCCGCTGCAGCAGGGCGGTGGGGGCGTTGCGGAGGTGGAGGGGAATGGGCGCGTCGGGGTGTGCGCGGGCCGCGTTCTGGGCCTTTTGCCAGGCCAGGTAGCTGCTGTTGGATTTGGGGGCTAAGGCCAGGTAAATGACCAGCTCGGCCAGGGCCAGCTCGCCTTCGGGGCTGCCCAGAAAGTCGTAGGTGTCCTTGGCGGCCATGGCCAAGCGCAGGGCATGGGGGTCGGCCAGGCCCACGTCCTCTACGGCCATGCGGGCCAGCCGGCGGGCCAGGTACATAGGGTCGGCCCCGCCTTCGATCATGCGGGCAAAGTAGTAAAGCGCCGCGTCCACATGGTTGCCGCGCACCGACTTGTGCAGGGCCGAGATCAGGTCGTAGAAGTATTCGCCGCCCTTGTCGAAGTGGAGCGTGCCGCTGCCCAGGGCTTCCTGGGCGCTGGCCAGGGTGATGCGGCCTTCGCCGAGGCTAGCGGCGAGCTCGAGGGCCGACAAGGCCCGGCGGGCGTCGCCCATGGCGGCCTGGGCCAAGAGCTTCAGGGCTTCGGGTTCGGCCTGGGCTTGCAAGCCCTCGGGGTGAGCCAGCGCCCGCTCCAGAAGCCTTTGGGTGGCCTCCTCGTCGAGCGGGTGGAGCACATAAACCCGAGCCCGGGAGCGCAGGGCCGGGTTGACCTCGAAGGA
>NZ_JANWVH010000141.1 GCF_025056915.1 Meiothermus sp. | reverse complement strand
TGTGGGAGGCCCTGGGGGCCCGGCGGGGCGAGCGGGCCCGGCGCACCCCGAGCGACCGGGCCTACTTTGAGCACCACCAGCGCAAAGCGGGGCTGTTGCTGCGCCAGGGCCGACCGCAGGAAGCCCTGCTGGAAGCCCAGGAGGCCCTGGGGGTGGCCCGGCGGCTGGGCGATGCCGAGGGGATGGCCCTGGCCCGACTCTCGCTGGGGGCGGCCTGCTTGCTGATGGGGGCGCTCGAGGAGGCCCAGCCCCACCTGGAGGCTGCAGCCGAGGCCCAGAACCCCCAAACCCGCCCGCGGGCCCTGAGCAACCTGGGGGCGTTGCGGGGGCTGCAGGGGGCGTACGAGGCTTCGCTGGAGGCCCTCGAGGCCGCCCTCACCCTGGCCCGGGGCCAGGGCCAGCTCGTCCTGGCAGGAAGCCTGCTGCAGAACCTGGCCGCCACCACCTTGCGCCTAGGCCGCTACGCCCAGGCTGCCCGGCGCTTCGGCGATGCCCTGGAGCTGGCCCGCAGCCTGGGCGACCCCCGCACCGAGGCCACCAGCTACCGCAACCTGGGCTACCTCTACTTTCTGCAGGGCCAGTTTGGCCCGGCCTGGAACACCCTGGAGGAGGCCCTCGAGCTGGCCCGCGGACAAGGCCCCGGCCTGCAGGCCCAGGCCCTGCTGGTCGAGGTGGAGCTGCTGGGCTACCTGGGGGCCTTCGCCCTGGCCCACAGGCGGCTGGAGGAGGCCTTCTCGCTCTCCCAGGCCGCCCAGGACGAGCGGCTCCTCTGGGCGGCCCGCTACAACCCGGCCCTGCTTGCTCTCTGGCAGGCCCCGGAAGACCCCATCCCCATCCTGGCTCTGCTGCCGGCGCTGCGCGCGACCCGGCTGGGCGACCTGGCCCTGGGGGCCGAGTTCGACCTTTTGGCCCTGTGCACCGCGCCCGAGGCCCTGGAGGCCCTCCTGGCCCAGGCCCGGCCCCAGACCCCCCTGCACGAGCTGGCCTACCGCATGGGCGAGCTGAGGCTGCCCCTCCACAAGGGCTGCCCCACCCCCGGACCTCTACCTCTGGCCAGCGCCTTGGCCCGCGAACCCCTCTGCCTGAGCGTGCCCGCCTACCGGCTTCTGGCCGCGGCCCACCGCGCTGTGGGGCAGACCGCCCAGGCCACGCAGGCCGAGCAGGAGGCCTGCGCGCTCTGGCGTACGCAGACCCAGGGGCTGCCCAAGGGTCTCGGTTTGACGCCCAGTTGACGCCCCCCCACCTACCCTGGGGCCATGCGCGAGGGCCACCGGGAGGCCAGCTTTGTGCTCCGCATCTGGAGCGACGGCGAGAGGGTGTGGCGCTACAGCCTAGAACCCCTGCGGGGCGGCGAGAAGCGGAGCTTTGCCCGGCTGGAAGAGCTGTTGGCGGCCATAGAGCGCGAGAAGGAGGAAGCATGTGCTACCGAGTCGGCATCGCAGCCCTAGCGTTGTGGCTGGCGGCCTGCGGGGGTTCGGGGCCCCAGCGCCCAGAGCCCAAGCTGCGGCCCGAGGCCCGCGTGCTGAGCGCGGAAAGCCGGGGGGCCCTTTCCAGCTTCACCCTCACCAACGCCCCGGCCTGCCTCGACTACACCAGCCCGAACCGCCCGCTCTGCCGGGCTACCCTCACCTTTAGCGCCGACAACCCCCAGCTTCAGCAGCTCGCGGTGGGGCAGGTGCTGGTGAGCGAGCCCACCCCGGCGGCGCCTTTTGGCCTCTTGCAGCGGGTCAAGAGCATCAGCCGCTCGGGGAACACCCTTACCGTAGAGACCGAGGAGGCCAACCTGGGGGCGGTCTTCGAGCAGGGGGAGTTTGAGCTGGAGAAGACCCTGGCCCCCTCCGACCTGCGCTCGGCTCGCGCCCTGGCCCAGAGCGTGCGCGGTGCGGGCGGGGTTCAGGTCTACTCGGCCCAGAGCGGGGTGCGGCCTTTGAGCACCCTGGACTTCAGCTTCGACAAGGTGCTCTACGACCAAGACGGCAACGCCTCCACCACCGGCGACCAGGTGTGCGTGGCGGGCAAGGTCTTCTTCGATGTGCAAAGTGGGGTGAGCGCGGGGCTTAAGGGCAGGATCATCCCCACCGGGGTGCGGCTCAAGGCCGCTTTGGGCATGAAGTTCACCGCCGAGGTAAAGGTTACGGCCAAGCTGAGCAAGCAGGTGAACGCCGGCAAGGAGCTCGCCAGCTACAACTTTGCCCCCATCACCTTCTTCGTGGGGCCGGTGCCGATTGTGCTGGTACCCAGCCTCAAGGTGGAGGCCAGCGCCAGCGGGCAGGTCACGCTGGAGCGCACCGGCAGCTTCAGCGGCCCGGTGAGCCTTTCCCTGGTGCGCATCCCCAGCAGCCTGGCGGTGAACGGGGGCTTCAACCCAAATCCCCTGGAGAACCAGAGCACCCTCACCCCCGCGGCCAGCCTTGCGGCGGGGCAGTACACCCTGCTGGTGCGGGCCCAGGCCAGCTTTGGGGGCCATACCCTGACGCGTGAGCGGGCCCTCACCCTGAACGTGAGCGCCAGCAGCCAGATTAACCTAACGGGGCAGGTCAGGAACCTCTTCGGGCTGCCCCTGAGCGGCGTGGAGGTCTGCCTGGGGAGCCGCTGTGCCAACACCGATGCCCAGGGGCGCTTTGGCTTTACCGAGGTCAGGCCGCCCTACAGCCTCCGGGTGCGGCCTGCGGCCACCCAGGAGCATACCTTTGTGGGCCTCACCCGGCCCGACCCCGTGCTGCTTCTCTTCTCCGGCATAGGAGCCCCCGGCGAGCAGAGCGCCAGCCTGAGCGGGAACCTGAGCCCCTCGGGGGGGCCTGATCTACCCCAACCCCGCCAACACCCTGACCCAGGTGGTGCTGGCCGCGCCGGAGGCCCGGCTCACGCAGTTTGTGAACCCCCTGCTGAACCTGGCCCTGCTCGCCCCGGCCCAGGGCCCGGCCTACAGCCTGAGCGCCCGCTGGCTGGGCACCGGCCCGCTCCGGGGCCGCGTACACGCCTTGCAGTGGCGCTACGCCCCGGGCAACCCCAACACCCCCGAGAAGTTCCTCGGCTAAGGCAGCCGGGCCCTCTCGCTCAGCCCCGGCGGGAGCGCCAGCCTTAACGTGCCCATCAGCCCCATCCCGACCGGGGCCCTGACCCTCCGGGCCACCAACCCCGCGGGGCTTACCCTGCGCTCGCGGCAGCTTTACCTGAACCTGG
>NZ_JANWVH010000140.1 GCF_025056915.1 Meiothermus sp. | reverse complement strand
CATAATGGGTATTTTTTTGGAATCGCTTCCGCATCGTTTGAAAGGGCACTCAAGGCATCGGTTCTGTTCGGGGGGGTGCGTTCGCTATGGTTTTTTTGTGGGGTGAGTGGTGCGTAACGCCACCTGTAACAGCGGCAAGGGCTGGGTAAACCTGGCTGGGTTTGGGGTTGCTGGTGGCCTGGTCACAATCAATGCTTTGTCGCATAAAAGCCCGTGCAACCACACCCGCACGGTAAGCGAGTTTGGTTAATCCTGGCCTGGCCTCGCTCTCCCAACCTTGTAGGGAAGGCCCGGTGGGGTGGCTCCTGGCCCTGCACGCCACCATCAGATGGGGATCTGGTTTGATACCCGCTCTACGTGGTCAGGAGGGGCTTGAAGGCCATCGCTCCTGGGAGTCCTGTGGGCGTAGATGAGTATCTTTGGTGTACAGACGGGCAGGGAGGGCGTTTTCCGGCGACTTCCTTCGGGGGCCTTGGTAACTTTGGAAACCTGGTTGCCAGGACGCTAATCGCTGAAGCGCTCCTCTTTCCAGGGGTCGCCCCGGCGGTGGTAGCCGTTGACCTCCCAGAAACCGAGTTCTTCTCTGTCCAAAAACTGAAGCCCGCGAACCCACTTGGCGCTTTTCCAGGCGTACAGGTGGGGCACCACCAGGCGCAAGGGGCCGCCGTGGTCGCGCGGGAGGGGCTGGCCGAAGAGGGTGTGGGCCAGCAGGTTTTGCTCTCGGAGAAAATCGTCCAGGGTGAGGTTGGTGGTGTAGCCACCGTAGCAGTGGACAAGCACCGCCCGCGCCTGGGGCTTGAGCCTGACCTGCTGCATCAGGTCTGGGATGCGAATGCCGCCCCACTGGACATCGAGCTTGCTCCAGCGGGTCACGCAGTGGAAGTCGGCGGTCAGGTGGGACTGTGGCAGGTTTTGCAGGTCGGCCCAGCTCAGGGTTTTGGGTTCTTCTACCTGGCCGTAGATTTCCAGGCGCACCTCCTCCGGGCGCAGGCTGGGGGTGGGGCCGTAGGTGAGCACCGGGAATTTTTCGGTGAGCACCTGGCCGGGGGGCACGCGCTCGGTGTCCTGGTTCTTGGGCGTGAAGAAGCGGCCAAACATAGCCGCAGGATAGGGCTTATCCCAGGCAAGCCGGGTAAGCGGGGGCACAAAAGTTTGGGCCGGAGGGCAACTATAGGTGGCTGCCTGGAGGGACACGGGCGTTTATGCGTGGGGGCGCGCTGCGCCGGTGCAGCCTACCGCGAACGGTACTGGATGACCTCGACTTTTTCCATGGTGATGAGCCCCTCCTGCACCATCTGGTCGAGGGTGGGCATGAAGGCCTGGATTTTTGCCTCGCTGTCCACAATTTCGATGCAGATGGGCAGGTCTTCGGAAAGTTGCAGAATTTTGGCGGTGTGGATGCGGGAGTGGGCGCCAAAGCCCATGAAGCCTTTGAAGACGGTGGCTCCGGCCAGGCCCGCTTTTTTGGCCTCGAGCACAATCGCTTCGTACAGGGGCCGCCCCTGCCACCTGTCCGACTCGCCCAGAAAAATTCGCACCAGTTTGGCTTCCCCTTGTAGCTTCACAACAACCTCCCGGCCCAGCGGTAGGCCAAAAAGACCAGCCCGAACCCCAGCATTACGCTCCCCACCACATACAAAAAAGCCTTGAGCCACTCCCCCTGTTGCACCAGGGTGAGGGTTTCCCAGCTAAAGGTGGAAAAGGTGGTGTAGCCGCCCAGCACGCCCACCGCCAGAAACAGCCGCCACTCCGGGCTCAAGGCCCCTTCCAGGCTCAGCCGCAGCACCACGCCGATAAAAAAACTTCCGGTCAGATTAATGAGAAAGGTGCTCCAGGGAAACCCCGGCCCAGCCAGGCCCTGCACCCAGGCCCCCAGCCCATAGCGCACCATCGCGCCAATGGCCCCGCCCAGCATGACCAGCAAATAGCGCTCCACCCTGCTAAGTATCTTCCCTAAAGCCTCCCTTAATCCAGTCCTCTGTAATGCTCTCAGCAAAGGCGGGGTAGACTTGGAGGATGAGATTTTTGAGCCTGGTCGTTGGGTTGCTCTTGCTAGCGGGTTGTGCGCCCCAAACCGGGGTGAGCGAGGATCAGCGCCGCGAGTGGGGCTTGCAGCCCATCATCTCCGGCTTTGTGCCCGACCGGGGCGAGGGCGGCAAATACAAGCTGCGTGAGCGGGTTTTCTTTAGCTTTACCCTGAGCAGGCCCGGCTACGTGACGCTGGTCACCATGGACTCTGACTCCACCACGGTGGTGCTCGAGCGCAACGTGCAACTACCCGCAGGGCAGCACACCTTCCCCCTGGCCACCGACCGCAACGCCCAGGGCCAGGCCACCTACCTGGTGGTGCCGCCTTTGGGGCCTTCGCGCTTCAGGCTCCTGTACACCAGCACCCCGGTTGGCAACCGCGAGCTTTTCCGGGGCCAGCTGAGCAACGAGGCCTTCAACCGCCACACCCAGGCCTTCCTGAGCGAGGCGGCGGTGCGCGACGTGGCCGAGACCTGGATGGAGGCGGTACCCCAATGAAAGCGCAGGTTTTGCTCGCGCTGGCCTTCCCTATGCTGGCAGGCTGTGGCCTCTTGTCCCCTCAAAACAGCCTGGAATTGAAGCCCAATGCCGTGGTCTTGCCCGAGGATGAGGTGGATTCGGCCACCGCCACCGACATGAACGTACAAACCGACAAAAACCTGACCGCAGGCCAGATTGTCATCAGCGATGAGGGCGAGGGCCTGGTGCGCCGAATTACCGAAGTCACCCAGACCGGCGCGGGTATGGTGGGGGGCCAGGCGGTGCGAAAGTTCTACCTCAAAACCGAGAATGCAGCCCTCGAGGACGCCATCGCCTCAGGCAATGTGACCCTCGAGACCGACCTGACCATCGGCGAGGCCAGCATGGTGCAGGCCCTGGATGGGGTGAGCGTGCAGGACTTCACCGGCAGGATTAACCTGAGCAACGTGAAGTTCGATATTCCGGGGGTTCCAGGGGGAAGCATCACCCTGAACGGCTTTATCGAACAAACCCTCAAGCCAAACTTCAACCTCAAAATCAGCAGCGGCAGCATTGAGGTGTTCCGGGCCGGGATGAGCGGCGCCCTCAAAGCCCAGGTGACTGCCACCATCCAGGCCAACGCCAGCTACAGCCCCTTCAGCCTGAGCAAGGAGCTGGCTTCCTGGAACATCAAACGGGCCTTTTTGGTGGGCAGCGTGCCGGTGGTGGTGGTCTTGCAGCCCAAGCTGATTGCCGGGGTGAGCAGCAACGCCAGCGGCAAGGTGACGGTCT
>NZ_JANWVH010000013.1 GCF_025056915.1 Meiothermus sp. | reverse complement strand
CGCATCCGGCTACCCCCCGGGTTTGCCATTCAGGTGTTTGCTGGAGGCTTTGAGGGGGCCCCCCGCATGATGACGGTGGGGCCGGATGGACACCTCTACCTGACCCTGATGTACGGGGGCCAGGTGGTGCGCCTGCCCGACCGCAACCGCGATGGCCGGGCCGATAGGGTCGAGGTGCTGGTGGGGGGCCTCGAGCTTCCGCACGGCCTGGAATGGCACCGGGGCTGGCTTTACGTGGCGGTCAGCAACGCAGTCATTCGCTTGCAGCCGAGGGGCAACGTCTGGCTGCGTGAAACGGTCATCGCCGAGATTCCGGGGCCTTCCGGGCACTTCACCCGCACCCTGCATTTCGGGCCGGATGGCAAGCTGTATGTGTCGGTGGGCTCCGAGACCAACTTTGGCCCCGAGCGCGACCCCCGCCGGGCGGCCATTTTGCGCTATAACCCCGACGGCAGCGTTCCGCACGACAACCCCTTTGTGCGCGACCCTGACCCCCGCCGCCGGACGGTCTGGGCCGAAGGGCTCAAGAACAGCGTGGACTTTACCTGGACTCCTCGAGGCTCGCTCTGGGCCACCCACAACGGCACCGACCACCTGGGCGACGACCTGCCCCCCGAAGAGGTGATTGTGGCGGTAGAGCCGGGGGGTTTTCACGGCTGGCCCTACTGCTACACGCCGGGCCTGGGCCTGAACCTGAAGGCCGAGCGTAGCGAGGTGCCCGACCCCCGCACCGAGGGCTTCGACTGCCGCAAGGCGGTTCCCGCGCTGTTTACGGCCCCGGCCCACTCGGCCCCGCTGGGCATGACCTGGGGTACGAAGAGCCACTTTCCGCTCGAGTACCGCAACAGTCTCTACATCGCCTACCACGGTTCGCTGGGGGTGCAGAACCCGGCCAAGTACCGCGACTGCAAAATTGAACGCTTCGTGATCCAGAACGATTTGCCGGTTCGCTCGGAAGTGTTTGCCACCGGTTGGCGGGAGACAGGCCAGATGTGCCGCGATGCCTGGGGCCGCCCGGTGGGGCTGGTGATTGGCTTGGATGGGGCGATGTATGTATCGGATGCTAAGGGAGGGCGAGTTTATCGCATCTGGTACAGGGATGGGTAAAACAGCGTGGAGCTTAATCGCGGCCTCCCACAAACACTGCCCTCGCAGCGGCCAGTGTTTTACCCCCAACAGCGGTGTGTGCTGTAGGGACTATTCGTGGTAACCGCTCAAAGATAGGTGAGGAGCGCTCTATGCTTTTCTTGAAGCCTGCGTGATGCGGTGTAGATGCATTTTTGGATCTGCTATTGACAAAAACAGTGAAACTGTATTAGTGTAACTAACACGAGTTAGTAACACGAGTTATCCCATGAGGTTATAGGGGGTAGGCATGACGTCAGATGACCCGAAAGAGGCAGTTCATACTTTGCCAAGGGGGTGGCGGGGTCGCACCCTGAGTCGAGAGGCCCTAACGGGTTTCTTGTTCATACTACCCGCTCTGATTGGATTCGTGCTGTTCTACCTTATTCCCGTGTTCCGTGCTGTGGAGATTAGCTTTACCGACTGGAACTTGTTGCGTCCGCCCAAAGGAGTAGGGCTGGAAAACTACGGCAGATTGATTGCCGATGAAAACTTCTGGCACTCTTTGCGGGTTACCGGACTCTACGTGCTGTACAACATTCCTATCCAAACGGCGTTGGGACTCTTTCTAGCGGTACTGATGGATCGGGTGGTGCGGGCACTGTGGCTACGGGCAGTGATTATTCTGCCGTACCTGCTCTCGAGCATTGTGGCAGGCATGATTTTTGTTTGGCTGACAAACCCCCAGTTGGGATATATCAACGCCTTCATACAGGGGCTGGGCGTTGAGAGGCAACCCTTTTTTGGCTCGCCCGATCAGGCCCTGGCTTCGGTGGCTGCTGTAAACATCTGGAAACACATGGGTCTTACGGCCTTGCTTTTTTATGCAGGCTTGCAGTCCATTCCCCGCTCACTCTATGAAGCCGCTTCAATTGATGGCTCGAGCGAATGGCATACCTTCTGGCACATCACCCTGCCGCTACTGCGACCGGTAATGGCTTTTGTGTTGGTTACCAGCGTTATTGGCTCATTTCAAGTCTACGACATGATTGCAGTAACCACAGGTGGGGGCCCGGTGGATGCCACTCGAGTCATTGTCTGGTATATCTCCGAAAATGCCTTTAATTTCCTGCGAATGGGCTATGCGTCGGCCATGTCGGTGGTGTTGTTCTTGATCCTGATTGCGTTCACCCTAGTGCAGATGCGCCTGTTGCGGGCCAATCAGTCCGACCTGGGATAGAGGTGCGCTATGGAACCTACTTTTTCCTCTACCAGAGAAGTGCGCAGATTTTCTTGGGGGCTCGCGCTGTCGTGGTTGCTGTTGGTGATAATGATCTTTGTCACCCTGTTTCCATTGTGGGTAGTACTCAAGACGGCCATTACCCCCGCCAAGGATCTTTTTGCTGAGTCCACCAGGCTTTTTCCCAGCACGCCGACCCTGATTAATTTTGAGCGCGTGCTTGGTTTCTTGAGCCTCGAGCAAAACCAGGCGGCAGGAGGCTCTGGAGCGGTAATCAACTTCGCGCACGCACTGCGCAACTCTCTGCTCTTTACGGCTTGTGTGGTGATATTCCAGACCTTCTTCAGCGCCCTGGCGGCCTATGCCTTTGCACGTCTGAAGTTTCCTGGCCGAGACCTGATCTTCTTCCTTTTTCTGTCGGCCACCATGATCCCGGGCGTGGTGTTGTTCATACCCAATTTCATCCTTATGCGCGATCTGGGCTGGCTCAACACATTCCAGGGAATGGTAGCGCCTTATGTCCTGATGGCGCCATTTGCGGTGTTCTTCCTGCGGCAGTTTTTCCTTTCGATGCCCAAAGAGCTCGAGGAGGCCGCCTACCTGGATGGGGCTTCGCCTTTTTACATCTTCTGGCGGCTGGTGCTGCCTATTAGCAAAACCCCTATTGCCACCCTGAGCATCCTCACCGCTATTGCTACCTGGAACGAGTTCTTCTGGCCCTACATCGTGGCCAGGGGAGATGAATGGCAGGTAATTACGGTGGCCCTCAAGGCCTTTCAATCGCAGTCACCCCAGGGTGGTGCGGACTGGACCGGAATTATGGCAGCAACGTCCCTTGCAATCATTCCAGTGATCATCCTGCTCTTGGTGCTGGGGCGTCAGGTGGTGGAGTCGCTGCAATTCAGTGGCGTGAAATGACGTAAAGGAGGTAGGAGAACAAGTCTAAAGAGAGATTGGCAAACCCGTCTTAGGCTTCTTTTTTTGGAGGAGAAACATGCAACAACTGGCTCAAAAAGTAGGGATGCTGGCCATTTCAGGTTTACTGGGTACCGCCCTAGCCCAGACCGAGGTCTCTTACTGGTTGTGGGATGCCAACCAGAAGCCCGCGTATGAAGCTTGTGCAGCCGAGTTCAACAAACAAAACCCCAACATC
This sequence comes from Meiothermus sp., assembly GCF_025056915.1. Classification (GTDB taxonomy): domain Bacteria; phylum Deinococcota; class Deinococci; order Deinococcales; family Thermaceae; genus Meiothermus. Next base: position 43,800 of record NZ_JANWVH010000013.1, on the reverse strand, counting down.
CGTGTAAAGATTGAGCAAAAAGGCTGGGATGACTACTGGACCAGCATCACCACGGGCTTCGTTGCGGGTACTGCTCCCGATGTCTTTACCAGCCATCTGGCCAAGTACCCTGAGTTTGCGCTCAACAACCAGATTGTTGACCTAACTCCTTACATCAAGCGGGATAATCTGGACACCAAAATCTACTATCCTGGCCTCTATGATTTATGGGGAAAAGACGGTAAGCAGTATGGTTTGCCCAAGGATTGGGACACCGTTGCCATTGTCTACAACAAGAAAATGTTGAGAGAGGCGGGGGTTACAGAAGCGCAAATCAAGAACTGGACTTGGAATCCCAAGGACGGTGGCACCTTCGGTCAGATTCTGGCCCGTCTAACCAAAGATAAGAACGGCAACAATGCCTTGAGCCCTCGCTTCGACCCGAAAAACGTGGTGCAGTACGGCTGGGTTAGCCCCAATGGGGGAGGGTACGGTCAGACCGAGTGGAGCTGGCTGGCAGTTGCCAATGGTTTCAAGTTCAACGATGGTCCCTGGTCGCGCAAGTACTACTACGATAGCCCCAAGCTGGCCGAGACCATCCAGTGGCTAGCCGACCTCGGGCTGAAGCGAGGTATTGCTGTGCCCTTCAAGGATCTGCCCACCAGCGGTGGTGTCGAACCGCTTTTTACCTCGGGGAAAGCAGCCATGATGCCCCAGGGCTCTTGGATGATCACCTACTTCCGCGACAACACCAAGTTTGAATACGGTTGGGCCCCTTTGCCCATAGGGCCGCTGGGACGCAAGAGCATGTTCAACGGTCTGGCAGACAACATCTGGGTGGGCAGTAAAAAGAAAGAAGAGGCCTGGCGGTGGGTCAGGTTCATGGGTTCTCCGGCCTGCCAGAACATTGTGGGGAGCTTTGGGGTGGTCTTCCCAGCCATCAAGTCCGGGGTGGATGCTGCCCTGAAGGCGCATGCCTCCAAAGGCATTGACGTGAGTGCCTTTACAACTGTGGCCAACACCCCTGGAGCCACTTTCTTGTTCCCCATCGCCGACAAGGCTTCCGAGGTCAGTAGCATCATGCAAGCTGCGATGGACTCTATCTTCTTGGGCAAGGTCACCGCAGTGGATGCCCTGCGCGAAGCCAATGCCAAGGTGAATGCCCTCTTTCGCTAGATTGCCTGGAGGGTGGGGAGGCATTTCTCCCCCCTAGCCTTATCCGCATGGGGTGTGGTGATGCGCGCAGCACTATCCAAGGTAGCCCTAGCCCTCCTTCTAGGGTCTTTGGATGCTGGCGCATCCCCACCGCATGCCCCTTCCGATGGCACGGTAGCGATAACGGTAGATTTTGTGAAACTTGAACAGGGTTTGTGCGGTACTGCTTTTGAAGCCCACGATTTGCCACACACTGCCCAGGGCCGCACATGGCCGGTGCGGGGTTTCGACGGCAATGGCGCAGGGGTGGGGCTAGGCGACCTCAATAACGATGGCCTCATCGAGATCGTGCTGGCTTCCCAGGTCGGCGAGGCCAGTGTTTTTTGGAACCAGGGTCAACTCCGCTTTGAACGGGAGGCTTTACCCACAGAAGGTACTAAGGCGGTAGCCTTGGTAGATGTGGATGCGGATGGCTGGCTGGACATCACTTTTACCCATAACAACTCTTATCCCAGTTACTGGCGCAATCAAAATGGGCGTTTTGTACAGCAACGTTTGGAAGGGGTGCGCCATCCGGCTTTCGTGTTTTTGTGGGATGACCTATTGGGGCGGGGTCGGTTGGATTTGGTCACCGCCTCGTATGATCCGATCCTCGAGGCCGAGAACCGCGACGGATTCTTGTTTGGCCGAGGGGCTGGGGTGTTTTTATATGAAGCAGGCCCACAGGGCTATACAGAACAACGTCTATACCCCAAGGCATTTGCCCTGGGGCTGGTGGCCTTCGATGCAGACCTGGACGGGCAGCGCGACTTGATTGTGGGCAACGACTTCGACCTGCCCGATATGGCCTGGCGCTGGGATGATGGAACCTGGCAGCAGTTTCAACCCTTCCGGCAGTTTAGCAAGCACCCCATGGGTTTTGCCCTGGGCGATATCCAAAACGACGGTGTGCCCGAGCTTTTTTCTACCGACATGAAACCGGATTTCCGCGACCTCAAGACCCTGGCTACCTGGATGCCCTTGCTGGAGCGGGGCTACAAAAAATTCCGTACGCAGGGCCCCCAGAAAACCGAGAACATGTTGCAGGTTCGGCAGGCCCAGGGCTTTCGCAATATGGCCTATGCGCTTGGTCTGGATGCTACCGGTTGGAGTTGGTCGGCCAAGTTTGGCGACCTGGACAGCGACGGCTGGCAAGACCTCTATGTGGTGAACGGCATGATGGATATCGAGCAGTTTCCTTATTTGCCGGGTGGCGAGCTGATCGAAGAAAACCGGGTCTTTCGCAACCAAAGAGGCCGGTTCGAGCATCAGCCGGACTGGAAACTGGGTTCGAAGCGCAGTGCTCGAGGCATGAGCATGGCAGACCTGGACAACGATGGCGACCTGGACATTGTGGTCAACAACCTGAGCAGCCCGGCCCAGCTCTTTGAAAACCGGCTCTGTGGCCACCCCACCCTGGAAGTCGAGCTTCGCTGGCCACAGAGCCAGAACACCCGCGCCATAGGGGCCGCGGTGATTTTGCACAGCAATGGCTGGCGGCAGTGGCGGCAAGTCACGGCGACTAGTGGCTATCTCTCGGGCGACGCACCCCGGCTGCATTTTGCCCTACCCCAGGAGGAGGGGTGGCTCGAGGTGGTCTGGCCCGATGGAAAACGCTCCTGGCAAGCGGCAAGGGCCGGCCAACTGCTGACCCTGATCCGAAGGGAGACCCCGTGAGTCCTACCCCCCCTAGAAGTCTTGCTGGACTGCTTAGCTTCCGGGTCTACCGCGAGCTATTGCTGCTTTTGGGGGCTTTGGGACTGGTGCTGGCCGGGGTAGGGGTATATGGAGCCGGCCTGCCCGTCTGGGGCGGGACGCTGGTTTTTTTGGGTGTGGTGGCCGTGCCGGTGGGGCTCAAGTGGTGGGACGACTTTAGGTGCTTGGGAGCTGCTGCCTTTGTGCTAAGCGCTTTGCTGATGCTCCAGGGTTTTCACTTTTTAGAGCACACCGTACAGATGGTGCAGTATTACCTGCTCAATCGTCCTCCCATCCTGTCCCAAGGGCTCATCTCCTCGCTCAATGTTGAATGGGTGCACTTCCTTTGGAATGTTTTTGTGCTGTCTATGGTGATTTTTTTGCTGCGGCGAGGGTTGCGCGGTTTCTGGGGTTGGGCGCTTTTAGGCTGGACTACGGCGCACACCCTCGAGCACGCCTACCTGCTACTACGCTACTTGCAACTCCAAGCTGAACTCGGTGCGCTGGGCCTCTCGGGCTTCCAAGTTGCCCAGGCCCTCCCGGGCATCCTGGGCCGCGACGGCTGGTTGGCAGAGAACAACCTCTGCACCGGCGTTCCGGGCCTTACGACGTTACCCCGAGTGGCCATCCACTTCCTTTGGAATTTGGGCGAGACCGGGTTGCTGGTGTTAGCGGCCCACACCCAACTGGCTCGCCTTATTCAACCCCGCTAAGGAGAATCCTATGCCCAAAATCACCTTCATAGGCGCAGGAAGCACGGTTTTTGCCAAGAACTTGATCGGCGATATCCTCTCTTTTCCCGAGCTTGCCGAGTCGGAACTGGTGCTGTATGACATTGATGCCGAAAGACTGGCCACTTCCGAGATCGTAGCCCGCAAAGTGGCCCAAGCGCTCTCAGCAAAACCCCGAATAGTGGTCACCACCGACCGAGAACGTGCTCTGGACGGCGCCCACTATGCCATTAACATGATTCAGGTTGGGGGATATAAGCCCGCCACAGTAATTGACTTCGAGATTCCCAAGAAATACGGCTTGCGCCAGACCATTGCTGACACTTTGGGCATTGGTGGCATTATGCGGGCGGTACGAACCATTCCTGTCCTTCTGGAGATGAGCCGGGACATGGAACGACTCTGTCCCGAGGTACTGCACCTCAACTATGTCAACCCCATGGCCATGATCATGTGGGCCTTGCAGAAAGCCAGCCCCATCCGCTCCATCGGGCTGTGTCATAGTGTGCAGCACACAGCCGGTGAAATTTGCCGCGACATTGGGGTGCCGGTGGAGGAAGTCAACTACCTGGTTGCGGGCATCAACCATATGGCCTATTTCTTGAGGCTCGAGCACCAGGGTCAAGACCTCTACCCCCGCTTGCGCACCTTTGCCGAGAGTGGCCAGACCCCATACCGCGACCATGGCGAGGTTCAACTCCCTGATCGGGTGCGCTATGAGATGTTCAAAAGGCTGGGCTATTTTGTCACCGAGAGCAGCGAGCACCACGCCGAGTACCTGCCCTACTTCATCAAGCGCGATCGCCCCGACCTGATCGAGCGATACGGGATTCCCCTGGACGAGTATGTTCGCAGGTGCGAGGCCCAGATTGCTGGCTGGGAGACCCAGCGTCAGGAGCTTCTGAGCGAGCGCGCACCACTCGAGGTTCGGCGCAGCGTGGAATATGGCTCGGGTATCATCCACTCCCTCGAGACCGGCCAGCCCAGGGTGGTCTATGGTAATGTGCTGAACCACGGCCTAATTGATAACCTGCCCCAGGGCTGCTGTGTGGAAGTGCCCTGCTTGGTAGACAAGAATGGCATTCAGCCCACCAAAATAGGGGTGCTTCCGCCTCAGCTAGCGGCCTTGATGCGAACCAATATCAACGTGCAAGAGCTCACCGTAGAGGCCATCCTGACCGGTAAGCGCGAACACCTCTATCATGCCGCCATGCTGGATCCGCACACGGCAGCCGAGCTCGACCTCGAGCAAATCTGGAAGCTGGTAGATGAACTGCTGGAGGCACACGGCGAGTTTATTCCCGTCAACCTGCGCAGTTACGCAGCTGCCTTCTAGAAAGGCCTTCTATAATCGAAAAAGGTATGGCTGACCATCGTCCCGTCACCAGTCAACAGGTTGCCAAACGGGCCGGGGTTTCCCGCACTACCGTCTCCTTTGTCCTTAACGACGTTCCGGGGGCCAACATTAGTGAGGAGACCCGGCAGAGAGTGCTACGAGCGGCTGCAGAGCTGGGCTACGTTCCCAACGCGGCGGCCCGCAGCCTGGTGAGTGGACGCACCCTGACGATTGGGCTGGTGGTGGCCTATGCCGAACATCTAAAAGTGGATGCCTTCATCCCGCAGCTTCTGTTCAGTATGAGCCAGCATAGCCACCTGCATGGATACCGGGTATTGCTGGAAACAGTTGAGGATGTCTCGCGTCCCGATGCTTATACCGACCTGGTAAGGGGCAAGCACATAGATGGGTTTATTGCGGTTAATGTTCGCTCAGATGACCGCCAGCTACCCGAGCTGATTCGCCGAAATTATCCCGTGGTTTTGCTGGGGTTTCCCGGCTGGGAGGGGTACTCGGTTGTTACCGATGGGATTGGCGCGGGTCGGCGGGCCACCGAGCACCTGATCTCCTTAGGGCATACCCGCATTGCCCACATTACCTTTTCGCCCGAGGCGTATGTGGCCACCCGGGATCGCCACTTGGGCTACCGGCAAGCCCTGGAGCAGGCTGGGATAGGCTACCGCTCGAGCCTGGTGCGATATGGCAACTACAGCGCAGCCAGTGGCTACCAGGCCATGAAAGAGCTGCTACGGCGCAAACCTTACCCTACGGCGCTGTTTGCCGGCAACGATACCATTGCCATGGGCGCAATGGCTGCCATCCACGAGCAAGGACTGCGTATTCCAGAGGATATCGCGGTGGTAGGTTACGACGACATTCCAACTGCACCCTACATGAACCCGCCCCTAACCACCATTCGGGTCTCGCCGGTTGAACAAGGCCGCATTGCCGTCGAGATGCTCTCGGCTCTTATCCGCGGCAACCCGCCGCCCGAGCGCCAGGTATTGCTTGAAACACCTTTGGTGATTCGCGAGTCGTGTGGGGCGAGCAAACACAAGAAGTAGCTCAGCCTAGCTTCCGACTTACCAGTTCCTGCACCAGTTGCGGCTTGGCCTGCCCCTGGGTCTCCCGCATCACCTGCCCCACAAAGAAGCCCAGCAGGCCGGTCTTGCCGCCACGGTAGGCCGCCACTTTGTCGGGGTTTTCGGCCAGGATTCGGTCCACGATGGCCTCCAGGGCCCCCTCGTCGCTGACCTGCCGCAAGCCCTTGCGCCGCACGATCTCCACCGGGTCTTCACCGCTGGCCTGGGCCTCGGCCAGCACATCCTTGGCGATGCGGGTGTTGATTTCGCCGGACTCCAACAGCTTCACCAGCCCGGCCAGCCCCTCCGGCCTGACCCCGGACGCACCGGCGCGAAGGGCAGGGGCCAGGTCGTTGACCACCCAGTGGGCCAGCGCCGCCGCCGGAGCAGACCGGGCGGCTTGCAGCAGGAACTCGGCCAGCCGGGGCTCGCGGGCCAGCACCCGCGCCTCGGCCTCGGGGACGCCCTGGGCCAAGAGGCTTTGCAGCCTGGACTCCTGCTCGGGGCTGAGGTTAGGGGAGGCGGTCGGCGAGGCCGGGCTTTCCGGCTTTTTCGCTCTGGATGCTTTGGGGCTGCCTGCTGCACGAGGTTCTTCGGTCTGCCGGGTGGATTGGCCCCAGGTGTCCTTCAGGGTGACGATGCGGTTGTAGACCAGCGCACCGGGTTTGGAGTCTATGGGGTCTTGCCAGAAGTAGCCGTTGCGCTCGAGCTGGTAGCGGGTGTCTGTGGGGTCGCCCAGCACGCTCTTCTCGATATAGCCGTGAACAACCTCCAGGCTTTTGGGGTTCACAAAACGCAAGAAGTCCTGGTCTTCCGGGGTTTCGTGCTCGTCCTCCTGCTCCTTGGCCTCGGCCTCGGGGTGGGGCACGGTAAAGAGCCGGTCGTACAGGCGGAACTCGGCGGGCACCGCGTCCTCTTCGCTCACCCAGTGAATCACCCCGGCGGCCTTGGCCTCCTCGGGCAGGAGGGTGCAGGCGAGCTCGGTCACGCGACCTTCCGGGTCGGTCTGGTAGGCGTCGCAGCGGATCACCCCGGCCATCTTGAGCCGCACGGTTCCGCCCGGGGTCAGGCGTTTGAAGCCTTTGGGGGGGGTGAGGGCAAAGTCGTCCTGCTCGATGTAGAGCGTTGGGGTCAGGCTCAGCAGACGGGTGGCTTCTTCGGGGCGAACCCGCTGGCCGCTGGGCAGGGGCACCAGGCCGTCGGGCGACTCCCGAATGACATCGTGGGGCCAGTAGGGGAGGGCGATGGGGCGGGGCTCGCTCAGGTTGGTGAGCACCACCCGGAGGGGGCGCAGCACGGCCATCACGCGGGGGGCGGTGGTGTTCAGGTCGTCGCGGATGGCGCCCTCCAAGAGCGCGATGTCCACCGTGCGGTTGGTGCGCGAGATGCCGACCTGAGCGGCAAACCGGCGGATGGCCTCGGGCCGCACCCCGCGCCGGCGCTGTCCGGCCAGGGTGGGCAGGCGGGGGTCGTCCCAGCCGCGCACAAAGCCCCCGTCGATCAGCTTCCTCAGCTTGCGCTTGGAGACCACGGTGTACTCCAGGCTCAGCCGGGCGAACTCGTACTGGTAGGGGCGGGGGGCGGCCGGCAGGCCGCACTTGCCGCGCAGGTTCTCCAGCAGCCAGTCGTAGATGGCCCGGTTGTCCACGAACTCGAGGCTGCACAGGCTGTGCGTGACCCCATCCAGGGCGTCGGTGGTGGCCTGGGCGAAGTCGTAGGAGGGGTAGATGCACCACTGTTTGCCGGTGCGGTAGTGCTCGGCGTGCACAATCCGGTAGAGCACCGGGTCGCGCAGCTTCATGTTGGGGCTGGAGAGGTCAATCTTGGCCCGGAGCACGTGTTCGCCGTTCCTGAACTCGCCCGCCCGCATCCGCCGGAAAAGCGCCAGGTTCTCCTCCACGCTCCGCTCGCGGTAGGGGCTGGGGGTGCCGGGTTTGTCCACCGTGCCGCGCAGCCGGGCCATCTCCTCGGGCGAGACGCTGTCCACGTAGGCCAGCCCCTTCAGGATGAGCTTCTCGGCCATCTGGTAAAGCGCTTCAAAGTAGTTTGAGGCGTAGCTTACCTCGGGCCCCCAGTCCCAGCCCAGCCAGCGCATGTCGGCAATCAGGGCCTGGGCGTACTCGGCTTTTTCGGCTTCGGGGTTGGTGTCGTCCATGCGCAGGCGGCACTCGCCGCCGTAGTCGTGGGCAATGCCGAAGTCTATGTAGCTCGCAATGGCATGGCCGAGGTGGGCATAGCCGTTGGGTTCGGGCGGAAAGCGGGTGACGATTTTCTGGTAGCGGCCTGCCTTCAGGTCTTCATCAATAATCTCGGTGATGAAGTTGGGGCTCACAAGACGGGGTTTGGTGGTTAGAGCGCTCATGCCAACAGGGAAAGGATACAATGTGCAAGGCCCAGATACACCTTTATCATATGCCATCCGCCTCAGGTTACGGCCCCATTGCCACCATTTTTGTCCCATCCGCGGGGTGGTTGCTACCCTCTTTTTTGGGAAGTGGGGAGGCAAAGTAAGATGATAAAAGCCCGACGTTGGGGTGGCGGCAAGTACCAGCAACCATAAGCTGAATGTTTGAAGCCCTCGAGCCAGAATATGACCCTACCTATTCACACCGCCCTGATTGGCTATGGAATGGCTGGAAGGGTTTTCCACGCACCGGTCATCCAGGCCGTACCGGGCTTGCGCCTGGTCACCATTCAAAGCAGCCAGCCGGAGCAGGTGCGCTCGGACTGGCCCGAAGTTTGGGTCAGCCAGACCTTTCGGGAGGTGGTTGAGAATCCACAAATCGACCTGGTGGTTATCGCTACGCCCAACCATACCCATTTTGAGCTGGCCCAAAGCGCTTTGCAGGCGGGAAAACACGTGGTGGTTGACAAGCCCTTTACCCTGACCGCGGCTGAGGCCCGCATTTTGCAGGAGGAGGCCAGGAGCCGCGGAAGGTTCCTGTCGGTTTTTCAAAACCGGCGATGGGATGGCGATTATCTGACCCTGAGAAAGCTGCTGTATCAGGGAACCCTGGGCGAGGCGATCTATTTCGAGTCCCGCTTTGACCGCTACCGGCCCGAGGTGCAGAATCGCTGGCGCGAACAGGCCGGGCCGGGGAGCGGCCTGTGGTACGATCTGGGCCCGCACCTGCTGGACCAGGCGCTCGAGCTCTTTGGTCGGCCCCTGGCGGTGTACGCCGACCTTGCCCGTCAACGTGAGCAGGCCCAAACCCCCGATTACGTGCACGTGCTGCTGCGCTACCCAAGGCTGCGGGTGGTCTTGCACGCCAGTGCGCTGGTGCCGGGGGGCAGTCCGCGTTTTATGGTTCACGGTACACTGGCCAGTTTTGTGTCCAGCGGACTCGACGGCCAGGAAGCCCTGCTGAAGCAGGGCCTGCGTCCGGGGGCGGCTGGCTGGGCGCCGGAACCCTGCGAGGGCTGGCTCTACCATCCCCATCGAGCCGCAGAGCGCGTGCCCATGGAGCCGGGCGATTATCGGCGTTACTACGAGGGGGTCCGCGATGCCATCCGGCAGGAGGGGCCCAACCCCGTGCCCCCGGAGCAGGCAGTGCGGCTGATGGAGGTGCTCGAGGCCGCCCTCAAGAGCGCTCAGGAAGGTCGGGAGATTCCCCTGGAGGTGAACGGATGAACCTTGAGCAAGACCTGGCCGGTATTGCGGAACAGGAAGCCCGCCTGCGCTTCGAGCATTTCGACGCCGAGGTGGCCTGGGAACTGGGGCAAAAACTCAGGCAGGCGGCAGATGCCCTGCACAGCGCGATTGCGATGGACATCGGTTTGTTTGGTCAGCCGCTGTTCTTCTACGCCATGCGCGGCACCAGCCCCGACAACGCCGACTGGGTCAGGCGTAAGCGCAACGTGGTCCAGCGCTTTCATCGAAGCTCTTATGCGGTGGGCCTGATGCTCAAGCAGAAGCAGAGCAGCCTCGAGGAGCGCGGCCTGGATGCCCGCGATTATGCAGCCCACGGCGGAGGTTTTCCCATCTTTGTGAAGGGGGTGGGGTGCATTGGCGCGGTCACGGTCTCGGGCCTGCCGCAGCGCGAGGATCACGAGCTGGTGGTCGAGGTGCTGGCCGACTACCTGGGGGTGCCCTACGAGGAGCTGGCCCTCGACCCATGAGCGGTGTGGGCTTCGTCCGCTTTGGTAGGGCAATGCTTCGGCACTGGCTGCTCGACCCGGCCATCACCTACCTCAACCACGGCACCGTGGGGGCAACGCCCACAAGCGTCCTGGCGGTGCAGCAGGCCCTGCGGGAGGAGATGGAGCGGCAGCCGGCCCGCTTTTTGTTGCGGGAGCTTTCGGCCCTGTCGGGGCAGTCTCCCCGGGCGGTGCCCCGGCTGCGCGAGGCCGCAGATGCGGTGGCCCGATTCGTGGGGGCTCGAGGCTCCGATCTGGTTTTTGTGGACAACGCCACCACCGGGGTGAACGCGGTGCTGTGCTCGCTGGATTTACGGCCAGGGGACGAAATTCTCATAACCAGCCTGGCCTACGGCGCGGTGGTGAACGCGGCCCGGTATTGGGCTGAGCGGGCCCGGGCGCGCTTGCTGACCGTAGAGCTCCCATTTCCGCTCAGGCATCCGGCGCAGATTGTCTCGGCGGTGGCCGAAGCCCTGACTCCCCGCACGCGCCTGGCCATCCTCGACCACATCACCTCGGAGACGGCGCTGGTGTTGCCCCTGGCCGAGATGGCGGCGGTTTGCCGGTCGGCGGGGGTGCCGGTGCTGGCCGATGGGGCGCACGCGCCCGGGGCCATCCCGCTGGACATCCCCAGCCTGGGCGTGGACTACTACACCGGCAACCTGCACAAGTGGGCGCTGGCCCCCAAAGGCTGCGGCATCCTGTGGGTGGCCCCCGAACGGCAGCCAGACCTGCACCCTCCGGTGATTTCCTGGGGCCTGGGGCAGGGCTTCACCCAGGAGTTCGACTGGGTGGGAACCAAAGACCCCACCCCCTATCTGGCAGCGCCGGCAGCCCTGGATTTAATGCGCGAATGGGGTCTGGAAGCCATGCAAACCTACAATCACCGCCTGGCCTGGGAAGCGGCCCAGGTGCTCTCGAGCCGTTGGGGAACCGACCTCCCGGCCCCGGAGGTCATGCTGGGGTGTATGGCAACCCTGCCGCTGCCCCTTTCGCGGGGGAAAACCCGCGAGGAGGCCGCCCGGTTGCAGTATGCCCTCCTCTACGAGCACCGCCTCGAGGCCCCCATTCTGTGCCGGGATGAGCGCTTGTGGGTGCGGGTCTCGGCCCAGGTGTACAACGAAATCGAAGACATCGAGCGGCTCGCCGAAGCGCTCGAGAGCGCTCTTCACATGTTATAAGCCGTTCGAGGTCGAGAAAGCCTGGTTCTGAACAGAACAGTGGCCGCGTGGAAACTCGAAAAGATGGGTCTCGGCCAGACGCAACGCAGACACTTGTCCCTTCTCGTTTTCGAGGGCCGGCACGTCTGTGAAGAGCGCGAGAGGCGCTGTGGTAGTGCCGGGTTCAGCCGCACGAGCAACGTTCAACAATGCACAGGGCAGGAGGGGGCGGCGGTCTTGACTCCGTGCTCCTTATCCCCATATCCCTGGGCCCTGCCTGGCCGCTTATACCGTTAGTAAGGTGTTTGTGGAAAGATGGTTCTGGGGCTTCTCCCCAGGGCCGCCCTTGCCAGGAGCCCTTTGCTCGAGGCGCACGGGCGCAGGCGCAAAAAAAAGCCATCCGCAAGGCGAATGGCTTTTTGGCGGAGTGGGAGGGATTCGAACCCTCGATACAGGAAACCCGTATACACGCTCTCCAGGCGTGCCCCTTCAACCACTCGGGCACCACTCCAGCACAAACTGAACCTGCCTGGGCAGGCAACGTTGAGTGTACAGGGCGCTCCTGGGAGCGTCAAGCGTCCGAGGGGTATACTTCGGGCGTGCGTCTACTTGCCATCTTTCCTCATCCGGACGACGAAATAGGCGTTTGTGGCACCCTGGCCAAGCACGTCGCGCGCGGCGACGCGGCAAAAATCCTCTGGCTCACGCGGGGCGAACTGGCCAGCCAGTTTGGCGACATGCCCCCCCAGGAGGTGGCCCGCATCCGCGAGGGGCACGGACACGCGGTGGCCGAGATGGTGGGCGCAGAGCCCCAGTTTCTCGATTTTCCGGACTCGAGCCTGACCGGGGGCCGCGAGGAAGCCCTGGCCATTGCCTGGGTGGTGGCGAGCTTCAAACCCGATGTGGTGCTGACCTGGAACCCCCACGACGTCCACCCCGACCACCGGGCCGCCTACTGGGCCACCCTCTCGGCGCTCAAGTTCTGCCGCATTCCCAAGCTGGTCGGCGAACCCCACCGCCAGCCGGTGCGCCTGCTGCACTACTACCGCAGCGATATTCCGAGGCCGGCGGTCTATGTGGACGTGGGCGAGGAGGGCCAGGCGGTGGCCGAGCGGGTGTTTGGCTTTTACCGCGACTTTTACCAGTGGGAGCTGAGCCTGGAGGCGTTCAGGGCGAATCGCTCGAGGCTGGGGGCCGAGGCTGGCGTAAAGTTTGCGGAGCGTTTTCAGGCAGAGGCTCCGCTGGCCCATCCTTTTCTTGGCTGAGCTCCCCCACCTCGAAGCTGCCCCGTGGGCTGGTGAAGGTGTAGGCGGCAAAAGCGGCAATCAGGGTCAGGGGCAGCAGGCTGTAGCCCCCAATCTCGCCTGCCAAGACCACCGCAGCAAAGGGTGCGCGGGCAATACCGGCCAGAAGCGAAGCCACCCCCACCAGGGCGGCGGTCTCGGGTGGGGGCGCAATGGAAGGGAAAACCTGGCCCAGCAGCTGGGCCAGAATGAGCCCACTCAGGCCGCCCAGGGTCAGGGCCGGGGTGAGCTGCCCCCCATAAGCCCGCACCCCCCCGCCCAAAATCAGCAGGGCCAGCTGCACCAGAAAGAGCGTGCCCAAAAAGGGCAGGGTCAGGATCGGCGAGGTGCCGAGCTGAACCCAGGGCAGCCCGCTGCCGATGGCCTCCGGCATGAGGAGCAAGACCCCCGCCAGCACCAGCCCAAAAAGGGCATGGCGCACCCCGAAGGTGAGGCGCCGTAAGAAGCGTTGCAAAAACCGCTCGGCCTCGAGCCAGAGGGTGCCCACCCCGGCACACACCAGACCGATGGCCAGCCCAAACAGGAGCTGGGGCCACTCCAGAGGCCCCGGTGAGAGCTCGAGCAGCGGCCCGTAGCCGTGAAAAAGCCCGTAAACCGTGAAGCCGGCCAGCGCGCCAATCAGGGCGGGGGCCAGGGCGCCGACCTCCAAAGCCAGCCCCCGGTAGACAATCTCGCTGGCCAGAAGCGCCCCGGCCATGGGCGCATGGAAGGCCGAGGCAAACCCGGCGGCCATCCCGGCAAAGGGCAGAAACCGGCTCGACTCCCCCAGTGGAATCCGCCGCCCCATCACGCTGCCCACCCACAAGCCCAGGGCAGCCATGGGCCCCTCGCGGCCCAGGGGAGAGCCGGCGCCCAGCTGCACCAGCGAACCGACAATGCCCCGAAAATACTCGCTGGCCCGTACCGGACGCCCCGCCCGGTAGGCCGCCAGCAGCCAGCCCAGCCCCCGGCCCGAGCCCAGGTAGCTCGAGGCCGCAAACACCAGCGGTAACAGCAGTGCCAGCCACCCGAAGGCCGGCCCGCGAAAAACCTGCGAAAGCCCCCCCTCGCCCGGCAGGCCCGGCGGCAGGTAGCCCAAGGTCTCGCCCAGCAGATAGCGCTCCACTACCCTCAGTAAGAACACAAACCCGGCGGCAAAAACCCCGGTCAGGGCCCCCACGAAAGCGCTGTAGAGGATGAGCGCACCAATCTGCATAAAAATCCCGGCACTGAGGCCGACTACCAGGATTGTACTTGGGAAACCGGCGTTCCGCGGGTGATGCGGGGCGTTTCCAGCCCCAGCACCCGGTAGCCGCTACGGGTCGCGGCCCGTACCAGCACCCGGGGGTCTACCCGCCCCCACAAAAAGAGCGCCTCGTTGCGCACGTCGAGGTCGGGGCTGCTGCTTTGGGAGTCGGTGCCTAAGGCGGGCTCGAGGCGGTGCTTGAGATACCAGTCCCAGGGCATCTGGCCGCAGGCTAAGGCCTCGTTGCTGCGCGGACAGGCCACCACCAGGGTGCCCGACTGGGCCAGCATCTCTACCTCTTCCTCGTCCACCTGCACCCCGTGCACCACCGTCAGGTGCGGCCCCAGCACCCCGAGTTCGGCCAGGTAGCGCACCGGGGTCAGGCCGGGCAGCGCCTGGTAGGGCGGAAAGCCATACCGCTCAGGGAGGGCCTGCAAGGGGCCGCGGCCCTGGGTCATCAGTTCGGTTTCTTCGGGGCTTTCGGCCACGTGCATCTGCAGGGGGAAGCCCTCGAGCCGGGCGATCTCCACCAGCTTTTTCAGCAGGGCCGGGCTCACGTTGTAGGGTGTGTGGGGTGAAATTCCCACCCTGAGCTGGCTGTTTCGCCCCCGCCACTCGGACAACCGGCGGGCCACCCAGCTGGCTATCCCTTCGGCCTCGGTGGGGTTGCGGTTGATAACCTCCAGGTAGACCACCCCGGGCAGGGCGCAGTGTTCCAGCAGCCACTCCACCACCTCGGGCTGGTAGGCGATGTCCCCAAAACCCCCCACCCCCAGCGCCCGAAGCGCCTCGAGGCCCTGCTGGGTAGCCTCCGGGGTGCGCTTCATGCGGTGGTCAATCACGTGCTGGATGAACTCGGTGTACGGGCCGCGAAAGTAGGGCACGGTGGAGAGGTCGAGGTGGGTGTGGGCGTTCACCACCGGCGGCGTGAGGGCCTTGCCCTTGTGCACGATGGGGGCCTCGGGGTAGCGCTGCCGCAACTCGTCGAGGGGGCCGCTCGCGGCGATGTGCTGGCCCACCACCACCAGGCCGCCCTTGAGCATGGGCGTTCCGAAGCCTAGGTAGACCACCTCGGCGGTCCAGATTTCAGGGGCGAGTATCAGGGCTTCCTCCCATGTGCCCAGCGCCAAAGGCTCGAACAAGCCGATGGCTCACAGTCCGGGGTTTGAGGTATTTTCAACATCTCCTAAAGGCCAGGCCGATTTTTATCTTCGCTCCAGAACGTACCGGTTGGGGCTCCGCACGAAGTCGGTGGCCTGATAGCCCCGCGCGAAGTAGTGCTCAAAAACCTCGCGGCTGTGCGCCCGCCAGCGCAGGGCTAAAGCCGGGTTGGTTTGCAGGATCTGGCCCCAGTCTTCGGGAATCTCTACCAGGATGCGGGGTTCGCTCAGGTCGGGCTGGAACCCCAGGGGCTCTTGCCCTTCGACCAGGTTGGCCTGCGGCAGGCCCTCGGTGCGGGGGGCTGGGGGTGGGGCGTAGATGCGGTTGTAGACCCGGGCCGAGCGCAGCTCCCAGACAGCATAGGCCCGGTCCGAGGGAGCGCCCGCATTGATGCCCCCCATATTCCCGTAGCAGTTGGGAATGTAACGATGGAAGGTGGCGCCCAGCTTACGCAGGTTGAAGTGGGCGTTGAGGCTTCGCAGAGGGTCGAAGGTCCAGACCACCCGCTCGTAGCCACGGCTCAAGGCCCAGTCGCGCTGGAAGCGCTTGAGCAGAAGGCCCACCTGGCTGCCCTGGTAGGCGGGCAGCACCCCGGTCATGTGCGAGTGGTGGTCGGTGGGGCGGTTGGTGGGGAAGCCAAAGATAAACCCAACCAGCTCCGGGGCAAAGCCCCCCGCCCCCTGAGCCTTTTCCCCCAGGGAGAAAGGGGCTGTGGCTTCGACCCGGTACGCGCCCGCCAGCAAGGCCCCCTCGTGGACCAGGGCCATCAGGGTTCCGGTGCGGATGGTGTCGCTGGGGTCGTTCCAGATGGCCTGCTCGAGCCGGGGGATTTCGGCAATCTCCTCGGGCTCGTGGAGTTCGCGGATGAGCACCTGCATACGCAGCGGTTTTTATCCCTGCACCGCGTGGGTTACGTAGGCCGATTTCTCCGTCAGTTTCTGGACGAGGTCGCGCTTCAGGTTCACGCCCAGACCAGGCCCCTGGGGTACGGGCATCAGACCGTTCTGGGCCTCGAGGGCCTCCTCGATGATGTCCTCCTGCCAGTAGCGGCTGGCGCTGCTGGTATCCCCCGGCTTGATGAACATGGGCAGGGTGGCCACGTGGATGTTGGCGGCCCGGCCAATGCCCGCCTCCAGCATCCCCCCCATCCAGACCGGCAGCCCGTAGCTCTGGGTGATGTCGTGCACCTTGCGGCTGGCCAGAATGCCCCCGACCCGGCCCGGCTTGAGGTTAATAACCCGTCCGGCCCCTATCTCCAAGGCCTTGCGGGCGTCCTCGGGCGAGGTGATGGACTCGTCTAGGCAAATGGCGGTGGAGATGGCGGCTTGCAGCTTGGCGTGGTCCAGGATGTCGTCGAAGGCCAGGGGCTGCTCGATGTAGTCGAGGCTGGCGGCGTCGAGGGCTTTGAAGGTGGCGATGTGGTTGAGGCTATAGGCGGAATTGGCGTCCACGGTGAGGTTGGCCTCGGGGTAGGCTTCCCGCACGGCTAAGGCCAGTTTGACGTCCCAGCCGGGCTTGATTTTGAGCTTGATGCGCCGGTAGCCATTGGAAAGCCCCTGGCCCACCTTTTCCAGGGTGGCCTCTATGCTCGGCTCGATGCCCAGGCTGATGCCTACCGGAATTTCGGTGCGAACCCCCCCCAGCACCTTCCAGAGGGGCTGGCCCAGGCTTTTGCACCACAAATCCCAGAAGGCCATCTCGAGCGCAGCCTTGGTCATCTTGTTGCCCCGGAAACCGGCAATCTCGCCCCAGAGCTGCTCGGGGTTGGCCAGGTCTTTGCCCAGCACCTGCGGAATGAGCAGCTCCTCCAAAAGCGCCCAGGCCCCCGGAATGGTCTCCTCGCGGTAGTGCGGGGTGTACTCCATGACGGTTTCGGCATAGCCCTCGAGGCCCTCGCCGTACAGGGTCAGGAGAATCAGGTGGCGCATGGTCTGCACCCCGAAGGAGGTCTCGAAGCGAAACTTGAGGGGCAGCGAGATCAGGCGGAGTTCGGCGGCTTCGATTTTCATGCTTCACATGCTACCGTGCAGGGCGTTGAAACCCCAAATGGGCCCTGAGCTTGCCGCAACGGGCGAGCTTCAAGGCGCTAGCGTGGGCAGTAATCGCCGTCCTTGCCCAAACACTCCACAAACCGTAGCGGGGGGAAGCAGGAAGTAGAGGGCTGGCGCTGGAGACCCACCCCCGGCTCATGAGCTTCAAACTTTCACCCACCAAACCAGAGCGCGAGCGGCGGCACGCATCTCTGGGCCATCCTGAGGCGCCCGGTTTGCCCTGGCGACCCCTTCAAGCGCCGGGGGTAGGCTCGAGCCGCTCCTTGCCGAAATAAGGCTGCACAGCTTTGGGCACATTCACCGTGCCGTCTTCGTTCTGATGGTTTTCCAGCAGCATGACCAGGATGCGGGGGGTGGCTAAGGCAGTGTTGTTCAGGGTGTAAGCGTAGCGCACCTTGCCGTGTTCGTCCCGGTAGCGCAGGCTGGCCCGCCGGGCCTGCCAGTCCAATAGGGCCGAGCAGGAGTGGGTCTCGCGGTAGCGGTTTTCGCTGGGAACCCAGGTCTCTAAGTCAACCTGGCGGTACTTGCCCAGGCCCATATCGCCGGTGGATACCTCGAGCACCCGGTAGGGCAGCTCGAGGGCTTGCAGAATGCCTTCTGAGATGGAGAGCATGGTCTCGAACCAGCGGTTCGATTCGTCCAGGTCGGCCCGGCAAAGCACGTACTGCTCTACCTTGTTGAACTGGTGCACGCGCATCAGGCCGCGCACATCCTTGCCTGCCGAGCCGGCCTCGCTGCGAAAACAGGGGGAAAGGGCGCAGTAGGTTTTGGGCAGCTCGCTCTCGGGTAGAATCTCGCCGGCGTGCAGGTAGTTGAGCAGCACCTCGGCAGTGCCGGCCAGGAAGGCGTCCTCGCCGTCTACCGAGTACACCTGGTCGCGGGCTGTGGGGAACTGCCCATGCCCATAGAGCACCTCTTCCTTGGTCAGGCTGGGCACGCTCAGGGGGGTAAAGCCAGCCTTGATCATCTGGTCGAGGGCAAAGCGCAGCAGCGCTTGCTCGTAGACCATCAGGTCGCCCTTCAGGATGTAGGAGCGCGAGCCCGAGACCTTGGCGGCCCGCTCAAAATCGCCCCAGCCGTTTTTCTCGATGAGGGCCACATGGTCGAGGGGCTCGAAGAGGAAAATACGGGGATTGCCGTGGACGCGGGTTTCGACATTAAACGAGTCGTCGGGGCCAATGGGCGCCCCCTCCCAGGGAATGGTGGGCGTCAGGTAGAGCAGGTTTTTGAGCCGGGCCTCGAGCGCCCGCAGCTCGGGCTCGAGCAAAGAGAGCTGCCGACCAATCTCCTTGCCCCGCTCGACCAAGGCCGTGCGTTCTTCAGGCTTGGCTTTAGCGGCGGCCTTGGCGTTGGCGTTGCGCTCGGCCTGGAGTTGTTCGGTTTTTCGCTTCAGTTCCTGGACCTGGGCGTCCAGGGCCAAAAGCTCGTCGAGGTCGAGGGTTCCGGCTTTCTTTTCGATGGCCTCGCGGACGATTTGGGGGTTTTCGCGAATAAACTTGATGTCTAGCATAACCACGCCTTGGCTCGAGGGTCGGCGGTTACTCGATGACCCTGGGTACTCTAAACTGCCCCTCTTCCTGCTCGAGGGCCACCGAGAGGGCTTCCGACTGGCTCAGGGAAGGCTCGATTTGGTCGGCCCGCAGGCGGTTGGTGATTTCCACGGGGCGGGCCATCTCGGGTAGGCCTTCGGTATCGAGTTCGCCCAGCTTCTCAAAAAAGGCCACAATCGAGCGCAGCTCGCCCTCCAGCTTGGCCTCCTCCTCCGGGGTGAGCGCCAGCCGCGAGAGCCTGCCCAGATTTTTGACCAGTTCTGGAGTAATCTCCATACGCGCCATTCTAACCCTCTCCGCAGGGGAAGCCAAAAGAATGACCGGCTGAAAGACCCGCCGCGATTCGCCAAAAGTTTTGAACCGGGAGCGCCGTTCTAGCTGGCCGGAACCCTGTCACCCTTTCAATCCCCGTCTTTGGGGTAGGCTACTTTTATGTCGCCGGAAGAGTTCAAGCGTCTGGGCTACGAGCTGATTGACTTCATTGCGGAGTACCGCGCGGGCCTCGAGGCCCTGCCGGTGATGGCGCAGGTGCCGCCGGGGGCCATCAAGGCCCGGTTTGACCCCGCACCGCCCCAACAGGGGATGGGGCTGGCTGGCATCCAGGACGAGCTGAAGGCTTTGTTGCCGGGCCTTACCCACTGGCAAAGCCCGCACTTTTTCGCCTGGTTCCCCTCCAATGCCCCGCTCTCCTCGGTGCTGGCCGACCTGGTGGCCACCGGCCTGGGCCAGACCGGCATCACCTGGCAGGCCAGCCCGGCCCTGACCGAGGTCGAGGAGGTGATGACCGACTGGCTGCGCCAGATGTTTGGCCTGCCCGAGCAGTTCCAGGGGGTGATTCAGGACACCGCCTCGAGCGGGACCCTGGTGGCACTGCTCACCGCTCGGGAGTGGGCCACAGGCCAGTCCCAAGACCGGGGGGGGCTTCAGGCCGAGGCCCGGCCCCTCACGGTGTACGTCTCCGACCAGGCCCACAGCTCGGTGCCCAAAGCCGCGCTGCTGGCCGGTTTTGGCCGCGAAAACCTGCGCCTGATTGAAACCGATGAAGCCCACGCCATGCGGCCCGATGCCCTCGAGGCCGCCCTGAAGCGCGATCTGGCCGAAGGCCGCAAGCCCTGCGCGGTGGTGGCCGCGGTGGGCACTACCGCCACCACGGCCCTCGACCCGGTGCGGAAAACTGCCGAGCTATGCCGCCAATATGGCCTCTGGCTGCACGTGGACGCGGCCATGGCCGGTTCGGCCATGATTCTGCCGGAGTGCCGCTGGATGTGGGACGGCATCGAGCAGGCCGACTCCATCGCCATCAACCCCCACAAGTGGCTGGGGGTGGCCTTCGACTGTTCGCTTTACTACGTGCGCGAGCCCGAGCACCTGATCCGGGCCATGTCCACCAACCCCTCCTACCTGCACTCGGCAGCCGATGGGCAGGTCAGGAACTACAAAGACTGGGGCATCCCGCTGGGGCGGCGTTTTCGGGCCCTCAAAATCTGGTTTGCCCTGCGCGAGCAAGGGGTGGAAGGGCTTCAGGCCCGGCTGCGGCGCGACCTGGCCAATGCCCGGTGGCTCGAGGCCCAGGTAAAGGCCACCCCCGGCTGGGAACTCTTAGCCCCTGTGCCCCTGCAGACGCTGTGTGTGCGCTACAACCCGGGGGGCCTGAGCCCAGCGCAACTTGACCAGCACACCCAGGACTGGGTGGCCCGCCTGAACCGCTCGGGCCAGGCTTTCCTGACCCCGGCGCTGCTCAAGGGCCGCTGGATGGCCCGGGTCTCCATTGGGGCCGAGGCCACCGAACGCGTCCATGTGGAGGCCCTGTGGGCCCGCATGCAAGAGGAAGCCCAGAGGGTGGAAATTGGCACCTGACTGCTCCCCTCTATATCGGCCTGTGCAAACCGAGGACGGCTCACTGACGCTGGTGCATCCGGTGTTTGGCGAAGCCTACAGCTCCCGGCACGGAGCCTGGATGCAGGCCAACGAGCTGTACCTAAAACAAACCCAGACCCACCGACATTCCTCGCCGCACGTTCTGGAAATCGGCTTTGGGCTGGGGGTGAATTTCCGGGCCGCGCTGGACAATTGTGTGCAACGCGGGGTGCCCCTGGCGTATCTGAGCTATGAGTTTTTGCCGGTCTCGAGGGAGGTTCTGACCTCAGTGGAGGTGCCCCTCGGCCCCCAGTCCCAGCCGGTATGGGCGGCGCTACTCACCCACTGGCCCCCCCGTCCGCGTTTGCCTCTGGTTTTGGAAGGGTTTTGGGGCCGCCTCGAGGTTCGCCGTGAAGACGTGACGGCAGCGGAATTTCCGGCCCGCTGGGCCAGCGCGGTCTACCTCGACCCCTTCAGCCCGGAGGTCAACCCCGAGCCCTGGCAGGAGCCGGTGCTGCGGCGGCTGTTTGAGGCCGTGCAGCCGGGGGGCTACCTGGCCACGTACTCGGTGGCGGGCCAGGTTCGGCGCGGACTGGAAGCTGCCGGGTTCAGCGTGAAGAAGGTGCCGGGGGTGGGCAAAAAGGCCTGGACCCAGGCCCGGCGGCCCTAGCGCGTGGGGGCTTCGGTGGGTTCGGACTCCTGAACCAGGTTGAGGCCCAGGGCCCGCTCGGCCAGGCGCTCCCCGGCCTCGGCAAAGGGATGGGAGATAAGGGTGGCCCCGGCGGCTTTCAGGATGGGGTCTTCCTCGCGGTGGTAGCTGGTGGCGCCGATGGTGCCCTCAAAGCGCCGTTGTTTGAGACCCTGGATGGCCCGTACTTTGGCCTCGAGGTCGGGCAGGGTGAGCAGCACCCCGCGCAGGCCGCTCAGGTCCAGCCGCTCCCACAGCTCGGGGTCTTCGGCGTCGCCATAGCGCACGTGGCGTTTCTTGGCCCGGTGGGCTTCCAGCTTGCCTTCGTCGGCATCCAGGCCCAGCACCCGAAACCCCTGGCCCTCGAGCATCTTGTAAGCGGCCCCCCCGGTGCGCCCCATCCCCACCACCAGCCACTCGGCCCCGCCCAGGCTGGTAGGCTCATCGTCGGCGTGGCGGCCCTTTCGCTCAAAGCGCAGTAAAAAGCCCTCGTAGCGCTGGAACAAACTGTGCACCGAACGATTGAGGGGGGCTGCCAGGGCCAGTGAGACCGCCACCACCAGGCCCACCAGCTGGCTCGAGGACTCCGGCAGCAGCCCGCCCTCCACAGCGGCCACACTGGTAATCAGGGCAAACTCGCTGTAACTCGTGAGGGATACGCTGGTCACAAAGGCGGTGCGGGCCCGCAGGCCAAAGGCGATGAAGAGCGCGAAGAACAGCACGGCCTTGAGCGGTAAAAGCAGCACAAAGCCCAGGGCCAGCGGCAGGCTCGAGGCCGCAGGCAGGCCCATCAGCCCAATCTGGAGGAAGAATGCCACCAAAAAAGCCTCTTTCAGCCCCCACAGGGTGCGCGACAGCTCGGAGGTTTGGGGATGTCCGGCCAGAGCCGCCCCTATCAGCAGTGCACCCAGCTCGGGCGAGACGCCCAGGCTCCCCGCCAGCGTGGCCCCTCCCAGGGCCAGCCCCAGGCCATACAGCAGCAGGAGTTCGTCGTGGCCGCTCCGCTCCAGAACCCAGCCCACCACGGGGCGCAGCAGGGGCAAAGCCAGCAACAGCAAGGCCCAGGGGGTGGGGTTCTTCACCCCGGCGTACGCCAGCAGTCCCACCGCCACCAGGTCTTGCAGAATCAGGATGCCCACCGCCACCCGTCCGTGAAAGGTGGAGAGCTCCCGCCGGTCGTCCAGCAATTTCACCGCCAGGACGGTGCTCGAGAAGGCCAGTCCGATGCCCACGAAAAAGGCCGCGTGGCTGCCCAGGCCCATCCCCAGGGTAATCAGGCCCAGCAGCAGGGCGAACAGCACCAGGTGGATTCCGCCCACGCCCAGCACCTCGAGGCGCACCAGGCTGCTAAAGCGCAGCTTCAGTCCCACCGTGAACAGAAGCAGCAATACGCCCGCATCGGCAATTTCGCCAAGCAAGGCGCTGTTTTTGTAGCCAATGGCCCAGAGCACAAAGCCGGCCCCCAGATAGCCCACCAGGGGGGGCAGTCCAAAGCGGCTCGCCAGCAACCCCAGCGCATAGGCAGCCCCGACCCAAGCCAGCTCCATAACCCCATCATAGGTCTAACGCCGGGACTTCTTCCCTGCAAATACCCCAAAAGGCGGCTGGCCCAGCCGTCGGGCCAGGCGAGGCATGGTCAGCAGGTCGTTGTTTTTGAGCCAGAGCGCATCCAGCAGGGCCTGGGTTAGCTGGCCGGCATTGGCGTAGCGTCGCAGCGGTACGCGAAGGGCCTGGCCCTGTGCGGCAATCAGCACCAACTGCAGGCCCCCGCCCAGAATGTCCCGCAGGCCATCCACGGCCTCAAAGCGCGTGAGGGGGTGCTCTTCCCAGCGTCCAAAGCTTTGGATTCGAAGGGCTTCGGGGGTGACCTCGAGGCCGCTCAGCCAGCCCTCGTCCACCCCCAGAAAAACCATGTAAACCCCCAGCACCCCAAACAGGATCACCGACCAGCGCGGCTCCACGCCCTGAAACCAGGCCGCCACACAAAGGGCCCCCAGCGCGAGGCCCATGATTATCAGCCCCACTGCCACCAGATAGGTCTGAACGCTACGCCTGGAGGAGATTTTCTGAACACCCGACATGGGCGCAAGTGTACGCACGGAGCCGCTTGCATACAAGGGCCGAGCGCACCGTGATGGGTCGCTGGTCGAATGATGGTTCCCCTGAACAACCCGGATAACGGCCCAGGGGTCATCCAAGCGAACGCCAAGACCTCGGTCGTTCCGAGGCGGTGGTGGGCAAGGAACCTGGTACGGCGTAAGGCCAGCGAACGTTGGGGACCATAAGGCATCAGATTCCTCGCTGCGCTCGGAATGACGATTTTGACCAGTTTTTTTGTGCTTTTTGTGGCACCGGTCTGGGTATGGCTCAGGTGAGGGGGCAGTGCCGTGGTCGGGTTGCTTGCTACAGGCCAATGGCACGCTTTCACTTGCCCACACAAAAGTTGCGGAACACCCGCTCAATCACCTCTTCCGACACATCCTTGCCCAGGATTTCGGCCAGTGCGTCCAGGGCCATCTCGATGGACACCCCGGCCAGGTCTTCGGGGGCCCCCTGGGCTTCTTGCAGATGCGCTTCGGCGCGGCGCAGGGCTTCCACGTGCCGCTCGTTGCTGACCCAGATTTCCCCCTCGGGGGCCTCGCCCAGAAGCCGTTGGTGGATGTGCTGGCGCAAGGCTTCCAGGCCCAGCCCGGTCTGGCTGCTGACCTCTAGATACTCGGCACTGGACCATGCGGCCGGCAGGTCGGCTTTGGTGGCCACCTTCAAAGTGCGCTCCCAGGGCAGAGCGGGGGGCGGGGGCAAGGGCTGGCTCTGGTCGGCCAGATACAGGATCAGGTCGGCCTCCTGGGCAATTTGCAGGGCCCGCTCCACGCCGCTTTGTTCGACCACATCCTCGGTTTCCCGCAGGCCCGCAGTGTCTATGGCCACCAGCGGCACCCCGGCAATCTCCAGGGGGGCTTCCAGGTAGTCGCGGGTGGTGCCGGGGATGGGGGTCACGATGGCCCGCTCGTAGCCCAACAGCGCGTTGAGCAGGCTGGACTTGCCGGCATTGGGCGCCCCCACCAAGGCGATGCGGGCCCCTTTCTGGGCGATGCGCCCGGCGGGCGCGGTGGCGAGCAGGTGCTGGATTTCCCGCAAAGCGGGTTCCAGGGTTTCGTGAATGCGGGCGGGTTCGACGCCTTCCTCGGGGTAGTCGAGCCAGGCCTGGATGTGGGCCAGCAGGGAGAAAAGCTGTTCGGAAAGGGCCGCTATCCGGCGCGACAACCCTGCACTCAGGCCCCGCAAGGCCTGCCGCCGGGCCGCCTCCGACTCGGACTCCACCAAACTCAGCACGGCCTCGGCCTGGGCCAGGTCCATTTTGCCGTTCAGGTAGGCCCGCAGGGTGAACTCGCCGGGCTGGGCCGGGCGGGCCCCCAGTTCGAACAGGGTCTGCAAAACCCGGCGCAGCACAGCCGGGGAACCGTGGGTGTGCAGCTCGGCGCTGTCCTGGCCGGTGTAGGAATGCGGCCCCCGAAAGACGAGCAGAAGGGCCTCGTCCAGGATTTCCTGGGTGCGGGGGTCGCGAATTTTTCCGTAGGTAAAGCGCCCTCCCCGAAGCCTGGAGGGGCTTTTGCCCTGCCAGAGCCTCGAGACCAGCTCCAGGCTGCCGTTGCCGGAGACCCTCACAATCCCCACCGCGCCCTTGCCGGGGGGGGTGGCGATGGCGGCGATCACGTCGTTCAGCGAAGGCAGGCCCACGAGGTTCTAGTTTATGCGCGGAAGAACCCAGTCAATGAGGGTCAGGGCGGTTTTGCTGCGGGTCAGAGGGTCGGCGCTGAAAAGAGCGTTCATCAGCTCGAAATGGGGGAGGGGAGCCTCGAGCTTGCTGAGATGGGCCAACACCGCCCCGGCAGGGGGCATGGGCTTCTGGTTGGCAGCCCACAGGCCCTCCAGGATGTTCCAGCTCAGGGTGCTGGCCAGGTAGCCCATTTTGAGTTGCGCCTGCTCGTCCAGCGCCGTCTGGAGCTTGCGCCGGGCGCTTTCCAGCCGGTAGGCCAGGGCTTTTCGCTCGGCCTCGGGCATCTGGTACGACTGGTAGAGTTGCTCGGCCTCGCTCTGCAACTCGGCCAGCTTGCCCTCGGGGTCATACAGGATTTTGCCATCGAGGTGGCTATAGAGCTCCATGGGGTGGCTTCGCAGCTTGTCCCGGGCCTGCACCAGGTTGCGAAAGTGCAGTTCAACCCGATACCCCTGGCGCACCTCGCTGCGAAACTTGCGTTCGTTGACCCCGCTCAAAAGCACCCAGAAGTCCACGTCGGAGCCGGGGGTGGCATCGCCCCGGGCGCGGGAGCCCGTGAGCAGAACCCCCATCACCTTGGGGTCGGACTTGAGCATTTCCACTACTTGAGCAATCAGGTTGTTCATCAGTTGGGCTTTCCAGACTTGTAGCGATTGCTGAGCGCTTCGGCCAGCATCCGGGCGGTGGGCTTGTCGAGAAACTGGTTGCCGTTGCCGCACTTGGGCGACAGGATGCAGCGCGGACAGCCTGTTTCACAAGGGCAGCTTTGCAGCAGGTCGCGGGCGGCGGCCACCCAGCGCGGGAACTGCCGCGCAGCCGCTCGAGCATACCCTACCCCACCGGGGTAGCCGTCGTAGATGAAGATGGTTGGCCCGCTGCCGGACGGGAGGGGCCTGGGATAAAAAGGATACGAGACGCCCCCGATGTCCTGCCGCTCGGCCAGCACCAACAGCGGCAACAGGCCAATCAGGGTGTGCTCGAGGGCGTGGATGGCCGAAGGAACCTGGGCCTCGGCCAGGAGGCTCGGGTCGGGCGAGCTGGCTTCGATAGGGTTTCCCGTTTCCAGGGTCGGAAGCACCGCCAGGCCTTCGCAGGGGTGGAACCAGATGGCCTCGGTCTGGAAGGTGAGTTCGGGCATCAAGAGCGCCACCTCCTCCAGCACCGTCTCGCTCACGAAACGCTTTTTCACATAGCCCGTGACCCGCTCCCGCAGCAGCACCGGCCCTACCCAGATGCCGCTCAGGATTTCCTCCCCCTGCAAGACCTCGATCTCGGTCTCGGCCCGGGGCTGGGTGTAGTAGTCCTCGAGGCCCGGCAACAGCACAATCTCGCGCTTTTCAGGGTCCAGGTTGCGCACCAGATAACTCTCGCCCTGGTGAAGGTACACTGCGCCGGGGTGGGCCTCCCAGTAGGCTTGCCGTTCGTCCAGGGTGCCCAGCAGCTGGCCGGTGTTGTCGCGCAAGCTGAAGCCCTGGCCCAGCCCGCGCAGAACTACGTCCCGGTGCGGGGAGCGCTTGGGCGAGTAAAGCCGCCCGTATCTCTCCACCAGTGGGGGCTTTATATTCAGCCAGGGCTTGTACAGAGGGTCCAGGGTCGGTTTTGCGGGCCCCTCTGCCGCTGGCAGTGCAATGGGCAGCTCACGCGCCGCGCAGTGGGCATGCGCCGGGTACAGCACCGGATTATCCGGGTCGGCCATGGCCGATTCGGGCGGGCCGGCCAGCAACAGCTCGGGGTGCTGCTCGAAGTAGGCGTCCAGGGGGTCTTCGCGCGGTATCCACAGCACCAGCGCCCGCCGATTCGAGCGCCCGGCCCGCCCGGCCCGTTGCCAGAAGGAGCTCACCGAGCCCGGATAGCCCAGCAGAATCACGGCATCCAGGCCGCCGATATCCACGCCCAGCTCGAGCGCGCTGGTGCTCACCAAAACCCGCACCGTCCCCTCTTGCAAGGCCTGCTCCAGCCTTCGTCGCTCCGCCGCCGTGTAGCCAGCCCGATAGGGCCGAACCTGCTCGTTGGCGGCGTAGCGGGCGACCAGCTCGGCGGTGCGGCGGGCGTTGGTAAAGATCAGGGTTCGCAGGCCCTGTTCGGCCAGGTGGCGGGCCAGCAGGGCGGCCTCGAGGTTGGGGCTGCGGCGCAGTTTGCCCTCCTTATCGAGGGCCTTGGGGGTCCAGACCCCAAACTCCCGTTCGGCCCGCGAAGGGTTGGCCCTGACCGCATGAAAGTTCAGCCCCGTCAGGTTCGCGGCGTGCTCCGCTGGATTGGCGATGGTGGCGCTGGCCGCGATTACCTGGGGGCTGGCCCCATAGTGCCAGGCCAGCCGCAAGAGCCGCTGCAGGATGAGCGCCACGTGGGTGCCGAACACGCCGCGGTAGGCGTGGAGCTCGTCCACCACAATGTAGTGCAACCGGGACAAAAACCCGGCCCAGTCGCTGTGGTGGGGCAGCAGACCGAAGTGCAGCATGTCGGGGTTGGTGAGCAGTGCCCGGCCTTTTTCTCTGGCTTTTTTGCGCTCGGCGCCAGAGGTATCACCGTCGTAGGTGTAGATTCGTTCCTCTACCCCGAACGCTCTGGCCATCTGCCGCAGGCGACTTAGCTGGTCGTGGGCCAGGGCCTTGGTGGGGTAGAGCAACAGGGTGGTTTGGCCCTCGAGCGCCGCCTTGAGCACCGGCACCTGGAAGACCAGGCTCTTGCCCGAAGCCGTGGAGGTGGCCAGCACCACGTGACGGCCTCGCTCCAGGTGTTCAAATGCTTCGACCTGGTAGCTATAGGGCTTTAGGCCCAGGGTCAGCAGAACACCAGAAAAAACCCCTTGATAATCAACCCGTGCAGGGGGTTGCGCGGGGAGTAGCCGCACGAAACCGAGCTGGCCCGCATAGCCTTCAGTGTCGCGGAGCCACTCGGAATAGGAGTTGTAGGGCAAGAGTTCGAGGGGTAACACCTGGGTTCTCGGGGTTCAAGGGTGGTTGAGACTTGCTGCGGGCCAAACAGATGGCCCTGGTTAGATGGCTTTGACAGGGGTTGCACCTCAGGCCCACATGGTCGGAAGTATAGCGGAACGGGGGTCGTCCCAAGTAGGTCTGGTGTGCTGGTCTTTCATGGTTTCCACAAGTCCCTGGCCCAGCCAGAACCGCTGTTTGGTGCAACCATATGGGATATTTGGAGCAAGCGCTCGTGGGAATCGCCCTGGGCCTCTGGCATTGAGCCTGGGGCGCTTCAGCTATAGCTTCCGGGCCTCTGCTCCCGCACCTGGGCCATCGCATAAATGGGCAGCAGCACCAGCAAGGCACCAAAAAATCCCAGCATCCGCAGGTCGAATGCTTCGACAATCAGCCCTCCCAGGAGAGGAAGGGTCATGCCCGCTGCATTGGACCACAGCTCGAGCACCCCGATGGCCTGCCCGCGTCGGGTGGCGGGGGTGACATCCGTCACCACGGTGTTGGAACCCAGAAACGCCCCCGACCAGCCCAGACCCACCAGAAAGGTTCCGGTGGTAATGACCCAGTAGCCCCCGCCCAACCCAACCAAAAGCGCCCCCAGTCCCGCCACCACCAGCCCGGCCCCAATCACCGGCTTGCGCCCAATCCGGTCGGTCAGCCGGCCAATAGGCCAGGAAAAGGCAAACATCCCCAGCACGTGCAGCGCCACCGAAAAGGAAATCTGCGAAAGGCTACAGTCCAGCGCCTTGAGGGCCAGGGCGGTCATGGCCATCATCATGACCATCTGCCCCTGCACCGCCACGGCTGAGAGGAGGGCCGCTCCCCGCACGCGGGAAAGGTCGCCCGGCTCGAGCATCGGGGCAGTGGAGCCGGCCCCGTCCAAAGCCCAGGCCGGGTAATACCTCTCCAGCTCGAGGGCCATCTGCTTCGGGTCGGGACGGATGCTTCGCACCAGCAAAAAACAGGGCAGGATGAGCACCGGAACCAGCAACCAGGCCAGCGCAATCTCGTTAATGCCCAGTAGTTTGCCCAACCATTCGGCCAAAGCAACCAGAAGCGGCGAGATACCCGCGCCAAACAGCGAGCCCATCGCCACCAGGCTGATACCCTCGCCCCGCCGGCTGGGCGGGTACATATCGGCGGCTGCAACCCGCATCTGCTGCACAGCCCCCACCCCACTGCCAAATATCAGGGCCCCCACACAAAACAGGGCAAAGGAGCCCAGAAGCGTAGCCATGCCAATTACCAGGGCCCCCACCAGGGCCAGCCACAGCCCCAGATACATCCCGGCCTTGCGCCCACGTCGGTCGGTCAAGCGGCCCACAAAATAGGCTGTCAACATGCGGGAAAACCCCATGATGCTGGTCGCCACCCCGGCAAAGGCCGCATTGCCCAGCAACATGACCACCTGAATTGCCCCAAAGGTGGGCACCAACTGCATACCAGCCCCATTGATGGCCTGGGTGATGGCCAGCAGCAGGGTGTTTTTCTTGACCAGGGGGGGAATCGGAACCTCGGGTAGGGCTTGAGAACCGGGCTGTGCGGACACAAGGGCAGTATACGCTGGTGGGCCGGGAGCCACCCATGGGCGTTCATCAACCATCGTCGGCGCTGGACGAGAATGGCATCTTGAACGCAAAAACTGGTTAGAGGTGAAGCAAGCCCGCTGGGGCCCCGCCGTACCCACTGTGGACCCGCTTGGCTTCCTACCAGGTTCCACTCGGAAGGTGCATCCTCGAATGGTTTTTGGTTTGCCGATTTGACAATCCCCTCGACGCTTTCATGGTCAAACCTCATCGAATCGGCTACACCCCAGCGAAAGGTAGGGGTCGGTGAAGGCCCAGGTCTGAACAGCGGTATGTGCGAACATTTGGAGCGGGCGAACCCTGCTAAACTTTAGCAGGATGGAAGGTACGCCCAAAAAACTATCCCCCGCCGTGCAGCTTGGTTTTGTAGGGCTTATTTTGGTGGGATTGCTGGTCATGGCCCTGCTTTCTTCGCCGCCCCAGAGGGCCGGAGATTTGCCACAGGCCCGGCTAATCCGGCTCGATGGCGGCAGTGCTGTGCTGCAAAGCGGCAAGCCTACCGTGCTCACGGTCTGGGCTACCTGGTGCAGCTACTGCCAGCGGCAGTTGCCCGAGTTCGAGGAGGTGGCCCGGCGGCGTTCCGATGTGCAGTTTGCGTTTGTAAACGATGGCGAGCCTGCGCAGTTGGTGCGGCAGTTTCACGATACCAGGGGTTTCTCCAGCGCAGTGGTGTATCAGGATGCCCTTCGCACGGTTTCCAGTTCGTTGCGGGTGAACGGCTACCCCTCTAACTTTTTCTATAACTCGAGGGGCAAGCTGGTTGGGGAAGTGCGCGGCTACATGAGCCCGGAGCAGCTTCAGGCGGCGCTGGCACAGCTCGACTAGAGCCCCGGCTTGGCTCCCTCGAGGTAGCCGATGAAGTGGAGGTGCGTCTGGCAAAGGGGCTCTCCCTGGGTATCGTTGCACTCCCTCATCGGGCACAAGGCAGCGGCTCCCCAACCTCAACGGACATGGGAACCGGCGTCGTATTTGGTGGTTCAAGAGCGGCCAGCCTTCGTTACCCAAAGCCCTGGGGCTGAATCGGGAACGACGAACAATTCTGGATTGAGGCGGGCGGTAGTTTGAGAGGGTGCCCCGTGTGCTTCCCAGCAAAGGCGCTTACTTCGAGGCCGGACTGTTTGAGTTCCTGATAGAACTGCGCTACAACAACCATCGGGCCTGGTTCCAGGCCAACAAACCCCGCTACGAGGCCCTGGTTCGCCAGCCGTTTTTACGCTTCATCGAGGACCTGGCCCCCCGCCTGGAGCGGATCAGCCCGGACTATATCGCCAGCCCCCGCAGCCTTTTCCGCATCCACCGCGATACCCGTTATAGCGCCCACAAAGCGCCCTACAAGACCCATGCCGCCGCGCAGTTTCGCCACCGCCTGGGCCAGGATGTTCATCTGCCGGGGTTTTATATTCACCTCGAGCCCGACAACTGCTTTCTGGGGGCCGGAATATGGATGCCCGAGCCTGAAAACCTCCGCCGCATTCGGGCGGCCATTGCCCGCCAAGACCCACGCTGGCTGCAACTGCGAGGCAGGTTTGAACTGGATGGGGAGGGCAAACTAATCCGTCCACCCAGGGGATACAGCGCTGACCATCCCTTGATTGAAGACCTCAAGCAGCGCAGTTTTACGGTTTCATACCGCCTTGCGGAAGAGGAGGTGCTTTCCGGGCAGCTGCTCGACAGGGTGGAGAAGGTGTTTCGCAAGCTGCTGCCCTTCAACCGGTTTTTGAGCGAGGTGCTCTTGCTGGAGGCGAGCGACTAGCCATGCTACGGCTTCCGCAGAGCTGCCTCGAGCAAACCCTGAGCCACCTCCGGGCCGCGCTGCCCCGCGAAGGGGTGGGGCTTTGGGTAGGCCAGCGGGGCTGGGTCAAACAGGTCTGGCCGCTGGAAAATGTGCACCCTGCGCCGCATGAGCGCTACCAGGCCGATGGCCAGGCCCTGGTTGAGGTGCTGCGGCGCATCGAAAAGGAGGGCCTCGAGCTCGTCGCCATCTACCATTCGCACCCCAGGGGCCCCGCCCGGCCCAGCGAAACCGATCGCTCGCAAGCCTTCTGGCGGGTTCCTTACGTGATTTTCGACATGCAGACCGGTGAGGTGCGGGCCTACCGGCTGCCCGAGGGCGATCAAGTGGTCATTCAGCACGAGGACGCGGTAGGATGCGAGCCTTGAGCCGATTGGGTAGGCTTAAGAACGCCTATGTGGACGAAGGAAGAGCTGGATCGTTACGCCCGCCACATTGTGCTGCCGGGGGTGGGCGGGGCCGGTCAGGCCCGGCTCAAGCAGGGTTCGGCCCTGGTGGTGGGGGCGGGCGGCCTGGGTTCGCCGGTCTTGATGTACCTGGCCGCAGCCGGCGTGGGCCGACTGGGACTTGTCGAAATGGACGTGGTGAGCCTCTCCAACCTGCAGCGGCAGGTGTTGTTCGGTACCGAGGCCCTCGGGCAGCCCAAGGCCGATGCGGCCAAAGCCCGGTTGAACAGCCTCAACCCTCACGTACAGGTGGAGGCCTACCATTGCAAGCTGGACTCGCACAACGCCCTCTCAATCCTGGCCGCCTACGACCTGGTCATAGATTGCAGCGACAACCTCCCGACCCGCTACCTGGTCAACGATGCCTGTGTATTGCTGAACAAGCCCCTGGTGTACGGCGCTATACACCAGTTTGAAGGACAGCTTTCGGTTTTTCATGACCGGGACGGCCCCTGCTACCGTTGTTTGTACCCGCAGCCCCCCCGACCCGGAACCGTTCCGAGCTGCGCCGAAGCCGGGGTTTTTGGGGTGCTGCCGGGGGTGATCGGCAGCCTGATGGCCACCGAGGCGCTCAAGCTTTTGCTGGGGCAGGGCGAAACCCTCTCCGGCAGGCTCCTGGTCTACAACGGGCTAGAAGCCCACTTCCGTACCATCCGGTTCCCTCGCCGCGCCGACTGCCCGGTTTGTGGCGACCAACCGAGTGTAACTACACTGCAAGATTATGAGCTGTTCTGCGGTATTTCGGTGTAGGAACGCGATACAATACACAGGCTGAAGCCGTCATCGGCTCGAACAGTTCAAGGAGAAATCATGAGTGCAACTGTGACGATTGCCCGGGGTCTGGAAGATGTAATTTTCACCGAAAGCAGCCTGTGCTTCATTGATGGAGACCAGGGCCGCCTGTACTACGGCGGCTACAAAATCCAGGACCTCGCCGAGTACGCGACCTTCGAGGAAGTGACCTACCTACTGCTGCACGGCCACTTACCCAACCGGGCCGAGCTAAAAGAGTTCAGCGCCAGGCTGGCCTCCCTGCGGGCGCTGCCGCCTTCGATCATCAAACAGATCCGGCAGTTCCCCCGCAATGCCCACCCCATGTCCATGCTGCGAACTGCGGTCAGCGAGCTGGGCATGGCCGACGAGACCGAAAGCGATGTTTCCCCCGAAGCGCTCTACGAGAAATCGCTCTCACTGATTGCCAAGTTTGCCACCATCGTGGCCGCGACCAAGCGCCACCGCGAAGGGCAGAAAATTCTTTCGCCGCGCAAGGGTTTGTCCCATGCGGCCAACTTCCTTTACATGTCCAACGGCAAGGTGCCCAGCAAGGAGGAGACCAAGCTGATGGACGTGGCCCTGATTCTGCAAGCCGAGCACGGTTTCAATGCCTCTACCTTCACCGCCATCGCTGCTTACTCCACCCAGGCCGACATCTACAGCGCCATTGTGGCCGCCATTGGCGCGCTCAAGGGCCCGCGTCACGGTGGGGCCAACGAAGCGGTGATGAAAATGATTGCCGAGGTCGGCTCGCCGGAGAAGGTCAGTTCGTGGTTGGCCGACCTGCAAGCTAAAAAAGGCCGGGTGATGGGGATGGGCCACCGGGTCTACAAGTCCTACGACCCCAGGGCGGGGGTGCTCGACAAGTACGCGGGCGAAGTGGCTGCCAAACACGGGCACAGCAAGGAATACGCCATTCTGAAAGAAATCGAACGGCAGGCCGGCGCCATCTACAACCCCAAGGGCATCTATCCCAATGTGGACTTCTACTCGGGGGTGGTTTACTCCGACCTAGGCTATCCCCTCGAGTTCTTCACCCCAATCTTTGCGGTGGCCCGCATCTCGGGCTGGTGTGCCCACATCCTCGAGTACACCCGAATTGACAACCGCCTGCTGCGCCCAGACTCGCACTACACGGGAAAACTGGACCTGCCCTACAAGCCGCTGTCCAAGCGCTAGCGCGAAACCGGCCCGGCTGGCGGTCAACTAATACAGCGTGCTCTTCACGAACCTGGCCGCCCACGAAAACGGGATTCGGACGGGCCTTTGACGGTTGTTACGCACCCCAGCGTGGCTCGAGCCCGGCGCACGCTGGGGTTTTGAGTTCCCCGTCGGCCATCTGTCCGGGACAAAGCTTTCCCGAAGTCGAGGGGCTCTTGCTGTGCGAAAAACGCTCTATCGCGCCCCTCACAGACGTGGCCGCCCACGAAAACGAGAAGGGACAAGTGTCTGCGTTGCGTCTGGGCCTAGGTGCATGTTTTCGAGTTTCCAGGCGGCCACCGTTCTGTTCAGAACCAGGCTATCTCGAACTCGATGGCTCTTAATATGCGAAGAGCGCTCTAGGTGGCCCGTAAAAGCCCCATGGCCTCAAAATCGCGCAGGGCCTCGACGGCATTGGCATACCGCCTGGTCAGGTCTTTGGCTATGAGTCGGTCGAGGTAGGCCTGTAGCTCTGCGGTAACCATCAGGCCGCTCTCGGGAGCGGCGACCAGGGGCGGGGGGGGCAGATTCAGGTGGGCGTTCATGACCTCTACGGGCTCACCTACAAACGGCAGCTCACCCGCAATGGCCCAGTAGAGCAGGATGCCTGCCGAGTACATATCCGAGGCCGGGGTGGGTGACTGCCCCCTGATCTGCTCGGGGGCAATATAGGCGATGGTTCCCAGACGAACCCTCTGGCTAAAACGCTCGCTTTGCGGGCCGGACAGGTCGAAATCCACCAGACGTGCCTCGCCGGTACCGTCCACGACCAGATTGTCTGGCTTGACGTCGCGGTGCACCAGGCTCTGGCTGTGCATGTGGGCGAGGGCCTCGAGCAGGTGCCTGAACACCCCAAGAACCTTTTTGGGGTGGTCCTTGCGCCATTCGGAAAGACGGCTGCCGGGGGCATAAGCCAGCAAAACCGCCGGGTTTTCGGTGCCGTCGTGGGGTACGCTCAGCCGGGCGAGCACCGGGTTGATGTGGGGGTGTTTGAGCTGCCCCCCCACCTTCCACTCGCGGTCGGCCCGCCCCTCAAAGCCCTTGGGGAACACCTTGAGCGCATAGGGGGTGCCGTGCACATCAAAGGCCAGGTAGACCGTTGCCAAAGCTCCACGGGCAATGGGTCGGATGACCTTGTATCGGCCCTCCAGAGTGATGCCGGCCAGCCCCACATGCATCACTATACCGATTTTCAACCGATAACCTGGGCAAAATAGCGCTATCCCTTGCCGAGCAGGGTCAAGGGCTGGCAGAGTCCGAGCGCATGGGGGCCGGGCCTTGATGGGGCTGTGGCATGGTTAGAATTGGGCTGGCTTTTTGACGGGAGGTTGCAGGGTGCGCGGTCTGGTGTTGTCGGGGGGTGGGGCCAGGGGACTGGCCCACATTGGCGTGCTGGAGGTGCTCGAGGCCCAGGGTTTTGATGCCGAGGTGGTGGCCGGAACCAGCATGGGCGGGGTGATCGGGGCCTTATACGCCTCAGGGAAAAGGCCCGCCGAAATTCTCGAGATTTCCCGTTCGACCCCCTGGTTGCGCCTGCTCGACCTGGTGCCCCGGCCCGGCCTGATCTCGCAGCGCGGTCTGCGCGACTTTTTGGCCCGGCACCTGCCCCCCCGCTTTGAGCAACTCTCGAAGAAGCTGGTGGTCACGGCGGTGGATCTCGAGGCCGGCAAGCTGGCTTATTTTTCCGAAGGCGACCTGCCGGGGGCGGTGCTGGCCTCGGTGGCCTACCCAGGGCTGGTGGCGCCGGTTCTGTACGAAGGCCGAACCTACGTGGATGGGGGGGTGCTCGACAACCTGCCGGTGGATGCCGCCCGGTTCATGCGGGCCAAATACGTGCTGGCCGTAGATGTGACCCCCGAAATGCGACTGCCGGGGGTTCCCCGTTCTGCCATCGGCCAGGTGCGTCGGGCCATAGACATTATGCAAAACCACCTGACCGCAGCAAGGCGCTCGCTCTACCCCCCCGAACTCTACATACGCCCCGAACTGCCCGGGGTTGGAATCGAGCAGTTCGGCCGCCTGGAGGAGATTGTCGAGGCGGGCCGCAGGGCAGCCTCACAGGCCCAGTTAAGGTTTTAGGTGAATTGCCCGACTCATGCGCTCCTACTTGGCAAGCGCCATAATCCGGGGAGCGCCCGGGCTTGAGGCCGTGGTGCGATATGCTATGGGCCGGGCTTCGGCCAAGACCAAGGGGACTCTTTACGATGCGCAACTTTTTTGACTACCTGTTCAAGGAATGGTTTCGCCAGGTGGGCGAGGCCCTCTTGTTGGCTTTCCTGTTCACCACCTTCGTCTTTACCACCGTGGGTGTGGTGGGCAGTTCGATGAATCCCACCTTGCTCAACGGGGAGCGGGTGTTCGTGCCCAAATACGAGACCTGGCTGGTTCGGCTCGGCCTGCTGCAGTGGCAGCGGGGTGAGGTGGCCATCGTTAAGCCGCCCGAGGGGACGCCCAATGCGGTGGCCGAGTTTCCGGTGCTGGGTTTTCAATTCCGGGCCTTTTTCATCAAGCGCATCATCGGCCTGCCGGGGGACGAAATCAGTTTGCGCGAGGGCGTGGTTTACATCAACGGCAAACCCCTCAATGAACTCCACATCACGGCTTCCCTGACCCCCTACCCCGACAGTTACCCGGTGGTTTGCTATGCCAACCAGAAGCTTACCGCCCTCATTACCCAGCAGCAGGTGCGCTTTTCCCCCGAAGAGCTGCCCGAGTATCTCAAACCCACCCTGGAAATGCTCGTGCCGCCCAGCGCCGACGATTTGCAGCGGAGCAACAGCGGGGAGCATTGCTTTACCGGCTCGCTGAAGCTCAAACCTGGCTATTACTTTGTTATGGGCGATAACCGAACCTTTGGCGGCTCGGAGGATTCGCGCACCTTTGGGCCGGTTCCCACGGCCTCGATTGCGGGTCGGGCCAATGCGGTCTGGTGGCCCCTGAACCGCATTCGAACCTTACCGGTTCCCGAAGGTTTCAAGGGGCTCTAATTCCATCTGATACGAGACTTATTGAAGGCTTCTGATTCGCAGACCATCAAGTTTGCATTTGGACTCGGAACGGTTGTTCGTTGGTGCGGGTTTTTGGAGGGGGCTGGTAGATCCCCCAGGTGGCTCGAGGTGGGCCAGACCGAACGGGCCCTGCACTGAAAGTACCTGGAGCCTGCCCTGGCCCAGAAACAGCTAAGCCAGGCCCTCATGGCCCACCCCGACGACCCCTATGCTCCCAAGGCTGCTTTGCTGTTGGGTCAGACCGATCCGGGTGAGGATAGCCTCGAGGTGGTGCAGTGGGTCTACGAGTTCACCCTGAACCCAGAATGGGCGGAGCGCTTGCGAAGGTTTTTAGCCCGCCGGCGGGGTTCAGGCAATGGAGCGTCCCTCACTTGACGGCCTTTTCACTTCGGAGCACCATAAACTCTGAACATGATTGAAACCGGACGCCTCCGTGTGATTAACCCGCCCCGCGAGGCCCCGCAATTTACGCCCGAACTGCTGGAGCAACTGGCAGGGCGGGTCGCGTTGTTTGGGGAGCGGGCCTGCCAAACCATTTACGCCCCTTTCGACGGGGGGGTGCTGGGGGTCATTCCGATTTGCACCCCCGAGGATGTCCAGCAAGCAGTCCAGCGGGCCAGAACGGCCCAGGCTGCATGGGCAAAAGTGGATTGCAAAGCTCGAGCGCGCATCATGCTGCGCTTTCACGACCTGTTGCTGCAACGGCAGGTCGAAATCCTGGACCTGACCCAGTACGAGACCGGCAAGGCCCGTCGCGATGCCCAGGAGGAGCTCCTGGACTCGGCCATCGTGGCGCAGTTCTACGCCACCCGCAGCCCTGGCTGGCTGCGGCCCCGGCGAACTGGCGGGACTTTTGTGGGCCTGACCCAGACCTGGGAATACCGCCACCCGGTGGGGGTGGTGGGGGTCATCTCGCCCTGGAACTATCCGCTGGTCATGGCGGTGAGTGAGCCGATTCCGGCCCTGATGGCCGGCAACGCGGTGGTGCTGAAGCCCGACCCCCAGACCACCTTCACCGCGCTGTGGGTTCAGGCCCAGATGGAAGAGGCGGGTCTGCCACCCGGGCTGTTTCAGATTGTGACCGGCGAGGCGGAAGTGGGGGCGGCGTTGGTGAGCTCCGCCGACTTCATCGCCCTGACCGGCAGCACCCCCACCGGGCGGAAGGTGGCCCGGCAGGCCGGGGAGCGGCTGATTGGGGTAAGCCTCGAGCTCGGCGGCAAAAACCCTATGCTGGTGCTGGAAGATGCCAACCTCGAGGCCGCCGTGGACGGGGCCATTCACGGGGCCTTTGCCAACGCGGGACAGCTTTGTGTCTCGTTCGAGCGCATCTTTGTTCACGAAAAGGTCTTCGAAGCCTTCACCCAGCGTTTTGTGGAAAAAACCCGGGCCCTGCGGCTGGGGGCCACCCTCGACCACCGCTCGCAGATGGGCTCCCTGACCGTGCAGCGGCAGTTCGACACCGTGCTGGCACATGTACAGGACGCGGTATCCAAAGGGGCCAGGGTGCTTTCGGGCGGGCGGCCCCGGCCCGACCTGGGGCCCCTCTTTTTCGAGCCGACCATTCTGACCGACGTAACCCCCGAGATGCGCGTTTACGCAGAGGAAACCTTTGGCCCGGTGGTGAGTTTGTACAAGTTCAGCGACCTCGAGCAGGTGCTCACCCTCATCAACCACAGCGAGTACGGCCTCAATGCCAGTGTCTGGACTCGAGACCGCCGCAAAGGCCGCGAGGTGGCCGCCCGCATCCAGGCCGGAACGGTCAACATCAACGAGAGCTACGCCGCTGCCTGGGCCTCGATGGATGCGACCATGGGGGGCTTCAAGGCCTCGGGGCTGGGGCGGCGGCACGGTAAGGAAGGGCTCTACCGCTTTACCGAGGTGCAGACCATTGCCATCGAGCGTTTTATTCCCGTCACCGGCCCGAGCTGGCTTCCAAGAGGCTGGTATGGGCGCATCGTGACCGCAGCGCTGCGGGCTTTCAAATGGCTGACGCGGCTGTGGTATCGGGTATAAAGCGATTCCCACGAGAGCTTGTTCCTAGTGCTTGCTCCAAATGCCCTAGTGCTTGCACCGGTAGTGCTTGCACCGGTACGGCGGTCATTGCGGTGCCGGGTATTCGTGGAAAGCGCAATCAAGGCTATGAGGTGGGCACCCGGCCCAGGGGCTCGGTAGGCTGGGGGCTGCCGCCGGGGGGCTCGAGGCTCACCCCCATAAAGTCGAACCCTTCGTAGTCGGTCTCGAAGACCCGCCCCGAAAAAACCCCCAGCGAAACCGGGTCTGCGCCGCTTTTGCGGCCCCAGGCCTGGTAGACCTTGCCCGCAGGAGGGGGCTCCTTCAATACCATTAAGCAAGGCCCCTCCTCCCGCCACAGCATGGTGCCAAAGGCCCGGCCTTCGCTGTTCTTGATGGGTCGCCATTTCACCTCGGGGTCGGCCAGCCAGCGGGCCAGCAAGGCCTGTTCCTGGGCGAGGGCCTGGTACTGGCGGTATAACCCCACGCTCCAGCCCCCCAACCAGAGCCCCAGCAGCACCAGCACGGCAGCCGCCCAGGGCAGGTAATTGCGCTTTGGGAAGGTTCTTCGTTGAATCCGGGCCCAAACGCCTGGCGGTGGAGCTACCGGCGGCAGGCCCTCGGGAAGACGCAGCAACACCGCCTGGAGCTCCGAGAGTTTCTGGCGCAGTGCGGGGGAGGTTTGCAAGGCGTGCTCGAGCTGGGCCTTCTCTTCACCCTCCAGCAGCCCCAGCGCATAGTCGGGCAGCAACTCGCGGGGGTCTTTCATGCTTCCTCCGAGACCTGCGGCCCGCCGAGGTACGCGCGCAGCTTGAGCAGGGCCCGGCGCAAACGGGTCTTGACCGTGCCCAGCGGCAGCTGGTGGCGTTCGGCCAGCTCGCTGTGGCTGTAGCCATCGAAAAAAGCCTCCTCGAGCAGCACCCGGTCGGTGGGCTCGAGCCGCGCTAAAGCCCGCCGGACCAGAATCCGGTCGGTGGGGTCGTCCTCCCGCCACAGTCCCAACTCCTGCTCCGGGCTGTGCAGGTCGTGGCTCTCCAGCTTTTGGGGTCTGGCTTTGCGGCTGCGCAGCCGGGAAAGGGCCAGATTTCGTCCAATGGTGAACAGGAAGGCCGTCACGCTCCCGCGCTCGGTCTGGTAGCGGGCGGCCTCCCGGTGGAACTGAACAAAGCTGTCTTGCAAGATTTCTTCGGCCTCCTCACGGCTCTGGAGCATCCGCAGGAGCAGCGCGTACAGCGAGGGGCTATAGCGGCGGTATAGCTCTTCCAGGGCACGCTCATCTCCTCTGGCGAGGCGCGACATCAGGGCAATGTCTGGCTCCACGCCTCTATTCAACACTACGCCGGGCGCTGGCGCTATAGATGTTCAAGCAGAATGAATGCTCAAGTGAGAGCGCCTCCCACGAATGCCCGGTGCCGGGGTCTTTGCTGTGCCACGGACATTTCGCCGCACCGGGTGAGGCGCAGGGGTGGGAGGCGCCATGAGGATTTCCGGTTCCGTACCAACCCTGCCGACCGCCGCTCAGGCCAACCGTGCGTCCAGGGTTATTTCGGGAACTGCCGCCAGGGCCTTGGAGATGGGGCACTTGGCTTTGGCCTCCTGGGCCAGCTCCAGGAACTTCTCGGCGCTGATACCGGGCACCCTGGCCACCAGGTGAAGCTCAATCTTGGTGATGGTGGGGCCTTCGCCCAGGTGTACCCTGGCGGTGGCGCTGAGTTCCTCGGGTGGGGTGTTGTGGTTGGTGAGCAGGGCCGAAAGAAACATGGCATAGCAGCCCGCATGGGCTGCCCCAATCAGCT
The DNA here is from genome assembly GCF_025056915.1 of Meiothermus sp. Lineage (GTDB taxonomy): Bacteria > Deinococcota > Deinococci > Deinococcales > Thermaceae > Meiothermus. Next base: position 3,327 of record NZ_JANWVH010000013.1, on the reverse strand, counting down.
CCTCGGGGTTGGTGCCGGCAGCATCGGCGAACCTCGAGGCCCAGGTATAAGGGCCTTCGTACACCCCGCTTTCCAGCTTCAGGTGGCCCTGGCCCTCTTTCAAAGTGCCCTTCCAAACTGCGCTTGCTGAACGTATTGGCATACCTGACTCCTTTCCCGTAACATCATTGGCCTCTCGAAGCGAGATGGTTGTGTCGTATGTTGCATATTGGGGGTAGGGGCCGGCCCAGGCATGGCCCGTTGAGTTTTGGCCTACCTGCTCAGAGCGGCAACGCATAAAACCTGCTCCAAAGTGCAAGCCCACGCAGAATCGAACCCATGATCCACGAGTCTTGCGACCTACCCGCGAGGGCGTAGGCCTCGTTGGAACAACAGGGGCATCTTCCGATCCGGTGACCTTTGTACCGCCATCATCGCCGTTCTCGCTCACCATTTGCCTTGTCGCCGGTTTGACCTTTGGCGGTAAAGGTCGCACAATGCCCTGGTGCTGGCCTTTTTGTTCGTGGACGGGTGGGGGCTTTCGGACGACCCCCGCAGTCCACTCCAGCGCCTGGATTTGCCCACCCTACGCGGTTTGAGCGGTGGGTTCAGCCACCAGCCCTTTAGTCAGCCCCATCTGGCCTATCGTGTTCTGGATGCCCGGCAGGGGGTGGAAGGTTTGCCCCAGTCGGGCACCGGCCAGACGGCTTTGCTAACCGGAGTTAAAGCGGCCCGGATGCTGGGCCACCATCAGGGGCCTCACCCCTTGCGCCGGCTGCAAACGCTGCTGGAAGAGCACAGCATTCAGGTCTGGGCAGCCCGGCGGGGCTTAAGGGTGTGGCATGCCAACGGGTACCGGGGTGAATACCTGGAACGGGTGACACAGAGCCGTCGCAACTTGCTTTCGTCTTTCGCCTATGCGGCTAGGGTGGCCGGGTTGGAGCTGCTTCAAATGAACCATCCCAAGGCCCTTTTGCCCGCGTTCTGGCCTGAACCCGAGGCTGCCGGCCAGCGCTTTGCCGAGCTGGCCCAGGCACATCACCTGACCATCCTGGAGAACTGGGCGCTGGACTACACTGCCCACCGCCAGCCAGAGAAGTTAGACGAGCGATTTGTGGAGCTGGATCGGTTCGTTTATGGCTTCCTGAATGCGGGATCTGAACTCACCCTGGTGCTCACAGCTGACCACGGCAACGCCGAAGAGCCCTGGCACCCCCTGCACACCCTCAACCCGGTACCGCTTATCCTTCACGGCCCTCTGGCCAGCCATGTTCCCGAGATGAACAGCCTGACCGACCTGGCACCGTGGCTCCAGAAGCAGTTGGGTTAGCCAGCCAAAGGTTTGCGATTTTGGGGAGGCTGGTTGGAGCCGGTGGTCGGATTTGAACCGACGACCGCTCGATTACGAATCGAGTGCTCTACCGCTGAGCTACACCGGCACGCCGAGAGATTATAGCGGCTTTGGGCAAAGTGCACAACTCCCATACCTGTTCGATGGCGGTTATCCTTCTTCGATTTTCGCACCCCACCGTGAGGGAGGGTGGTTGGAAATCACCAAAGGGCGTTTGGGTCGAACGTGTTGGCAATGGGTATCGCCGGAGGGTTCGGTGCCCAATGACCAGCGCCTGCCCTGCCCAGATCGTGAAACCAGAGCAGGGACGGGGTATGAAGGGGACTTGGAGCGTCTGCTGGCGCTGGCTCCGGCTGGCAAATATCCCTTCTCGGTGGTAAAGTCTCGCAGATGAAGCGCAAAGACGGGCGACAGGCCCACGAACTGCGCCCACTGGCCATACGGGTGGGCTACGTGCATTATGCCGAGGGGTCGGCGCTGGTGGAGTTGGGCAACACTCGAGTGCTGGTCAATGTCTCCCTGACCGAAGGCGTGCCCCGGCATGTCTCGGGGCGCGAAGGGTGGTTGATGGCCGAGTACAACCTGCTTCCCCGCTCCACAAGAGAACGCAAGGAGCGCGAGCGCCAGAAGATATCGGGTCGGACAGCGGAGATTCAGCGCTTCCTGGGTCGGGCCTTCCGGGCTGCCCTGGATTTGAGCCTTTTGCCCAACAAGACGGTGGTGATTGATGCCGATGTACTCCAGGCCGATGGGGGAACCCGTGTGGCCTCTCTCTTAGGGGGCTATGCCGCTTTGCACGTGGCCATGGACCGGCTGGTGAACCAGGGCAAGCTGGACGAGTGGCCCCTGACCGAGTTTGCCGCGGTGAGCGTGGGGTGGATGGGCGAGAACACCCTGCTGCTAGACCTGACCCAGATTGAAGACGAGAACGCCTGGGCCGACCTGACGGTGGTGGCAACCCAATCAGGCGACATCATCGAACTGCATGGAGCGGGGGAGGGCCGCCCGGTGCCCAAAGCCATCTATCAGGCCATGTTGGAACTGGGCTTGGCCCAGATTCCCGAGATGGTACGACGGGTACACGGGCAGCTGGTACATCGAAGTGGATAAGAAGCCGGAACCCACTGCCGGACGCCAGCCTGGAGCTAGAAGACTCCTATAACCCGCCCCCAGGTGTAGATATGCTTGGGTGAAACTTTTTCAGCGAGAGGTGTAGGGTTATCTTGCCGACTCAGCGGCCTATCAGGCAAGGGTCTTGTGCTTTTGAAGCCCTAACTTTTGGATAAGATAGTTTGTGATGCGTCTGCTGATTGCTACCTCCAACCCAGGTAAGTACCGCGAGATTAAAGAAGGACTTGCGCCCCTGGGCTGGACGCTTTTTTCCTTACTCGACTACCCATTCAAGATGCCTCCGGAGGAGGGTTCTACCTTTGAAGACAACGCTGTGCTGAAAGCGGCGTTTGCCGCCAAGCACAGCGGTTTGCCCACCCTGGCCGACGATTCGGGCCTCGAGGTCGCTGCCCTAGGGGGCGAGCCCGGCGTGTACTCGGCCCGCTACGGCAACAAGAAAACCGACATCGAGCGCAATGTGTATTTGCTCGAGCGCCTCAAAGGCATTCCCAGGGGCGAGCGAAAAGCCAAATTTGTGGCCGTTTTGGTGATCGCCTACCCGGATGGCTACATGGAACTCTACCGGGGTGAGACCGAAGGGGAGATCCTCGAAGCACCCCGGGGGGAGTGGGGCTTCGGCTACGACCCCCTGTTTTTCCTGCCCGAGGTGGGCAAAACCTTTGCCGAGATGACCCTCGAGCAAAAAGCTGCTTACTCCCATAGGGGTAAAGCCCTGCGGAGGTTGGTTGAGGCCCACAAGTCTGGGTTGCTTCACAAAGAACAGCCTCTTCAAGAGTAAACCCTACTTGAACCCCCTTACTTTTGCACATGCCTGCTTCTAGGTTAGTGAAGCTCGGTGAGATCCCAGCCAAGTGAGGTCAAAAGCT
>NZ_JANWVH010000139.1 GCF_025056915.1 Meiothermus sp. | reverse complement strand
GGGGGAGGCCTGGGGTATTTACCGGGAGCTTAGGGTTGGCTCGAGCATTCCCCTGCTGGAGGAGCCCGATGGCCTGGAGGAGGTCTTGGCGAACTTGGTGGCGAGGGGGTTTCCACCCCGGCTATGGACCGATGCCTACTTAGCCGCTTTTGCTATGGCCGGAGGGTATCGCCTGGTGACCTTTGACCGTGATTTCCTCAGCTTTTCTGGCCTGGAATGCCTGCTTCTGGAGGCCTGAACCGGAGCACGAGTGGGCCTGGAACCATGAATGCCTCGGACGGGCAGTCCGGGGTTGTTCGGTTTGCGGGACGACGCCGCTCCCCGAACCGCATCCTGCGGATCCACGGCATCGGGGCCCAGGTCGGGGACATGCTGGCCGAGGCCGCCGTGGCCAGCTCCTTCAAGGCGAGTGCCGCGCTCCTCACCACAGTACGGCACGTTTGCTATCCACCAGCGAAGACACGCATGCGCCCGGGCACAGGCGCATTTCTTCGGCTGGGTCGTAGGAGCGAGGTGCTGGAGGTCTTTCAACTCCGCGCACAAGACCAGCGACGCCATCGCCCTGGAGGGGGAAAGGTTCTTTGGGTGGGTGAGGGGACGAAGGTTCTGGATTCCCAGCAAGCGCGGTCTGTTCTGCAGGGAGTTGTCTGCTTGGAATTTGAGTTCACGAGTGGGAGCCACAGCGTCTCACACACTCGCCCCCCCTTGCCTTCACCGGTCTTGACAGATTGTGCAATGTGGAATACACTCCTTGACATTCCTGAATTCTGCATGCAGAATGCTGAACGCAAGAGGATATAGAAAGGGAGGGGCGATTTGATAAGCCGAGGGCCGGCTCTGCGCGAACAGGTGTACAGCAACATCCGGGAACGCATTGTGAATGGCGAACTTGCACCTGGTCGGGTTCTGATCGAGGTTGAGTTGGCTGCTGAACTGAACGTCAGCCGCACGCCCGTTTCCAACGCGCTGGTCATGTTGAAGGAGCGCGGCCTTCTTGAGGATGATGGCGGCAAGCTAAAGGTGCCCATCCTGAAGCTCGAGGACGTGATCGACCTGTACTGGTGCCGCATGGCCCACGACGGATTGGCCTCGCGGCTGGCTGCCGAGCGCATCGGTGCCAAAGACCTCAAGCAGCTCGAGACCTACCTGCGGGCTTGGGAAACCCCTGAGCAGGAGGACGACCTCTCGGCCCTGTGGGTAAGCGACCTGAACTTCCACCACCTGATTTACAAGGTTGCCGGAAACCGCCACCTTTTGCGCTTCTCCGAACTGACCACCGAGCTGGTTTCAGTCTACCGGCGCAATACCATCCGCCGCATGACCGATCCTGCGAGCGGTACCAGCCGTTCCCGCAACGACGTGCGGGCCGAACATGAGGCCATCTACGAGGCCATTGCCAGCCGGAACCCAGATGCGGCTGAGGAGGCTGCCCGCTTCCATATTCGCATGGTCATCAAGCATCTGGAGCAGGCCGATGTAATTCTCCAACCCGAGCAGGTGGGACTGTGAGCGAGCGGTCGGAAGGGTGGCTTGAGGGCAGGGTGGCCGTGGTGACCGGGGCGGCGAACGGCATTGGCAAAGCCACCGCAGTCCTGTTCGCCCAGGAGGGCGCAAAGGTAGTGCTCGGGGATGTGGATACGAGGGGCGGCCAGCGGGCTGTTGAGGAGATCAAGGACCTGGGCGGCGAGGCCACCTTTGTGCCCTGCGATGTGAGCAAAGAGGACGAGGTGATCCGGCTGATCGGCACCGCCAAAAGTAAATACGGCGGCCTCCACACCCTCTTCAACAACGCCGGCATCGAGCAGCCCGTCACCCCCAGCCACGAAGTGAGCGAGGAGCTGTTTGACCGGGTGATGGCCATCAACCTCAAGGGCACTTTTTTTGGCTGCAAGCACGCGATTCCGCTGCTGCGCCAGGCCGGGGGCGGCACCATTGTCAATAACTCCTCGGTCAGTGCCTTTGCCAACGTGGGGGGCAACCTCAGCTACGGGGCATCCAAGGGCGCCATCATGTCCCTGACGCGGATTCTGGCCATCGAGTATGCCCGTGAGAACATCCGTGTGAACGCCATCTGCCCTGGGGTGATTGATACCCCCATGAACCAGCGCAACCTGGAAAAGGCAGCCGACCCGGATGCAGTGCGCGAAAGATGGATGGCCGCGACCCCCCTGGGGCGCATGGGTACCCCGGAGGAAGTGGCCCGCACAGTGCTCTACCTGGCCTCGGAGATGAGCTCGTTCACCACCGGCATTGGGCTCTTGATTGATGGCGGAAGGGTGGCGACATGAGGTTGCGGGATCGGGTCTGCATCGTGACCGGTGCGGCCCGTGGCATCGGACGGGCGGTGGCGAGGGCCTATGCCGCCGAGGGGGCCATCGTATACGGGGCGGATGTGGTGGCGGATGAGCTCGAGGCCGAGATGAAGGCCCTGCGTGAGCAGGGGTTCTGGGCTGTGGCTGTTCCTACCGATTTGAGGCATCCCGACGAGATCGCTGCCCTGGTAGGCCGGGTGGTGGCCGACCAGGCGCGGGTGGACGTGCTGGCCAATGTGGCCGGGGTGATCGAGCTCAAGCACCTCGAGGAAACCACCCTCGAGGACTGGGACACCATCCTCAACATAAACCTTCGCGCACCCTTCCTGACCTGCAAGGCCGTGGCCCCGGTCATGAAGCGCCAGCGCTCCGGCTCCATCATCAACGTTTCCAGCCGTGCAGGCGTGATGGGCTTTGCCGACGAGGTAGCCTACTGCGCCTCCAAGTGGGGCCTGGAGGGGCTCTCGCGCTCGATTGCCCTGGATCTGGAGCGCTTTGGCATTGCGGTCAACACCCTCACCCCCGGAACCCCCACCCACACCGCCATGAGCGAGAAAACCTACGCCGAGGAGACCCGCAAAATCTGGCGCGACCCCGCCGAGATTACCCCGGCCTTCGTGCATCTGGCCCTTCAGACCCCCCAGGGCATCCACAACCAGCATGTGAACGCCTGGGCACTTTCGCAGCAGTTGATGGGACCGGAGGAGAGGGTATGAAGGCTTTCCTGGTCGGGCAAATCCTGGATGGCAACGGGGGCAGTCCGCTGATGAATGGGGTGCTGCTCGAACACGAGGGCCGCATCGTGGGCCTTGGCTCCAGGGGCGCGGTCTCGATTCCCGAGCCAGCCCAGGTGATTGAAGCGCCCCAGGCCACCCTGCTCCCCGGCCTGATGGACAGCCACGTTCACCTGGCCTACAGCGGCACCCCCACGGTGGGGGCCTTCCGGGCCGAGGCCAGCGAGCAGTCCTACCCCCT
>NZ_JANWVH010000138.1 GCF_025056915.1 Meiothermus sp. | reverse complement strand
CCCGGCGCACCACCGCAATGCGGCCTTGCAGGTTCAGGCCCGCAAAGTCTGCCGCGAGCCCCGCCCCCGGTACCACCGCCAGCGGCCCTTCCACCCTGCGGCCTGGGCTGCCCGATATGCTGTTCACCGGAAACGAAGCGCCGCCCACCACCAGGCTGGTGCCCTGGTCGCGGGTGCGGCTGTAGGTGAAGGGAAAAAACTCCACCGTGTACCCCGCCTTGCGAAGTTCAGCAGCCAGATACTCCCCCGCCGCCGACACCGCCGGGGTGCCTGCCACCCGTGGCCCCTGGGACTGCAAGGCCCGCAGGTCGGCTTGCATCCGCTCGGTGGAAAAGGCCTGCACCAGCGCCAGCAGCCCCAAAGCCACCAGACCCCAAAAGGCCCTGGAAAGCAAGTTTCGGCTCATGCCCCATTCTTGCCATTTAGCGCATGAGTTGGATGGGTTCCAAGTACCCTACCGGGTGCTTTTTAGAGCGATCTTGACCATGAGCGTTTCGACTGCGAGAAAACCTTGTCCAGGATAGTTCGGTGGACGTTTGGATGCACGGCCACGTCTGAGAAGAGCGCGACAATTGCCTAATCTGGACAAACCTGCTTTTGCCGCCCATTGCCGACTTCAGGGGTGTACACAAGAAGGGGGTGGTGGGTCTTGATCATCTCTACCCCAACCCCTGCATCCTGCTTCGCGGATGCATAGAGTGTATCCAAGCGAACTTGGGATGGGCGGGCTTTAGAGATAAAAATCAACTGCGAGTATCCAGCAGGCTCTCAACTGTGCCAGAAGCCGAAATCTTCACAGAGTTTGTCAGGTGTGAGCAGACGAGTCCTTTCGGATAAAGCTGCGTGTATTTCTATCAAACTTTCTTAGCATTCGGAGCCCAACAAACTAAAATGGACGAGGGTTGGACGCTCGTGGGTTACCGTCATTCCATAAACCAAATATGCATCCAGAACTCCGTCTGAACAGCGCCAACCACAAAAAAGCCCGCCGCCTGATGGAAGCCCGCGACCTGCTTTTAGCCCGCCCCTACACCGCGCTGGAGCTGGCCCGGGCCCTGGGCGTGGGTAAGCGCACCGCCCTGCGCTACCTGCTGGAAGACCTGGGGGCCATCGAGATCGGGCGGCAGGGGCGTTCCCCCAGCTACCAGCTTTTGCAGAGCCAGGAGCTGAGCCCGGTGGAGGCCCTGGTCACCCACAGCGCCCTGCGGCTTCTGTACCACCACACCCCAGGCTACGAGCCCACCTACCTCTCGGCCCTGCACAAGCTGGCCCGCCGCCTGCCCCAACCGGCGCAGACCCTGGCCCTCAAAAGCACCCAGGACCTCGCACAACGCACCCTTCCCCACCAAGACCAGGGCCAGGTCATGGCCACCGTGGCCGAGGCCTGGTTCAAGCGCCAGGCCATCACGTTCGACTACCAGAACCCAAGCCGAGCCGGGCAGAGGCAGCGGACGCTCGAGGTCTACTTCCTGGAGGTTTCCCGCACCAATCTAGGAATGTACGTGATTGGCTACGAGCGCGGCTACCACCAGGCCCTGCGCACCTACAAGCTCTCCCGCATGCGCCGGGTGCGGCTGGTGGGCGAGCCCGGGGCCTACACCATCCCCAAAGACTTCGACCCCCGCCAATACCTCTCCAACGCCTGGGGGGTCATTGGCAGTAGCGGAAGGCCACCGCTGGAGGTGCGGCTGCTCTTTCGGCCCGAAGCCGTCTACCGGGTGGAGGAGGGTGGTTACCCCAACCTTCAAATCATCCAAAAGCACCCCGACGGCAGCCTGGAGGTCTCCATCACAATAGGCACAGACAACGACAACTTCCCCCTGGAGCTTTTGTCCTGGGTGCAGAGCTGGGGGGCGCGGGTCGAGGTGCTGGCCCCGGAGAACCTGAGGCGGAGGTGGCTTGATGAGGCCCGGCAGGTGGCGGCCATTTGTGACAGGATTTGACACACTGGGGAGGTATAAAAAGCTTATGCTCTCCGAAGCGGCTAAAACCCTCTGGGCCAAGAGCGAAAAAGACGGCGCCTGGCACCCGCTGCTGGCCCATATGCTGGACGTGGCGGCCTGCGCTGAGGCCATCCTGGAGCGAGAACCCGAGAAGACCCTGGAGCTTTACGCCGGGGACCTGAACCTTCCGCCTGAGCGGGCCAAAGCCTGGGTGTGCGCCCTGGCGGGGCTGCACGACCTGGGCAAGGCCAGCCCGGCCTTCCAGCAAAAGTGGGACAAGGGTATGGAACAAGTCCAAAGCAGCGGGCTGGGCTGGGCCATCAGCCCCACCCCACCCCCAGGGGACATCCCCCATGGCGTCATCACCGAAGAGGTGCTCCCTCCCCTGCTGGAAGCGAGAGGCTGGTGCTCCCGCGCTGCCGTGCATGTGGCCGCGGCCATCGGCTGCCATCACGGCTTCAGGGCCTCGCAGGATGAGCTGGGCAGGGTGGTCGGCAAAGAGAAGGGAAAAGATGCCTGGGATGAGGTACGCCAGGAGCTTTTTGAGGCCGTGCTCAAGGTACTCGGTGTGGGCGAGGCGCCGGGGGTCTGCATCTACGGGGGCGCGGCCTTCGAGCGCCTGGCGGGCCTGACCAGCTTCGCCGACTGGATTGGCTCGAGCCTCGACTTCCACCCCCTCGGCGATGACCTGGCCGGGTATTACCGGAAGGCCAAGGAGCGGGCGGGGAAGAAGCTCGATGAAATCGGCTGGTTCCGGCGCGAACCGCTGCTGCGCGAGCCGAAGGGACTGGAAGAGGTTTTCAGCTACCTGGGCACGCCCGAAGAGCCCTTCAGGGCGCGCCCCCTGCAAAGGGAAGTGGAGCGCCTTCTTCAGGGGGCCAATGGCCCTGCCATGCTCCTGATTGAAGCCCCCATGGGCGAAGGCAAAACCGAGGCCGCTTTGTACGCCCACCTGCGCCTGCAGGCAGCCAACCAGCACCGGGGCCTGTACCTGGCCCTGCCCACCCAGGCGACGGGCAACCTCATGTTTGAGCGGGTCAAGGCCTTCTTGGCCCAGCTGGGCAGCGAGCGCAAGCCCGACCTGCAGTTGCTTCACGGGGCCAGCGAGCTACAGGAGAGCTATCAGAAAATCATCGTGCGGCCCAACATGCCCAGCCAGAACGAAGAAGGGGTGGAGGCCCAGGTCTGGTTTTCCCACCGCAAGCGGGGCCTGCTCTCCGAATACGGCGTGGGTACGGTGGACCAGGCACTTTTGGGCGTCCTGCCCACCAAGCACCACTTCGTGCGGTTGTGGGGGTTGGGAAATCGGGTGGTGGTGCTGGACGAGGTGCACGCCTACGACACCTACACCAGCGGCCTCATTGAAGCCCTGGTGCGGTGGCTCCATGCGCTGGACTCTTCGGTTGTGCTCATGAGCGCAACCTTGCCCAGGGTTAAGCGAGAAGCCCTGCTGCGGGCCTACGGAGCCGAGGCGTGGGATGAAGCCTGCTACCCCCGCATTAGCTGGATACAGAAGGGCGAGCGCAAAGCGCACGCAACAA
>NZ_JANWVH010000137.1 GCF_025056915.1 Meiothermus sp. | reverse complement strand
ACCAGGGTCTTTCCCACAGCGGTCTCCGGCCGCCAGGCCGGGCGGTGCTGGAAGAGGTAGTTCACGCAGACGGCCAGGTAATGGTTGGGGTTCATCAGCCCCTCCTGGGTCACGATGCCGTGCCGGTCGGCATCGGGGTCGTTGCCGATGGCCAGGTCGAAGCGCCCCTTCAGCTCGAGGAGGGGGGCCATAGCATAGGGCGAGGAGCAGTCCATGCGGATCTTGCCATCCCTATCCAGCGTCATGAAGGCGAAGCTGGGGTCGATGCGCTCGTTGACCACGCTCAGCTCGAGCCCATACTCCTCGGCGATGCGCTGCCAGACCTCCAGGGCAGCCCCGCCCAGGGGGTCTACCCCTATGCGCACCCCGGCCGCCCGGATGGCCTCCATATCCACGGTGCGCGCGAGCTGCCGCACATAAGGGGTCACGAAGTCGAAGGGCTTTGCCGCCTGGAGGGCTTTGGGCAGGGGCCAGCGCCTGACCTCGGCCAGCCCGTTCAGAAGAATCTGGTTGGCCCGGGCCTGCACCGCCTGGGTCACCCGGGTATCCGCCGGGCCGCCGTGCGGGGGATTGTACTTGAAGCCTCCGTCCTGGGGGGGATTGTGGCTCGGGGTGATGACGATGCCATCGGCCAGGCCCTCGCGGCGGCCGCGGTTGTGCTCCAAAATGGCGTGGGAGATGAGGGGGGTTGGGGTGTAGCCCCGCCCCTCCGCCACCCTGAGCTCTACCCCGTTGGCCGCGAGCACCTCCACCGCGCTCACCCAGGCGGGCTCGGAGAGGGCGTGGGTATCCATCCCCAGGAACAGCGGTCCGCTGATGCCCTGGGATTTTCGGTACTCGGCCACGGCCTGGGCGATGGCCAGGATGTGAGCCTCGTTGAAGGTGCCGGCAAGCGAACTCCCCCGGTGCCCGCTGGTGCCGAAGACCACCTGCTGGGCGGGGTCGGTTGGGTCGGGCCGCAGGGCGTAGTAGCGGCTCACCAGGCGGGGAATGTTGGGCAGGGCGTCGTAAGGCGCGGGCTTTCCCGCCAGAGGATGCGGGCTCATAAGGGGAGTCTAGGGCAGGGTCGGCAGGCTGGGCAACCGGGCGCCCCTGGCGAGGCGCCTAGCCCTGGAGCGAGAGCTCCCGGCCCTTGTGCAGGCTTTCGATCTGGTCGGCTAGGTACTCGGCGAAGGGCATGGCCGCGGTCCAGGCGGGAGAGACGGCGTTGAGCACGTGCAGGCCCTCGGCATTGCCCTCCAGGGTGAAGTCCATCACCAGCCGCCTGGCCTGATGGTCATAGAGCTGGGCGCGGATACCGGGGCGGCCCCAGGTGCGGAAGTTCTCCCGCCGCACCCCCTCCAGAAGGGCCGAGGCCTGGGCAACCAGGTAGGGCTGGGCGTACTTCTTGACCTCCTCCAGGGCCAGCGTGCGGAAGTTGAAGTCGTTGCGCAGGAACAGGAGGGCCTCGTCCCACACGATGGAAAGCGCCTCGCGCAGATTGAAGCCCTGCAGCCCCTGGTAGTGCTCCCGCCAGAAGGCGGGGATGGCGGTAGGACCAATCTTGACCTGGCCCTCCACCGTGACGGTGAAGTGCACCCCCAAAAAGGGGTTGCGCAGGTCGGGCACGGGGTAGATGTTGGTGCGCAGGGCTCCTTTGGGCTCGCTGCCGTAGAGGTAGAGCCCCTTGAAGGGCAGGATGCGGTAGCGCAGGCCCAAGCCGAAGTCGTGGGCTATCCTGTCGGCATAAAGCCCTGCCGCATTCACCACAAAGCCAGCGCTGAAGACCTCCTTAGGGGTAAGGATGTCGGAGCCGCGCCGGGCCCGGTAGGGCGTACCCAGAAGAATCTCGATTCCCTGCGCGCGGCACTCCTCCGCCACCGCAGCCATGCACTCCTTGGGGTCTACGGTGGCGGTGTGGGGAGACCAGAGGACCAGCTCCACCGACTTGACCCTGGGCTCGATGCGCCTGGCCTCCTCCAGCGAGATCAGGTGGGTCTCCACCCCGTTGAGGTCGCCGCGCCGCTTGAGCTCGCGCAGGCCCTCCACCTCCTGCTCGTTCTTGGCCACCACCAGCTTGCCGCAGCGGTTGATCCTGAGGCCGCGCTCCTCGATAAAGCGCTTCCAGCGGGCATTGCCCTCGCGGGTAAAGCGGGCTTTGAGGGAGTCGGCAGTGTAGTAGAACCCCGCGTGGAGCACCCCCGAGTTGCGCCCGGAGCCGTGCTGGGCCAGCTCCCGCTCCTTCTCCAGCACGAGGATGCGCGCGCCGGGATTGCGCCGTTTGAGTTCCAGCGCCAAGCTAAGCCCCACGATGCCGGCCCCAATCACCAGGTAGTCACAGGTCTTCATCGGGCCTCATTCTAAGGGTATCCCTAAGGCAGCCCGGTGCAAACGCGCAGGCCGGGGCGGGAGCCCCGGCCCATGGCGAAAAGTCTAGCGCGGCTGGCCCACCCCGGGAGCGAGCCGCAGGGCTGTGGGCAGGCGCAGCCAGATGAACTCGTTGGCGTCCTTCACCTCGGCGCCCCGGCCCCCGGTGGCGGGGTAGTTGTTGTCGTTGGTGACCAGCAGGGTGTTGGGGTCAAGCACCAGCACCGCCTCGATGGTGAGGTAGGGGAAGCGGAAGACCCCGCCCTGGGTGCTGGGGGCCAGGCCGCGGGGGTCGGCGATGTTCAGGAGGTCGGCCACCAGCTCCTTGGTGAAGATACCGTTGGCATCGCGCTTGGTGAGGTCGATCTTGTAGATGCGCTTGAAGCGGGCCTCGGCCCCCTGGCGGCCATCCCGCTCGATGACCAGGTACTCGTTCTCGTTGACCACGGCCAGCTCGCCGATGGCGTGGCTGGGGTCGTCGAACTGGTAGCGGCCTAGGAGGCCCACCCAGCGCTTGGCCTGGGGGTCGAACTCCATCAGGCGCACGGTGCCCGCGGGGTCGCCCGAGACGGTGCCCTCGAGCATGGCGTAAATCTTGGTGCGGGCGGGGTTGGTGGTCATGCCCTCAAAGCCACGGGAGGTGGGCAGGTTGGCCGGGCTGGGCTGGCCGGGGGCCACCGGGTTCATGATGAGGGCGTGGTTCTGCGGCGCCCGCACAAAGTCCTTGCTGGGGTCCTTGCCGGCGCCGAAGTCCGGGGTGGCGAAGGGAGGGTCGAGCAGCACCCCGTTGGCGTCGAAGTGCAGCAGGTAGGGGCCGAACTCGTCGCCCACCCAGAGGGTGCCGTCGGCGGTGAAGACGAAGGACTCGGGGTCGAAGTCGAAGCCGGTGAGGAGCCGCTCGGGGGTGTTCTCGTTCAGGATGGGGAAGGGTATCAGCCGGTTGGGGTCGCGGAGCTGGATGAAGCGGTTCACCTGCACCCTGCCGGGGCCGCCCTGGGCGGTGCGGGGCTGGGGGGTGACCAGGTAGAGCCTAAGCAGGTAGTCGGGGCTGTTGGCCTTGGAGCCGAAGCCGTTGTCGGAAAGCACCCAGTAGCTCCCTGGCTGGGGGCCAAACTGGACGGCGCTGAAACCCTGCACCGGCTGGCTCGAGAAGGGGGGCCGCTCCGCGCGGAAACCGGGGGTCTCACGG
>NZ_JANWVH010000136.1 GCF_025056915.1 Meiothermus sp. | reverse complement strand
CCCCTACCACCCGCTCTCACCTTGTGGATCGCGGAAAACTGCTTGCATGCCCGAAGGGGGTATGGGCTTGTTCAGACCCGAATGGCTCAAAACGCAAAGAGCACTCTAAACTCGAGCCGCCGAGCGGGTGTCCTGGGCCATGGCGTGACCGATGGCTTTTTCGTGTCCGTCCACTTCGAAGGCGTGGAGTTTGCTGGTATCCACCAACAGCTCAACCGTGTCGCTGGGCAGCACCATGGCGTGACCATCTACTTTGGCGGTCATCATGTGTCCGCCCACCTCGGCGTGCACTTCGGTATCGGCCCCTAAGGGTTCGACGACCTCCACCCTGCCCTTGACCACATTGTCGCCTTCGGGGATGCTGGTCCAGCCCTTGAGCCCGATGTGTTCGGGGCGGATGCCCATCCAGACTTCCTTGCCGTTGTAGGGCATCAGGCTGGCCCCCAGGGTTCCGTTGGCCTTGACCTTGAAACCCTCGCCCACAAAGTAGGCGCTGCCGCCCTCGACCTGCACCCTCGAGCGAATGAAGTTCATGGAAGGTGAGCCGATGAAGCCGGCCACAAACTTGGTCTGGGGGAAGTCGTAGAGGTTTAGAGGGGTGTCCACCTGCAACACCTCGCCATCCTTCATGACCACAATGCGCTGGCCCAGGGTCATGGCCTCGACCTGGTCGTGGGTCACATAGACGGTGGTGACCCCCAGGCGGCGCTGGAGCTTGGAGATTTCGGCCCGCATCTCCACCCGTAGCTTGGCGTCGAGGTTGGAGAGCGGCTCGTCGAACAAGAACACCTTGGGCTCACGCACGATGGCCCGGCCCATGGCCACCCGCTGGCGCTGGCCGCCGGAAAGCTCACGCGGCTTGCGCTGCAGGAGGTGGTCAATCTTGATGATGCGGGCCGCCTCCTTAACCCGGCGGTCAATCTCGTCCTTGGGCACCCGCCGCAGGCGCAGGCCGAAGGCCATGTTCTCGTAGACGTTCATGTGGGGGTAGAGGGCGTAGTTCTGGAAAACCATGGCGATGTCCCGGTCCTTGGGGGGCACATCGTTCACCAGCCGGTCGCCGATGTAGAGCTTGCCCTCGGTGATGTCCTCCAGGCCCGCAATCATGCGCAGGGTGGTGGTCTTGCCGCAGCCCGAAGGGCCTACAAAGACCACAAACTCGCCGTCTTCGGTCTCGAGATTGAAATCCTTGACCGCCGTGACCTTGCCGCCATACCTCTTGTAGACGTGCTCCAACCGAATTTTTGCCATGATGGCCTCCTGCTTTGGTGCTGGGCTGCTCGGCAGCGCCAGCCTGTACCGGTTCCCGCGCTGTGAGACCTCGCCTCGGCGAGCCCATCGGGGATTGATGCTGGTACGCCGCCAGTTTACCCGGCCACGGGAGTCGCCCGCAAGGGCAGCCGCTACCTGGCCGGAAGACCCCGGTAGAGTTCTTCCAGGCGCACGGCTACGTTGACGCAAGGCAGTTCCAAGGCCCCCTCCTCCACCGCCTCGTAGCGCCAGCCACCGTCGTCCATCCGCCGAAAGATTTCCAGCCTCTTAGCGGGGTGAGAAACCAGCACATACGCCTGCAAACCCGGCGGCTTCTGATAGGCGAGCAGTTTTTCGCCCCGGTCAATAGCTTCGGTGGAGTCGGAAAGCACCTCCACCACCAAGCAGGCGGTTTTCTTATAACTCACCCCCACGAGGGGCTCTTCACAGGTCACGAACACATCCGGGTAGTAGGCCGCAGAGCCCACTTTAAGCAACATATTTTCGGCAAAAGTCTCGCAGCCTGCCTCTTCGCCCGCATTGAAAATCGTGAGCAAGAAGCGGGTCACCAGACGGTTGTGATAGTCGGTTCCGCCCGCCATGGCAAACACGAAGCCATCCACAAACTCGTGCCGGGTCTGGGATTTGGCCTCCAGTTCAAGAAACTCTTCAAAGGTTGCCCGCCTGATGGGGCTTGGCCCCCGTGCAGCAAAACCCCGTGCGGCTCAGTCGGCGGCCTGGGCGGGTTTGCGCTTCAGGTTTTGCACCACCAGCTCGGAGATGTCCAGCACCTTCGGGGCCTCGTTGTCCTGGGTGGCCTCGAGGTTCATCATCTGCATGCAGAAGGGACAGCCCACCGCGATGGTCTCGGCCTTCGTCCCCTTGAGTTCCAGGTAGCGGTTGGTGGAAACCCGCTCGTCACCGGGTTCTTCCTCCTTCCAGAACTGGGCCCCGCCTGCCCCACAGCAGAAGCTCTCCCTGCCGTGGCGCGCAGGCTCATGCAGCTTGAGGCCGGTGGCCTGGAGTACCTGGCGGGGCTCGGCAATCACCCCGTTGTGCCGCCCCAGGTAGCAGGGGTCGTGGTAGGTGACGTCGCCCGCCATGGGCAAAAGCTCGAGGCGCTTGGCATCTAATAGCTCTGCAATGTAGTCGGTGTGGTGCTTGACCGTGTAGTGGCCGCCAAAGTCCTTGTATTCGTTGGCCAGGGTGTGAAAGCAGTGAGGGCAGGTGGTCACGATGGTCTTGGGCCGGGCCTCCATGGCCGCGTTGAGCGTGGTGACGTTCTCGGTGGCCAGCTGCATGAACAAAAACTCGTTGCCGGCCCGCCGGGCCGCGTCGCCCGTGCACCTCTCCTCCTTGCCCAGCACCGCCCAGCTCACCCCGGATTCGTGCAAAATTTCGGCAAAGGCCCGCGCGGTCTTCTGGGCCCGGGGGTCGTAGGCGGGGGCACAGCCCACCCAGTAGAGCACCTCGGCCTCGGGGTTCTGGGCAACGGTGGGCACCTCGAAGGGAAGCCCCTCGGCCCAGCCCAGGCGCTTGTCGGCCCCCAGGTTCCAGGGGTTGCCGTTGCGCTCCATGCCCTTAAAGGCGTTGTTGAGCTGGGCAGGAAACTCGCCCTGCATCATCACTCGCTCGCGCCGCACGTCCAGGATGTGCAGCATGGGCTCGTTGCCCACCGGGCAGACCTCCACACAAGCGTTGCAGGTGGTGCAGGCCCAGATAGACTCTTCGTTCATGGCAAAGTCCATTAGAGGACGCGGACTCTCCTGACCTGCGGCAAAATCGGGCAGTATCTGGTTCAGCTCGTAGCGCTCGCTGATCAGGATGGCCGCCGGGGAGAGGGCCTTGCCGGTGGTGTAGGCCGGGCAGACCTCCTGGCAGCGGTTGCACATGATGCAGCTATAGGCGTCCAGCAGGCGCGGCCAGGTGAAGTCCTCGAGCCTCGCCACCCCGAACTTCTCCAGTTTCTCCAGCTCTTCAAAGTCGCGGGCGATGGGCACCAGCGCCCCGGGTTTTTCCTTCTTGAAGGCCAGGTTCAAAGGGGCCAGGAACAGGTGAATGTGCTTGGAGCGGGCAAAGTAGGGGATGAAAAGCAGGATGGAGCCGATGGCGAACCACCAGAAAAGGTGCTCAAAAACCACAATCCGATCCACGTCCACCCAGAGGAAAAGCCGCGAGGCCAGACTGGCCACCGGCTGAAAGGGGTCGGGGCCGTAGTCCAGGTTGGCGGCCTGGGCCGCCTTGTGCAGCAGGCGGCTGCCCACATGGAAAAAGATGAACCCCCCCACGATGGCGCTG
>NZ_JANWVH010000135.1 GCF_025056915.1 Meiothermus sp. | reverse complement strand
AAACCCCCGCTTCCTGGGCTTTGAAGGCGGGGTCGGGGCCAAGAACCGGCTGGTCGCCGGTACGGCCACCTATGCGGTGGTCTACAACGGCGACGCCCTCAAGGCCGCCGACGAGAACAAGAACGTGGGCTTTGTGGTGCCCAAGGAGGGGGCCGCGCTCTTCCTGGACAACCTGGCCATTCCGGCCCGGGCCCCCAACCCCCAGGCCGCCCACCAGTTCATCAACTTTATTCTGGACGCCCGCATTGGCGCCCAACTCTCCAACTTCAACCGCTACGCCACCCCCAACAAGGCCGCCCTGCCCTTCATCAACCCCGCCGACCGCAAGAACCCGGCCATCTACCCCGATGCCGCGACCATGGCCAAGCTCGAGTTCGTCCTCGACCTAGGCAGGGACACCCGCCTCTACGACGAGGTCTGGACGGCGGTGAAGAGCCGCTAAGTGCCGTGCCGCATAAAAGCCCATACAACCACACCTGCACGTCGAGCAATTTGGGTCAACCCTAGCCCGGCCTTGCTCTATTCCTCCCCTACCTCGTAGGGGAGGCCAGGTGGGGTGGCTGACCTGACCCTTCATGCAACCAGCCGATTGGGGGTCTTGTCCGAGACCCTCCCCGACCCTCCCTACGCGGTAGGGAGGGGGTGAGGGCTGTCGCTCTTCTGTGAGCGTGTATGGGAATCTTTACGACTGAGTATTTATGAGGCCTACCGTGGGCTGATTCAGAAGTACAGGTTGAATCCGAGGTCTAGGCGAAGCAAAGCGGCCAGCGGCAAAAGGTTCATCGAGGTGGGCGGTGGTCGGCGGGCCGCAATAGAAACCCCAGGGCCATACTCTATGAAAGCGCCAAACCCCGGCGCCAGCCGCCACTCGTAGCCTACCAGCGCCTTCAGGAACAGCTCGTAGAATTCCCGGTCGGCAAAGTAGGTTGTACCCAGGCCAAAGTACCAGGCCGAGCGGTTGACCCCCGTTTCCAGGCGGTAATACGCCTGGGCCTCGTAGACCCCTCCGCTTCCACCGGGCAAAGCCCCCAGGCGCACCCCCCACTCGGTATCGTTGTACCCGATATGCAACCCACTAAAGATGCTGGCATGAACACCTGCATAGGTCTGGGCCTGGGCTCCCGTTAGAAACACCAGCACCAAAAGCACGACGATTCTCAACATAAGCCCCCTACAACCTGAACCTGACGCCGGCACCGAGGTGAACAAACACGGGCACGATGGGCGAGGCGGGTTGCAACCAGGCGCGGTAGCCCGGCCCTGCCTCTATAAAGTAGGCCCAGCGCTCGCTTAGGGGCCACTCGTATCCCAGAAACCCAGTTAGAACCAGGGCCTCACTCTGGAAGCTCAGGCCACCCCCCAGGTAAGCCCCTGTGTAGATGGGCGCTGGCAAGCGCCAGTAACCATCGGCCTATAGATTCACACCTAGCTTCACCCGCACCCCTAACCCCTCTTCGGCTTCCCAAATGGCCAGCAAGCCGCTCATCTCCGGCGGCCACATGGCCTTGAACCCCACCCCAAAGCCCTGGGCCTGGGCCAGGCCCAGGAGCACCGTCAGCACCACCAGATTCCGCCACATGCCTTCAGTTCACCTCCTGATACCAGTGAATCTCTTGGCAGCACGATTTGCTGCCAAGAGACCGAGGTACAACAAGCAATCTTCACTGCGGAAGCTCTGTGACCTCAACCCTCAGACCGCTGGGCAAGCTGGCGTCTTCGGTGATGGTCAGGCCCGTTTTGGGGCCCAAGGCCCGGTGTACATGGTCGAACTGAATGGTGATGGGCTCTTTCCCCGGTTGACAGCGCCAGGTCAGGTCAACGGGCACCCTCGTATCGGGGCCCTGAGCAGGCCCGCTCATCAGGTACCAGGTCGGCTCCGGAGCCGCACTCGGCGCTGGCAAGCGCGCAAACACCTCAGCAGTTAGTAGAACTCGGTCAAAGTTGGCGTGAAACTTGTCCTTTTCTTTGGCATACCAGTAGACAATCGTGGTTACGTTCTTACGGTTGCTCCTTAGCTCGACCTCGGGGCATACTCCAGCCGATTTGTAAAGAACCGGAATGTGCGGGGGATGATCACGAGAGGGTATCACACATGCCGTTAGCCACACCGCAAGGAGACCAAGTAGCGACAGGAGATGCAAATGAATTAACCTAGCGACCACCGACCGACCCCCATAGGGTAGAGAAGGCATGGCTGAATTCACCTCCACAGCTTGGGCTACAAATTGAGTAGCCGTTTGCAGTTTACACTAACAAGTCAACAGTTGTAGCTCAATTTCAACTCAGTATATTTTGCAATATCCTTTCGCCAGCGCCCTACAATGCAAAATGCAATCAGATGCCATCTCAACGTCTCCAAACCCTTCTTCATGACCCCCTACACGCCATCCCCAGCTTGCAGGTTGCGGTGATTCGGGCCGGGGAAATTGTTTACGCCGGGTCGTTTGGGTATCGCTACCTCCACCCTGCCGACCCCGACCAACACCTGCCGGTGAACCACCAGACCCGCTTCCGGGTGGCCTCCATCTCCAAGCTGGTGGTGGGGTTGGGCGTGTTGCGGCTGGTGGAGCGGGGCCAGATAGACCTGGACGCCGATGTGAGCGAGTACCTGGGCTTTACCCTGCGCAACCCGGCCTTTCCAGCGGCGCCCATCCGGGTTCGGCATCTGCTCTGCCACACCTCCTCCCTGCGCGACGGCAGCCGGTACTCCATTCCAAGCCCCCACACCCTGCAAGACTTCTTCACTCCCGAAGGCCGCTTTTTTGAGGGTGGGGCCCATTTTGACCCCCAGCATGGGCCCGGCGCCTATGCCTGCTACGCCAACCTCAATACCGGGGTGCTGGGGACGCTCCTCGAGTGCGCCTGCAAGCAGCGTTTTGATGTGTTCATGGAGCAGGAAGTGCTGCGGCCTTTGGGGATGGAGGGCGGGTTCAACGTGAGTCGGTTCACCCCGGCCCAGATTGGCAATTTAGCTGTGCTGTACCGAAAACGCATGGGCGAGGCGTGGAACCCGGCGGGCCCCTGGGTGGCGCAGGTGGACGACTACGGCGGGGTGGTGCCCCCAGGCCCCATGACCCAGAACCCCGATGCACCGGACGACCGCTTGGAGGTGGTGGATTTGGGCACCTACCGGCCCGGCACCAACGCCACCTTCTTCTCGCCGCAGGGGGGCCTTCGGGCTTCGGCCCTGGAGCTGGCGCAGGTCGCATTGCTGTTTATGAAGCAGGGCAGGTTGGAGGGGTTCGGTTCTTGAGGCCAGAGACGCTGGGGCAAATGACCGAGCCGCAGTGGACCTGGGACGGACACAACGGCGACCCCATGGAGGGGCAGGCCCTCAGTTGGGGGTTGGGGGTGTGGCGGTTTACCAATACGCCCGGCCTGGACTGCCCGGTAAAGGGCCACCGGCGGCTCTGGTATGGGCACCTAGGCGATGCTTACGGCCTGTTGAGCGGGCTGCTCTTCGACCTCGAGGGCAACGCACTCATTTACATCATCGGGGGGCAGGGCTGCGACCCTGCAACCTTCAGGGGCGCTTACTCGGCCTACACTGGCTGGGAGGAGGAGGTTCTCAGTGCCCTCTATGGTC
>NZ_JANWVH010000134.1 GCF_025056915.1 Meiothermus sp. | reverse complement strand
CTCACCCGCTCCCACCCCGCCGGCCAGCCCGGCCCCACCGCCCGCCCAGCCCGCCAGGTCGGCCTACGAGGCCCCGCAGGTGCGCTTTACCGATGGGGTGGTTATTTTCCGGCTCAGCAACCTGGTGGATGTAGCGGGCCTGAACGCCCTGCAGGATGCCATCCGCCGCTACGATGCCAGGGCCCGGGGCTATGTGCTCGACCTGCGCGGCAACCCCGGCGGGCTGGTGCTCCGCATGGCGGAAGTCGCCGGAATTTTTATGCGGGGCGTACCCTGGCGGATCGTGAGCCGAGGGGTGGGGGCCATTCCTCTGCCCACCACGCCCTTTTTTGGCCGTCCCCAAACCCAAAAACCTTTGGTGGTGCTGATTGATGGCCAGGTTCATTCTGCCGCCGAAGGGCTGGCCGGGGCCCTGAAAAACGCCGGACGGGCCTATCTGATTGGCACCCGCAGCGCCGGCAATACCGAGGCCCTCACACCTTACTGCTTTCCCGACGGCGGGGTGGCGCTGGTGGCCAATGGCGTGCTGGCCCCGTTTAGCGGCCCCACCTGGGAAGGGCGCGGCGTGGAACCCGACCTGGTGGAAGAAGACCCCAAAGAACAGCTCGAGGCTGCCCTGCGCTACCTCCTGCGCCTGCGATAGCTAACGGCCCTCTGCGCCGCCAGGGCTCACCCGGTCGAGCTGCGCCATGTGCTGCTCCGAGAGCCGAATGCGCAAGGCCCCCGCATTGCCTTCGGCCTGCCGCGCATTTTTGGCACCCGGAATGGGCAGGGTGCCCTTCTGGATGCACCAGCGCAGGGCCACCTGGGCCGGGGTTGCGCCCAAATCCTGGGCTATCTCACCCAGGGTTTGGAGCAATGCAGGAATTTGAGCTTTGCGCGTTGCGTAGCGCTGGGCCCTGTAGCGCCCCGGCGGGGGGTTCTCCAGGCTGTACTTGCCGGTGAGCCAGCCCATGGCCAGGGGGCTGTAGGCCATCAGCACCACCCCCTCGGCCTGCATGGCCTGGAGCAGGCCCGAATGCTCGGGTTTGCGCTCGAGCAGATGGTACTCCACCTGGTTGGCCGCCAGGGGAACTTTGTGCCTGGCCAGCACCCTTGCCACGCGCTCGAGCTGCGGCAGGTTGTGGTTGGACACCCCCACCGCCCGGGTCAGCCCTTGCTCGTAGGCCTCGGCCAGCGAAAGCGCCCAGTCCTCGAGCGAGACCGGCTTCCAGGGCCAGTGCAGCAAATACAGGTCGAGCTGCTTCATTTCCAGGCGTTCCAGACTTTTTTTGAGCGCCCCCATCAGGCTTTTGCGGGAAAACCGCCAGGGATAGGGAAACAGCTTGCTCACCACCAGGGGCTTGGGCTCGTGGGCATGGTAATACTGCCCCAAAAGCCTTTCCGAAAGCCCAAAGCCATAAAACTCCGCCGTGTCCAAAAGCCGCACACCCCCCTGCAGGGCCGCCCGGTAGGCAGCCTGAAGGTCGTCTTGCTGGTAGCCCCGCCCAAAGCCCCACACCAGCCTGTCTCCCCACTGCCAGGTGCCAAGACCCAGCGGGGGAATGGGGGGAAGACCCTTGATCTGAATCGCGTCGTTCACCCCCCAAGGCTACAACGCATCAGGAAGTTCACCTGTTTGACACCCCCCAAAGCCAGGCTGGTCGAGCGATTGCGGCGCCAAGCCCCAAAACGCCGGGCCTTTAGCCCTGCACTGCCTCGAAGTACGCCTCCTGCAAGCGGTCCACGATCACCTCGAGGCCCTTGTCAATGGCCCGGTCCAGGTTTTCTGCCGGAATGAGCGGAATGCCAGCCCCCCGGGCCAGCTCCACCAGGTGCTGCTGGATCAGGCGGATCTGGTCGAAGTGCTGGGCATAGGCCCCACTGGTGCGTGAGCCCCGCGTCTCGCGTTCGCGCAGGGCGAAGCGGTCGCGGTGCAGGGCTTCGTCCTCGAGCACCAGCATGATGGGAATCTGGATTACCTCGCCCTGGAGCTGGTGGGTCATGTAGCCTGGCACCACATGCACCCCTTCCACCACCAGCGAGGTCTTTTCGCGGGCACTGCGCTCCTGGATGGCCCGCAGCCCCACCGCTACCCTCGAGACCTGGTCGCGGAAGCCCTGCATGACCATCGCCGGGGTGGGTTCGGCGGTATGGGGTGTGGCCAGCGCCCGCCAGGAGTCAAAGCTGCTGGTGTGCAGGGTGGGCAGCAGGTCTTTGGGAATGGTCGCCCGCAAAATTTCCCGCACCGCATCGGTGGAAATCATGCGGGTAATGCCCAGCCGGTAGGCCAGCGCCGAGGCCAGCACGCTCTTTCCTACCCCCGCCACCCCCCCAATCAGGAGGTGCACCGGCTTGACCGCCCGCCGAATGCTGCGCAGCAAATGATAGCGACGGGCGACTTCCTCCCCCGCTTCTTCCAGCAGCTCTTCCGAAACCGCCTTGCGCAGGTAGTCGCGGGTCACGACCGTCGAGCCTGCGTCCCGCAACCTTCGCTCAACGTCGCGGGCCAGGCGGTAGGCGGAGTCGGGGGAAAGACCCACCGCCATCACCGACTGGGCCAGCACCCCCTTGGAAAAGGGAACCCGCGGCTCACCCACCCCCTCTTCCACAAAAATCTCCCCCGCCAGCGCCTGCCGCCCTGCGTAGCGGGTTCGCGCCGCAGGCCCAAACAGCTCCTCTATTTCAGCGGTGATGCGTTTTTCGAGTTCATCGGCCTCTATCGAGCGCACCCCACTGCGCCGCAGGCGGTTTTCCACCGCGCGGGCCAGGGCCTGGGCCTCCCGCATGGAAAACCCGGCGTCCTCGAGGCTGCGGGCCAGCACCCCTTTGGAAAAAGGCCGGCGGCGGTACCCCTCCTTGACCACAATATCCTCGAAGGCCTGGGTCTGGCCCCTGAGCCGCTCGGCCAGTTCAGGGCCAAAGTTTTTTTCGACCTCCTGGATTAGCAGTTTCTTGAGCGCCAGGGCGGTAATTTCTGGCTTCTTGCGGGTCTTGAGCTGCTCCTCGATGGTATGGGCGACCGACAGGGCCGGCTCCATTTTCAGCCCCGCCATCATCATGGATTCCACCAACAGCCCTTTGGAAAAAGGCCAGCGAAAGCCCCCGGGCGTCTTGATGAATACTTCTCGCACGGTTCAATCGTACTCCATGGCCCCGGTTCCGATTCTGAGCCCCCGCTGTCCCTTCGCCACCGCAGGGTTCCGGAAGACATCCCGCATATCCGCCCACAGATGCGCTTACGGTCAACGATGAAAGCCTGGCCGCACTCGAAAACCGTTTGACACACCCTTCAGCAGATGCTAACCTAACGTTTGCTGAGCCACTTTGGGGTGGCAAGCGCGGCGCTGTAGCCAAGTGGTAAGGCAGAGGTCTGCAAAACCTCCATTCACCGGTTCGAATCCGGTCAGCGCCTCCAACGTTTTTCGCGAAGAAAAACCTGGAGCAAAGTCCAAACCCCACGCGGGCGCGTAGCTCAGATGGCTAGAGCACTACCTTGACACGGTAGGGGTCGCTGGTTCGAGTCCAGTCGCGCCCACCACGTTCAGAACGATAAGACCCCTTATGTAGCCTTTGCATAAGGGGTTTTTATATGCAATGTGCAATGAAGGGGACACGCCACGCCGGTAAGGTATGGCCTGCAGAGGAAAGCACGGCATCCACAGGGGTGTCTGCCTCCAACCCCCAGAATACCCCCTATCTAACCGCTCCTACAGGTTGCAAAGTGTTTAAGCAAAGATAGTACGACTGTGTCGCATAT
>NZ_JANWVH010000133.1 GCF_025056915.1 Meiothermus sp. | reverse complement strand
CAACCAGGGTCAAGCAGCTTTGCTTTTGGCCCTGGATTCAGGAGGCTTTATGTGTCACCTCGTCGTAGAATTGGTATGACATAGCACCCCCTCTTTTTTCAAATCTTGGGGTTCAGATCAAGTAGCACACGAAAGCACGTAATAAGCGCCCCTAGCAGTCCTTGAGGCGAACCGTTGGGTTTGCCCTTCAGGCTATATCCGCCCACATTCACAAGGTGGCGCCTGGGGGATAATCGGCGCATGCGGTGGCTGGTGGTTGGGCTGCTGGGGCTGGGCGTGGCCCTGGCCCATTACGCCACCCCCCTTCCCGATGCAAAAATTGCCCCACCCGCACGGCAGTTTGGCCTGCCGCTCGAGGGCCTACCCGGCCCCGGCAGCTGGCTGTTGGGGCAGCTCTACGGCAACACCACCGGCGCATATCGGCAGCGCCATAGCGCCTACCGCGCCGGGCAGGGCATCCACTTTGGCCTGGATTTCTCGGCCCGGTGTGGCACGCCGGTGGTCGCCATTGGGGATGGGGTGGTGGTGGAGATAGACGGGCCGCATGGCGCCCCACCCCACAACCTGGTGATTGACCACGGCAACGGGCTGTCCAGCCTGTATGGGCATCTGCTGGAGCGCCCGGCTTTGCGGGTGGGCGCCCGGGTACGGCGCGGGCAGGTGGTGGGCCGGGTGGGCGATTCGCAGTTCAGTTGCACCGCGGCCCCCCACCTGCACCTGGAAATTCGCGATAGCTCCCACCAGCGCTTCTTCAACCCGATTCCCTACATCGCCGCCGACTGGGAGACCCTCACCCTGGTGGGGGGGGTCTCGAGGGGTTTTCAGCGCGACCTGGACAACCCCCGCCGCTGGCAGTATCCCGACCAGCAGCCCGCGGCCCGCCGGGGCGGCCCCCTGCTCAACGACTACGCAAGGGCCTGGCCGGCAACGCTGGCCGGGAAACCCGAGCCCAACGCTTTGTCCCGGCCCTATGCAAGTTTGCCCGGTCTGGCGCTGTTTTCAAGCTCAATCCGGCTGGAGCGAACCCACACCCCCACGCCTCGCCGCCTTACCACCGGCGGCTGCTGTGTGAACCCCCTGTGGAGCCCGGACTCCAGCACGGTGCTTTTTATAGACAAACCCAACCCCCAAAGCCCCACCGCCCTCTATGGGGTGTCGGTTCTGCGGCCCGACCCCCCCAAGCCCCTGCTGCCCATTGCCCACTACAATCCCCGTTTCACCCATGCCCTGCTGCCCGGAAGGCCCAGCTTGGTCGAGCGTTTGTCGGATGGGCAACGCTTTTACCTCGAGACCGAGGGCGGCAACGTGGCCTGGTCGCCCAGCAGCCAGCGGCTGGCCTGGAACATCACCCAGGCCGAGGGCAACTTCGACCGGCGCCGCTCGGAGGTCTGGCTTGCCCTGTGGGGCGGAGCGCCCCAGCGCGTGGCCACGGTTTTTGGGGGCGGGCTGGTCGGCTGGCTGGACGAAGAAACGCTGCTGCTCAGCGGCAAGCGTGCCCCAGAAGATGCGCTTCGCAACCTCGAGACCCTCCACCTGCCCACCGGCGAGCGCCGCATTCTGGCCCGCGCCCTGAATATGCGGGGCATCCAGATTGGCCCCGATGGGCGCTGGGTCGCCTACTACGTGGCCTTCGACCACCCCGAGCGCAACGGACTCTATCTGGTCTCGAGGGGGGGTCAGAAATTCAAGCTAAGCTGGTTTGGCTCCTACCGCTGGCGGGATGCCAGCCGGTTGGTCTACATCCCCCTGAACCCCGGCCAGCCCACCCACCGCCTGATGGAATACCACCTGCAAACCCACACTTCACGCCCGCTGGCCGACCTGGGGGCAAAGGTTCTGAACGACCAGTGGCAGGTCTCGCCGGACGGTGAGCGGGTGGTTTTCCTAAGCCAGGATCGCAACCTGTGGTGGCTCGAGCTGCCCTAAACTTCAATCTGCGCGAAGCGGGCGTTTTCCTCGATGAACTCGCGGCGGGGCTGCACATCCGAGCCCATCAGGTCGTCGAAAATCTGGGCCGCATACGAGGCGTCTTTCATGTCCACCTTCTTCAAGACCCGCCGGGCCGGATCCATGGTGGTCTCCCAGAGCTGCTCGGCGTTCATCTCGCCCAGGCCCTTGAAACGCTGGATTTCATAGGGCTTGTCGCCGATGCTGGCCAGGGCTTTTTTGAGCGCCTCGTCGTCGAAGAGGTACTCCACCTGCTTGCTCTTGCCCACCCGCAGGCCGTAGAGCGGGGGCTGGGCCACATACAGATAACCCTGCTCGATGATGGGGCGCATGTAGCGGTAGAAGAAGGTCAGCAGCAGCGTGCGGATGTGCGAGCCGTCCACATCGGCATCGGTCATGATGATGATCTTGTGGTAGCGCAGGTCTTCGAGGTTGAAGTGGGCTTCTTCCTGGTCCTTGCCGCCAATGCCCGCGCCAATGGCCGCGACCATGGCCCGCACTTCGGCGTTTTTGAGGGCTTTGTTGAGACCGGCTTTTTCCACGTTCAGAATCTTCCCGCGCAGCGGCAGAATGGCCTGGAAGCGCCGGTCTCGCCCGCTCTTGGCGCTGCCCCCCGCCGAATCGCCCTCCACAATGAACAGCTCGCTCTCGCTGGGGTCTTCCGACTGGCAGTCGGCCAGCTTGCCGGGCAGGTCGTCGGACTCGAGGGGGTTGGCCCGGCGGATCAGGTCGCGGGCCTTGCGGGCCGCCTCGCGGGCCTGGGCCGCCCGCAGGGCCTTTTCGTAGATTAGCTTGGCGATGCGGGGGTTCTCTTCCAGATACTCAGAAAACTTCTCGTAGACAATCTTGCTGACGGCGGTGCCGGCCTCGGGGTTCAGGAGCTTGCCCTTGGTCTGGCCCTCGAACTGAGGCTGGGGAATCTTGATGGAGATAACCGCCGAAACCCCTTCCAGCAGGTCGTCGCCGGTGGGCTCCAGGTCCTTCACGAGTCCGGCTTTTTTAGCATAGGTGTTGATGGCCCGGGTGTAGGCGGTCTTGAAGCCCGAGATGTGGGTGCCGCCGTCTACGGTGGGAATCATGTTGGCAAAGCTGACCAGGTCGGCGCTGTAGCCCTTGGTGTGCACCAGGCCCACATCCACCCCCACGGTCTCGACCTGGCCCTGCAACAATACCGGCTTGTCGTAGAGCAGTTCCTCGCCATCGGCGCGGTACTTGGCAAAGGAGCCCACCCCTCCTTTGTCGAAGAAGACCTCTTCTTTCTGGTGAATCTCGTCCCGGAAAACCAGCTTGAGGCCCGCGACCAGGAAGGAGACCTCGCGCAGCCGCACCCGCAGCCGGCTGGCCTCAAATTTCAGCTCGTTGCCGAAAATTTGCGGGTCGGGCCGGAAGGTAACGCGGGTGCCCCGCTTGCCCTTGGGGGCGCTACCCAGAACCTGCAGAGGCTGGGTGACATCCCCCCGGCTGAACTCAATCAGGTAGTGCTTGCCATCGCGGAACACCTCCACGCGGGTGAACTCGGCCAGGGCATTGACCACGCTGGCCCCCACCCCGTGCAACCCTCCCGAGACCTTGTAAGCGCCCTCTTCGAACTTGCCCCCTGCGTGCAAAACCGTGTAAATCACCTCGACCGCAGGCTTTTGCTCTTCCGGCATGATGTCAACCGGAATCCCGCGCCCGTTGTCCTCTACAGTGATGGAGCCGTCGGGGTGAAGGGTAGTGATGATCTCGGTAGCGAACCCCGCCAGGGCCTCGTCCACGGCGTTGTCCAGAATCTCCTTGAAGAGGTGATGGTAACCATCGGCCTGGGTGCCCCCGATGTACATGGCCGGGCGGTGGCGAACCCCTTCCAGGCCCTTCAAAACCTTGATTGCAGATGCGTCGTAGTTGGCAATGACCTCAGTGCTCACCTGACCAGTATAACATATTATGTTTTTTA
>NZ_JANWVH010000132.1 GCF_025056915.1 Meiothermus sp. | reverse complement strand
GTCTGCGTTGCGTCTTGGCCGAGACGCCTGTTTTCGAGTTTCCCGACGGCCTTTGTTCTGTCCAGGACAAAGCTTTCTCGATCTCGAATGGCTCAGAATACGTGAAGAGGGCTCTCAAGCCCTTTCATCGGCCATGCGCCGTAAGGCCATTCCAGCGCACCCGGCTCAGAAGGCGGTATCGGCCTTGCCCGGGGGAAGGGGAGGCGGGATGGACTCGAGGCCTGTTCAAGCTTGTCAAAGGCAGCTTCGGGCGAATAAAATAGGGCCTGTGAGCGGGCGTTGGTTTGCTCGAATGATGCGAAGTTCCCGACGATAGCATCTTGGGGGCTATCGGCGGGGCGCATTTGCGCCCTTGTTTTTTTGGGGCCAAGCGCCCTGAACCGGCTGCCCCGGAACGCCCAATCGAAGGAGTGACCCGTGAGCAAGACGTTCTACGAAACCGCAGCCATTGACTACGCCAACGCGGCGCCCCACATCGGACATGTCTACGAGAAAATCATCTGCGACTTTCTGGCCCGCTTTCACCGTCTCGATGGCTACGAGACCAACTTCGTGACCGGTACCGACGAACACGGCGAGAAAATTGCCCGCGCCGCCAAAAACGCCGGACAGGAGCCGCAGGCCTTTGTGGATTACGTTTCCGAGCAGCTTTTTCAGCCAGCCTACCGGCGCTTGCTCATCAGCTACGACGACTACATCCGCACCACCTCGGAGCGCCACAAGCGATATGTGCAGGAGATTCTCTGCAAGGTGTACGAGGCCGGCGACATCTACTACGCCGAATACGAGGGGCTTTACTCGGTGGGTTCCGAGCGCTACGTGACCGAAAAGGAGCTGGTCAACGGCATTCTGCCAGGGGACTCCGACCCACCCATCCTCCGCAAGGAAGCCAACTACTTCTTTCGCATGGAAAAATACCGCCCCTGGCTGGTGGAGTACCTGCAAGAGCACCCCGACCTCATCCAGCCCCCGGCCTACCGCAACGAGGTGCTGGAGATTCTCAAGGAACCCATCGGCGACCTGTCTATTTCCCGGCCCAAAGACCGTGTGCCCTGGGGCATTCCCATCCCCTGGGATGAACAGCATGTGACCTATGTGTGGTTCGATGCGCTCCTGGCTTATGCCTCCTCGCTGGCCAGCCGGGGCCTCTTTGAGAAGTTCTGGCCCCAGGCCTGGCACGTGATTGGCAAGGACATCCTGAAGCCCCACGCCATCTTCTGGCCCACCATGCTCAAGAGTGCCGGTCTGCCCATTTACAAACGCCTGGTCGTGCACGGGCACATCCTGGCTATGGACGGGCGCAAGATGGGCAAGAGCCTGGGCAACGCCATTGACCCGCTGGCCCTGCTGGACAAGTTTGGGGTGGATGCGGTGCACTACGCGCTGTTGCGCGATACCACCCTGGGCTCGGACAGCCCCTTTGGCGAAGAGGTGGTGGCGCAGCGCCTGAACAGCGACCTGGCCAACGACCTGGGCAACCTGCTCTCGAGGGTGCGCACCATGCTGCTCAAATACTGTGGAGGGGTGATTCCCGCGCCCTCTCCGGCAGACTCCGAAATAGCCCAAGCCGGGATTGCCCTGGCCGAAAAAGTGCGCCGGGAGGTGGACGCCCTGCGGATTCACCTGGCGTTGGAGGAGGTGCTCCAGTACGTGCGGAGCCTGAATAAGTTCATCAACGACGTCAAACCCTGGGAACTGGCCCGCGACGCAGGCCGCAAAAAAGAGCTGGAGGATGCCCTCTACACGGCAGTTGAAGGGCTGCGCATCGCCAGCGTGTTGCTGGAGCCGGCCCTCCCGACCAAGTCCAAAGAGCTGCGGGCTGCTTTGGGGCTGGGCGACTACACCCTGGCCCAGACCGAGACCTGGGGGCTGGCGCCCGCCGGGACGCCCATTCCCCCCGAGGCTCCCATTCTTTTCCCCAAGCTCGAGGCTGGGGAGCCTAAAGCCGAAGGCCCAAAGCCGAAAGCAGCATCTTCGTCTGAGACTGCCGCTGCCAACGGGCAGATCAGCCTTGACGATTTCGCCAAGGTAGACCTCCGGGTGGCCGAGGTCGTCAAGGCCGAAAAACACCCCAAGGCCGACAAGCTCCTGGTGCTGACGCTCAATGTGGGCGACCACACCCGCCAGGTGGTCTCGGGCATCGCCAAGGATTATTCCCCCGAAAGCCTGCTGGGCAAAAAGCTGGTGCTGGTGGCCAACCTGAAGCCCGCCGTGTTGCGCGGGGTGGAGTCGCAGGGCATGATTCTGGCAGGCGAAAATGCCGAGGGCAGGATTGTGGTGGTCACCCCGGAGCAGGATCTGCCCCCAGGAGCCAAGGTGCGTTGAGAGGGTCAATGGCTCATAGTCGATAGTCGATAGCAAAAACAGGCCTGGTCATCAGCCACAGACCATAGGCCATGGACTATCGGCCATTGACCTTCATTGCGCACTTTCCAGGTCGGGCCGCAAGCGCACGGCCTCGCGCAGGTAAACGTGCTTGACCTGTTTTTGGGGCAGGTCGGTGTTCCAGAGCATCATCACCCGAATCACCCGAGGCAGAGCCCCGGGCACGGGAATTTCGCGCGAGTTGATGAGCGGAACCATCTGCATTCCCAGTTGCCGGGCGGCCTCGGCGGGGAAGGCTGCCCGAAGGTCGTCGGTCAGGGTGAAGATCATGGCTCCAATGGTGTCAAAATCGGTAATCTGGTTGACCTCGAGCATCTTTTGCAATAGTTCGCGGGTGGCGCTCAGAATGGCCTCCCGACTGTCTTCTTCAACGGTTATGGCGCCGCGTACCCCTCGGGTCATAGATGGCGCGATTCTAACCCCAGCTTGCCCTTTGCGCCTAGACCTGCTATATTGCGTAAGTTGACTGCACGGCAAAATCCGTGCCCAGGAGATGGCATGAAAGAGAAAATTCATCCCAAGCTCGTACCCTGCAAGATTATCTGCAACGGTCAGGTGGTCATGCAGACTTACAGCACCAAGCCAGAGATTCACGTCGAAGTCTGGAGCGGCAATCACCCCTTCTGGACCGGCCAGCAGCGCTTTGTGGATACCGAGGGCCGGGTCGAGAAGTTCCAGAAGAAGTTTGCCGGAAGCTACGGCAAGAAAGCCAAGAAGCAGTAATTGCTGCCGGGTTTGGACAGGTGGGCATTCGCCCACCTGTTTTTTTGCAGGGGTGGGGTCGAGATGCGCTTTCCAGGGTACAAGCATCCGGCTGGAAGGGTAATTCACGGCAACAGTCATGAGTCTTGGTGGGCAATGGCCGATGGACCATAAACCACTGACCCTCGCATGGCTGCCGCCTGTTGGGGCGGTTGTCGCCTTTCTGCCGGAGATACCAGCCATGCGATATGCTAGGCCCCGATTATGAGCCTGCCCCATCTTCCGCATCACCAGGGTTGGATTGAAGTCGTGGTTGGGCCGATGTTCTCGGGAAAGTCCGACGAGCTGATTCGGCGCATCAAGCGGGCCCTGATTGCCCGGCAGCGGGTTCTGGTATTCAAGCCGTGCCTGGACGACCGCTACCATGCCACCGATGTCTCGAGCCACGATGGCCGGCGGGCCGAAGCCGTGCCGGTGCACGATGCCGCCGAACTGCGGGCCCACCTGACCGACCCCCTTCCCGATGTAGTGGCCGTGGACGAGGCGCAGTTTTTCGACCCGGCTTTGGTACCGCTGGTGCTCGAGCTCGCCGACAAGGGGGTACGGGTGATTTGCGCCGGTCTGGATATGGACTTTCGTGGCGAACCCTTTGGCATTATGCCTGAACTGTTGTGCCGCGCCGAGTACGTGGAAAAACTCTATGCTGTGTGTCCTGTGTGTGGGGCCCCCGCCACCCGCACCCAGCGCTTTGTGAATGGCAAACCAGCCCGTTACGACGACCCAGTGATTCTGGTGGGGGCCAGCGAAGCCTATGAACCGCGCTGCCGCAAATGCCACACCGTGGTGGCCAAAGAGGTGCAGGAGATTCTTTGAAAGCCAGCCTGATTTCAGGT
>NZ_JANWVH010000131.1 GCF_025056915.1 Meiothermus sp. | reverse complement strand
TTTCGCCCACTACCGTTGCGGTCAGCGCCAACCCCACCCGCACCCCCCTATCCCTCCAGGTGTCGGCCAGCACCCCCACCGGCAGCCATGCCCTCCAGCTCAGGGCGGTCTCGGGTTCCATCCAGCAGAGTGCCAACTTCAGCCTGGTGGTGCCCACCCCCGGCTTGCAGCTCAGCCTGGGGCAGAGCCTCCTGGGCCTGACCCGCGGCGAGGCGGTCGCCTCCACCCTGACCCTCACCCCCCAGGGCGGCTTCAACGCCCCGGTGAACCTGGTGCTGGAGCGGCAGGACGGCACCCCGGCCCCGGCCAGCCTGAGCCTCAGCCCCCCAACGGTGGCGGTCTCGGGGAATGCGCCGATCTCAATTAACCTGACCCTCGCCAGCACCGCCGGCACCCCCACCGGTGGGCCCCTGGCCCTGCGCATCCGGGCGGCGGGGGGAGGGCTGAGCCCCACCTGTGGCAGCCACTGTGCCAACTTCGACCTGTACGTGGGGGCCAAGGGGGAGCTGGATGCCTCCTTCGGCACCGGGGGGAAGGTGACCACGAATATCTTCGGCTCGAGCTTTGACCAAGCCCACGCCCTGATCCTCCAGCCCGACGGCAAGCTGGTGGCGGCTGGGACTAGCGAGAACACCGCAGGCAACTCCGACTTCGCCCTGGTGCGCTACAACCCCGATGGCACCCTGGACCCCTCCTTCGGCAGCGGAGGCAAGGTGACCACGGCGGTGGGCTCGAGCTTTGACCAAGCCTCGGCCCTGGTCCTCCAGCCCGACGGCAAGCTGGTGGCGGCGGGGTATATCCAGAACGCTGCTAACAACGTCGACTTCGCCCTGGTGCGCTATAACCCCAACGGCAGCCTGGACCCCTCGTTCGGCACCGGGGGCAAGGTGACCACGGATTTGGGCTCGAGATTTGACGAAGCCAACGCCCTGGTCCTCCAGCCCGACGGCAGGCTGGTGGCGGCGGGACGGAGCCTGGGCGCCGCGGTCTACGACTACGTCGCCCTGTTGCGCTACAACCCCAACGGCAGCCTGGACCCCTCCTTCGGCACCGGGGGCAAGGTGACCACGGCGGTGGGCTCGAGCTCTGACGAAGCCTACGCCCTCGTCCTCCAGCCCGACGGCAAGCTGGTGGCGGCGGGGATGAGCTTGAACACTGCTATAGACTCCGACTTCGCCCTGGTGCGGTACAACCCGGATGGCACCCTGGACACCTCCTTCGGCACCGGGGGCAAAGTGAGAACCTCGTTGAACTTTGCCTTGAATCTTCCGAACGCCCTCGTCCTCCAGCCCGACGGCAAGCTGGTGGCGGCGGGGCGGATCGCGGGCTTCGCGGGCAACTTCGACTTCGCCCTGGTGCGCTACAACCCTGATGGCAGCCTGGATAACTCCTTTGGCACCGGGGGCAAAGTGACCACGGCGGTGAGCTCGAGCGATGACATAACCTACGCCCTCGTCCTCCAGCCCGATGGCAAGCTGGTGGCGGCGGGACGGAGCCTTGTCGCCGCAGGTAGTAACCTTGGCTTCGCCCTGGTGCGCTACAACCCCAACGGCAGCCTGGACCCCTCCTTCGGCACGGGGGGTAAGGTGACCACGGATTTGGGCTTGGACTTTGACGAAGCCTTTGCCCTGGTCCTCCAGTCCGACGGCAAGCTGGTGGCGGCGGGGTATAGCCAGAACGCTGCTAACAAGTTCGACTTCGCCCTGGTGCGCTACCACTAAGCGTATCCCTCCGTGGCCGAAGCCCCGCCCAAGGGCGGGGTTTTCCTTTGAGACGGTGGTGTAACGCCGGGTTTCTATTCTGCTGGCAATTGCCCAGCTTTCTGCCTTTTACCCCGCGACCGGCATGGGCGAAGACTTCCCCAAGGAGACCCCATGAAACCTTTGACCTGGACCATCTTTAGCCTGCTCATCGCCGCCCTGTGTGCCTGTGGCCGCACGGCCAGCAACCCCGTCAACCCCGGCCCCGGTACGCCCAACCCGCCCGGCAACCCCGGTGGGCTTGGCTTCAAGACGGCCTCGCTGCTGCCCGAACAGCTCAAGGATTTGGAGCAGGAGGTCTCGCCCCTGCTGGTGGAGCTAATCGAGCTGGCCCGCAGCCTGAGCCGGAACAACAGCACCCTTACCGGCACCCTCACGCAGACCGGCAACACCTTTACCTACAGCGCCACCCCCACCAACCGCCTGCGGGTGGTCTGGAGCGACGGGGTGGTCTACGAGTTCGCCGTCGCGCAGTTCCAGGGCAACCTTAGCAACGGGGCTGGGGCTTTCTACAAGGGCAACCACCTGCTCCAGTACACCGCCACGCTCGACCCCGATGGCGAGATGGGCCCGGTGAACCTGAGCCTGCGCTCGCAGCGCCAGGGGAGCAACCTGAGCGTAAGCCTGGGCGGCAGCGCCACCTTCGAAGGCCAGCCCCACACCCTGAACCTGAGCTACGCCCAGGTGGTGCTCTCCGACTTTGGCCCCGGCTCCATCGAGTTCCGCCACCAGGACACCCTGCAGGGCAGCCTGAGCGGCCCCGGCTTCCAGGTGCAGGTGAACGAGACCTACGACTTCCGCCTGGTGGGCTCGAATAGCCTGGTGATGCAGACCATCCGCACCCTGAACAACGCCTGGAGCGAGGGGGGCCAGTCCTTCCGGTTGCAAAACGGCCTCATCAAGCGGGTCTTCCGCGATGGCAACCCCATCGAACCCGACTTCTGGACGGCCTCGGGCGACCTGCTGCGCGGCGGGGTGCGGGTGGGAGGGTTGGGGCAGCAGTTGGTGGGGAACACCCTCGAGCAGTTCCTGGACACCCCTGCTGGGCGGGTGCGGCTGGGGGCTTTCCGCTTCTGACGCCCGTCGCTCCCGGAAGCCGACATGAACGCGGTTCCGGCGGAAGGCCCTGACGAACCGGCAGGAACGCTCGCCTTGCGCGGCAGCGCGTCACAACGGCTCCGACACCCCGGCGCTTGGCGCTCTGTTCGCCCTAAGATTTCGCCGACCCCAGGCGGGCACAAGGGAGCTTGCTGCCCAAACCCGGCTTTTACATCGGTAGAATGGGCGTATGGACATGCTCTCTATCGTCGCCGAGCTATCCCAACCAACCCCTTCCAAGATTCTGCTGGTCGTGCTGGACGGTGTGGGCGGGCTGCCACAAACCCCCGGCGGCCCCACCGAGCTGGCCGCCGCGCACACCCCCCACCTCGACGCGCTGGCCCGGCAGAGTGCTCTGGGGCTTTTGACCCCGGTGTATCCGGGCCTGGCCCCCGGCTCCGGCCCCGGCCACCTGGCGCTTTTTGGCTACGACCCCTTCCGCTACCTGGTGGGGCGCGGGGCGCTCTCGGCCATCGGCATCGGGGCCGACTTTCAGGACGGCGACGTGGGGGTGCGGGGCAACTTTGCCACGCTGGACAAGAACGGGCTGGTGGTAGACCGCCGGGCGGGCCGGCCCAGCGACGCCGAGAACCGGCGGGTGGTGGGGCGGCTCGAGGCCGCCATCTCCGAAATTGAGGGTGTGCGCGTGCGCTTCTACACCGAGTCCGAGCACCGTTTTGTGGTGATTTTGCGGGGGGCGGGCCTAGGCGAAAAGGTGAGCGACACCGACCCCCAGAAAACCGGCGTGGCCCCCCTCCCTTCGCACCCCCACGATGCAACCGACGCCGCCAGCGCCAAAACCGCCCGCATACTCAACGCCCTCACCGCCCGCATCCGGGAAGTGCTGCAAGACGAGCCGCAGATCAACGGCGCGCTCTTCCGGGGCATCTCCGAGAAGCCCCGCTTCCCCAGCATGGCCGAGGTCTACAAGGTGCGCCCGGCCTGCGTGGCCAGCTATCCCATGTACAAGGGCGTGGCCAGCCTGGTGGGCATGGACGTGCTGCCCGTCGAGGGGGCCGAAGACGCCCCGGAGGGCAAGCTCAGGGCCCTGCAAGCGCACTGGAACCAATACGACTTCTTCTATTTGCACTTCAAGAAAACCGACAGCACCGGCGAGGACGGCAACTTCGAGGCCAAGGCCCACAAGGTGGAGGCC
>NZ_JANWVH010000130.1 GCF_025056915.1 Meiothermus sp. | reverse complement strand
TGCTGAACAGGATCGGCTCGTGGCCCGGGCGCAACTCGGGCAGCCGGGTTTGCTCCAGAAACTGAGCGTACTCGCCCTTCAAAATCACATCCTTCAGGGTGTCGTCGGGCTCGAGGTTCACCGGCACATCCAGCTCGATGACGTAGGCGTCAATAAAGTGCTGTCCCTGGGCTTTGGCCAATGCGGTACGGTGGTTGCCATCCTTGACGAAATAGGCCTCGCCAACCTTGTAGACATCTATGGGGGGAAACTCGGTGCCCTCGAGCTGGGCCTGGCGCAGCCTGGTCCAGCGGTCCAGGGTAAAAGGTTCCTTGGGCATGAACTCGGCGTCGAAGTCGCCGTAGCGATCCACCGAGCCGATAATTTTGTCCACCTCGATGGTCTGAAGACCCTTGTACGACTCCCCCCGGGGCCGCAGCTCTGAAACTGCGCTGTAAGGCAGCAGAATGTTCTGTTCACCCCGAAGGCGGCGCAAAATGTCGTGAATGAGCACGCGACGCGACAGAGCCTCGGCTTCTAGCTGGGCTTGGCGCTCTAAATCCATATTTTTCACCTTAGCCTGTTCCCTTCAATCCAATGTGGTTTTTCTACCACGACCAACTTGAGGTTGCTCTTAGCCTTCTCAGGGTGCGGATACCCCCGAGGGGGTGGGTTGTGACGTGGGGGTTGGGTCGAAGTTTAGCACTCGACCCAGGCCCATTATAGCCGATGGCGTCAAACGCCTTGTGTTCAGCGCCCGTGCAAAGCAGGGGTGCTTTGTTCGGGTTAGTTCTGACCCTACAAGGCAGGCCTCGGCATCCAGAATGCAGGCTGCCCTCATCTGGTCAGCCTAAGATGGAACCTGGATGCGCTTGCTGGTGGGGTGCTTGGTTGCCCTGGCCTGGGCCTATCCCGTTGGGGTTTTGTACATTCCCCTGGATGAGCGCCCCCCAACGGGGCTCCTTGCACCTGGCAGGCGGTGCGTTGCCCGCCCCGGACGGCTTACCAGGGCCGCGAGGGGGTCAACCCGCCGGTGCGCTCGAGCGGGCCACAGCCTGATGGCCAGCCTGGATGCCCTGGTCTACGGAGGGCTGGTGCGGAGTCGCACTTCTACCCTTGCGCTGGAAGATGCGCTCGGGGGCCTGGACGAACTCTCTGGCCGGCGGGTGCTGGCTTTTGGGGTCAAGCGTTCGCAGCGTTGAGGGTTGGGCGATGGGTGGTTATATTGGTTCGAATGAGGGCCTTGGCCCATATTCCACGCAGGGTTGTACTTGCACCAAATCACAGGGGATGGAGATGGGTTGTGACGCATGAACTTATGCGGGGGGCAAATACCCCTAGGCTATGCTGAGATGAGCGTTCCATACCAGGGCATGCTGGCCCTTCTACGAGAACTGGTGGGCAGTCCCGACCTGGAGTCGCTCCTTACAGCGGCGCTCGAGGGGGCTTTGCGACTGATTCCGGGGGCGCAGGCCGGCTCGGCCCTGGTGCGGCAAGGTGACCATTACCGGTTTGTGGCCATGCGAGGCCACAACATTCCCTTGCCCCGGTATTCCCTGAGCTTAGAAGACGAGTTGCGCTGGTACGCTGCCAGCCTGGAAGAGGCACTGATGGCCCGACCCAACATGGTGCGGGTTCGGCCCGAGCTAAGCGGACTTTCTTCCCAAGACCGGCAGACCCTGCACCGGATTTTCTGGTCGTTGAATGTACCGGTACCGCTGAACGGCAGGGTAGAGGCCTGGATCTGCCTCGATCGCCTGGAGGCGGCTCCGTTTCCAACGGAAGCCCTGTCTCTTGCCCAGGAGCTGGGCTCCAGCCTGGGGGTGGTGTTGCAGACCCTCAAGGAGCGAAAGAACACCCAAGCGCGCCTCGAGCGTGAAGAGCGCCTGGCCCGGGTGCTGGGGGTGCTGTCCACTTTTTCAGAGGCGGGCCTGTTGTGGCAGTCGCTGCCCCACCTGATTCTGGAAATTTTGGGTGAGGAGAGGGCGGTGGCCTTGCAGCGTGAAGGGGATGAGCTCAAGGTTTTTGCAGCGGTGAACTGGGAGGGTGCCCTGGGGCTGTCGGTGCCTCGAGGCAAGGGAATTTCGTGGTTGGCGCTCGAGGAGCACCGGGTACAGATGGTGCGCATGGACGACCCCCGCCTGCACTTAAATGTGGACACAAACCCCATGGAGTATGCAGCCTTTGTGCCCATTCGGGATGCTCAGGGAGAGGGTTTTGGGGTGGTCGTGGCCTATTCAAAGCAGCCTTTTGAACCCGAAGATGCGGCGGTTCTGGAATCGTTTGGTCGGGGGGTGGGGCAGGTTTTGGCACGGCTGGAGGCCCAGGCGGCTCAGGAACGCGAGCTGGTTCGTTTGCAGATGCTGGCCCACATCAGCCAGGGCTTGACGGCGGCTCGGACCACCGAAGAGCTTTTGCAGCGGATTGTCCAGGAGGCCTTTGAGCAGACCGGGGCCTCAAGCAGCCTGGTCACCCTTTACCGCCCCAAAGAAGATGTGCTCGAGGTGGTGGCGGCGGCGGGTCATGCGGCTGAGCAAGCCCTGGGCTCCCGGCATGCGCGCGGGCAGGGCCTGGCCTGGAAGGTACTGGAACAGGGCAGCACGCTCTACCTTCCGGATGCCTCAACCGCAGCCCAGGCCGTTTACACCTCTGGAAACCGGGTCAAGGCTGCATATCTGGGTGTTCCCCTGGGCGACCCCGAGGGCCGCATTGTAGGGGTGCTCTCGGTGGATACCGCTGGGGCGGGGGGCGTCTTGAGAACCCAGGACCGCTATGCCCTGGAGGCGCTGGCGAAGGTGGCCGGCGTTTTGCTTTCGCGCTTGCAGGCGCTCGAACAGGCCAAGTGTGAGACGGAACGCTACCGCCGGTTGGTGCAGATGTCCGCCGAACTCGAGACCCTCGATGACCCGCACCATATGGCTCGGCGAGCCCTGCAAACCCTGCTGGACCTGACCAACCTGAGCGCCGGGGGTTTCTACCAGCTGGAGCTGGAGGATCAGAACGAGGGTACCGGGGTGATGCGGTTGGTTTTGGGTCATGAGCAGCAGGGCCAGGGGCGGCTGCAGCACTTCAAAGCCCTTCCTGTGGTGCTGGGAAAGGGTTTCATGGGCCTGGCGCTGTCGCTGGGGACGGCCCAGTACATCGACGATTACCAGACCTGGGATGCGGCCTGGGCCTCGCTGAAAGCCCATAACGTGCGAACCCTTCTGACCGCGCCCCTCTACCTGCGGGGGCTGCCCTACGGGGCGCTTACCCTGGCCAGTTTTGACCACAAAGCCCCCATCCTGGAGGAGCACATCTCCTTGCTCGAGGCGGTGGCTCGTCGCCTCGAGCGGGCCCTCGAGCGGATTGCTCATCTCGAAGAAATTACCCGTACCCGCGAGGATGCCCTGCGCTCGCTGGGGCTGGGTTTGGAGTTGCGCGACCTCGAGACCAAGGGCCATACCGACCGGGTGGTGGCCCTGAGCGAGGCCCTGGGCCGACGGCTGGGTTTTCCGGACATCGAGGGCCTGCGCATGGGGGCCTACCTGCACGACCTGGGCAAGCTGGCCATCCCGGACTCGATTCTGCTCAAACCCGGCACCCTTACCGACGCCGAGTGGCGCATCATGCAAAGCCACTGCGACATTGGGTTTGGCATGCTGGAAAACCTGAGTTTCCTGTCCCAGACAGCCCGCAACATCGTGCGCTACCACCACGAGCGGATAGACGGCTCCGGCTATCCCTTTGGCCTGACCGGGGAGGAAATTCCGTTCGAGGCCCGCCTTTTTGCAGTGGTGGATGTGTACGATGCCTTGCTTCAGTCACGCCCATACAAGGCCGCCTGGAACCAGCAAGACGCATTGCGCGAGCTGCGCAAGCAAGCAGGCGACACCCTCGATGCCCACATCGTGCAGGAGTTTATTGCGCTGGTCAGTGAGCAAGCCCGTGCTCGCAAATAGAGCGCTCTTCCCATATTTTGAGCCACTCGAGTTCGAGAAAGCCTGGTTCGGAACACAACAGTGGCGGCCTGGAAACTCAAAAACATGCGTCTCGGCCCAGACCCAACGCAGACACTTGTCCCTTCTCGTTTTCGTGGGCGGCC
>NZ_JANWVH010000012.1:507-47460 GCF_025056915.1 Meiothermus sp. | reverse complement strand
AGGCGGTGGAAAACGCGGTCAAGTTTGCCCGCCGCTACACCGGACGCCCCGGAATCATCGTCTTTGAGGGGGCCTACCACGGGCGCACCAACCTGACCATGGCCATGACCAGCAAGTGGGGCCTCTTCAAGAAGGGCTTTGGCCCCTTTGCCCCCGAGGTCTACCGCCTGCCGGTGCCCAACCTTTACCGCACCCCCGAGGGCATGACCGAGGAGGAGTGGGTGGACTGGTGCGGCTGGAACCTCGAGAACGCCCTCACCGCGCACATAGACCCCTCGGCGCTGGCCGCCATCGTGATTGAGCCGGTGATCGGCGAGGGGGGCTTTATACCCGTGCCGCACAAGTTCCTGCGTAAAATCCGCGAGGTCTGCGACGCGGCTGGCGCGGTGATGATTGCCGACGAAATCCAGAGTGGCTCGGGTCGCACCGGCAGGCTCTGGGCCATCGAGCACAGCGGGGTGGTGCCCGACCTGATTATCAGCGCCAAGAGCCTGGGGGCCGGGATGCCCATCAGCGCCGTGACGGGCCGGGCCGAGATTCTGGACGCCCCGCATGTGGGTGGGGTGGGCAGCACCTACGGCGGCAACCCTTTGGCCTGCGTGGCGGCCCTGGAGGCCCTGAAGATACTGACGTCGCCCGGTTTTCTGGATAAGGCCCAGCACATCGAGCGCATGGTGCGCGAGACCTTTGAGCCCCTGAAAGCCGAGATTCCGGTGCTGGGCGACGTGCGCGGGGTGGGGGCCATGATGGTGCTCGAGTTCGTCAAAGACCCCAAGACCAAAGAACCCTGGCAGGAGTTCGCCATGGAGACCATCAAGCTGGCCTCGAGGCGGGGCGTGATTCTGATTCGGGCCGGGCTCTACACCAACTGCATCCGCTTTCTGCCGGCCCTGGACATCCCCGAAGACATGCTCCGCGAGGCGCTTCTGGTGGTGGCGGGGGCCATCCGCGAGACCTACCGGGCCCTGGCGGTCGGGGCCTAGCCGGGCCGGGATTCCGGGCGATGCCCGAAGGCCTTAATCAAGCGCGCCCCTCACCCATGAACCCCCTCGATGACCTACCCGGGGCCATCCGGCAGGCCCACGCACGCCTGCAACCCCACCTGCGCGAGACCCCGCTGGACGATTCGGTGGCCCTTTCGCAGATCACGGGGGCCCGGGTCTGGCTGAAGCTCGAGAACCTTCAGCCGACCGGCTCCTTCAAGGTGCGCGGGGCCCTAAACAGGCTGCTCTTGCTCCCGTCCAAACAGTTACAAAGAGGGGTGGTGGCGGCCAGCAGCGGCAACCACGGGGCTGCGGTGGCCTACGGGCTTCAGAAGCTGGGCGGCAGGGGCCTGGTCTTCGTGCCGGAGGGGGCCAGCAGCACCAAGCTCGAGGCCATCCGGCGCCACGGAGCCGAGGTGCGGGTGTTCGGGAAAAGTGGCGACGATACCGAGCTTTACGCACGTCAGTACGCCGATGCCCACGGCCTGCCCTACATCTCGCCCTACAACGACCCGGAGGTGATTGCCGGCCAGGGCACCATCGGGCTGGAAATCGCCCGGCAGGGGCCGGAGCCCCTGGACGCGCTCTTCGTGACGGTGGGGGGCGGGGGGATGATTGCGGGCATCGCCTCGTACCTCAAGTCGGTCAGCCCGCAGACCAGGGTGGTGGGCTGCCAGCCCGAAAACGATGCGGCCATGTGGGCCTCCATTCAGGCCGGACGCATTGTGTCCATCCGGGCCAAGCCCACCCTTTCCGACGGGAGCGCGGGCGGGGTGGAGCCGGGCGCCATCACCTTTGAGCTTTGCCGGCGCTGGGTGGACCACTGGGTTACGGTCAGCGAGGCGGAAATCCGGCGTGCCATGCAGCTTTTTTTGGAGGTGCAGCACCAGCTTCTGGAAGGGGCTGCGGGGGTTGCGCTGGCCGGCTTCTTGCAGCAGGCCGAGCGTTACCGGGGGCAAAGCGTCGGGGTGGTGATCTGCGGGGCCAACATAAGCCTGCAGACCCTGCGAAAAATCTTGCCGTAGGGCGGTTTGTAAGGTTATCTTGACGGCAAAAAGGAGCCAACCATGCGAATCCTTCTGATACTGGCGGCGGCTTTGGGGCTGGCCTGGGCCCAGGGCACCCTAAACCTCTACACCTGGACCGATTACATAGACCCCAGCATCGTCCGCGACTTTGAAAAGGAGACCGGCCTCAAGGTGCGCATCACCTACTACGAGTCCAACGAGGAGATGCAGGCCAAGCTCCAGGCCGGAGGGGTGAGCCAGTTCGACCTGGTGGTGCCCTCCGACTTCATCGTGCCGGTGCTGATCAAGCTGAACCTCCTGCAACCTTTGGACAAAAGCAAGCTCCCCAACCTTAAAAACCTGGACCCCAAGTTCACCAACCCCCCCTACGACCCCGGCAACCGCTACACCGCGGGCTACCTCTGGGGCACGGTGGGCCTCATGTACCGCACCGACGTGTTCCAGACGCCGCCCGCCTCCTGGAGCGTGCTCTTCGACCCCAGGGCGCAGAAAGGGGCTTTTACCTTTATGGATTCCCCCCGCGAGATGCTGGGCATCGGCCTGCGCTATCTGGGCTTCTCGGTGAACAGCACCGACCCGGCCCAGGTCAAAAAGGTTATAGATGCGATGCTAACCGCCAAGCGGAGCCGCAACTTCAAGGGCTTCCAGGGCGGGGTCTCGGCCACCAAGCTGCTGCTGGCCAACCAGGCCGTGGCGGTGGTGGTCTACAACCAGGACGCCCTGCGGGTGGCCGAGGGCAACCCCCGCTATGGCTTCACCATCCCTAAGGAGGGGAGCACGCTCTTCATAGACAGCATGGCCATTCCGGCCCGCGCCCCCAACCCCGAGGCCGCCCACCGGTTCATCAACTTTATCCTGGACGCCCGCATCGGGGCCCGCCTGGCCGAGTACCAGCAGTCGGCCACCCCCAACGCGGCGGCCAAAAAGCTCCTCAAGCCCGCCCTGCTCAAAAACCCGGCCATCTGGCCCAGCGAGACGCAGATGCGGGTGCTCGAGTTCATCCTCGACCAGGGCCGCAACAACCGCATCCTGGACGAGGCCTGGACCCAGGTCAAGAGCCGCTAGAGCTTTCTATGCGCGAACTTTTGCTGAGCAGCGACCGGCGCTTTGCGGTGGTGCAGTCCGAGCCCTGGATGGCCGAGGCTTTGGAGGCCATCCAGCGGGCCTCCTTTCCCTCGCTCTCGAGGGAAGAGCTCATCACCGCCGAGCATTACCGGGCCCATATGCGGGTGTTCCCGCAGGGCCAGCACGCGGTGGTGGAGCGCGGGACGGGCCGGGTGGTGGCCTGCTCCACCGACTTCCGCACCCGCCTGAACCTCCATCACTTCCAGCACCGCTACATGGAGGCGGTGGGCCACAACTGGCTCTCC
Source organism: Meiothermus sp. (assembly GCF_025056915.1). GTDB lineage: Bacteria > Deinococcota > Deinococci > Deinococcales > Thermaceae > Meiothermus. The sequence continues at coordinate 44,079 of NZ_JANWVH010000012.1, read as the reverse complement.
ACCCACGACCCCCAGGGCGACTGGCTTTACGGGGCCGACATCGGCGTACACCCCGAGTACCGGGGCCTGGGGCTTTCCACCCTGCTCTACACCACCAGGCAGGAGCTGGTAAAGCGCCTGGGCCTGAAAGGGCACGTGGCCGGGGCCATGCCCAAGGGCTACGCCCCCTACCAGCGCGACCTTTACATTGAGCAGTACGTGGCGCGGGTGGTGCGGGGGGAGATGTTCGACCCGGTGCTGTCCATCCAGCTCAGGCGGGGCTACTGCGTCTGGGGGATTATCCCCGACTACCTCGACGACCCCAGCTGTGGCAACTACGGGGTGTTTATCGTCTGGCGCAACCCGGAACTGAAGGAAAATAACCCATGAGCAACCTACTCTTCTACGGCGGTTCGATCCTGAACCCCAAGCGGCAGGCGGGGGCCTACCGCCTCGAGCGCCTCGAGGCCCTCCTCGTCCGGGAGGGCCGCATTGCCGCGGTGGGCCGACTCTCTGACCTCGAGCCGCTGGCCCCGCCGGGCACCCAACGGGTTAATCTGGAAGGGCGCCTCCTGCTCCCCGGCTTCAACGACGCCCACATTCACATCTGGAAGGTGGGGCAGCTCCGCACCTCCCTGCTCGACCTGCGCGGGGTGGAGAGCCTGGCCGAACTCTACCGCCAGGTACAGGCGCGGGCCAGGGCCTTGAAGCCCGGTGAGTGGCTGTGGGGGCGCGGCTGGAACGAGGCCCTGCTGGCCGAGAAGGCCATGCCCTCCAAGGCCGCGCTGGATACGCTGGCCCCCCAGAACCCGGTGCTCCTCACCCGCACCTGCGCCCACATCCACGCGGTGAACTCGCAGGCCCTCAAGCTTGCCGGCATCACCCCGGAAACCCGGGTGGCCGGGGGCGAGATTGACTTTGAGAAGGGCCTCCTCTACGAGAGCGCCTACGGACTGGCCTTCAAGGCCATGGGCGAGCCCAGCCAGGCCCAGTACGAGGCCTGGGTGAAAGCGGGCTGCGAGTACCTGCGCTCGCTGGGCCTCACCAGCGCCACCGACCCCGCCGTAGACCCCCCGCTGTACGCGGCCTACAAAGCCCTGGACGAGCGCGGCGAACTGCCCATCCGGGTCAACCTGCTCTACATCCGCCGCCCGGACGGGGGCACCGAGACCTTCCCCCTACCCGAGAAACACCTTTCAGCCCACCTGCGCTGCGACTCGGTGAAGTTCTTTGCCGATGGGGGGCTCTCGGGGGCCACCGCCGCCATTTCCAGGCCGTACAGAACCCTAAAGCCCCCCCAGTACGGCCTCCTGCGCTTCGAGGAGGAGGAGCTTTTCTCCCTGGCCCTGGAGGCCCACCGGGCCGGCTTCCGCATCGGCACCCACGCCATCGGCGACCGGGCTTTGGATCAGGTTCTGCGGGTCTACGAGCGGCTATACCAGGCTGCGCCCGGCCCCCGGCACCGCCTCGAGCACTTCGGGCTGGCCGGCCCCGAACACCTGGCCAAGGCCCGCGAGCTTGGCATTATCGCGGTGCCCCAGCCGGTGTTTTTGCGCGAGTTGCGGGCCAACTACGAGCGCTACGTGCCCGAGGAGTGGCTCTGCCGCTGCTTCAACCTGCGGGCCCTATTCGAGGCGGGCCTTACGGTGGCCTTCTCCTCGGACGGGCCGGTGGTGCGGCAGGTGGCGCCCTTAGACGGCTTGCAGGCGGCGCTCCTGGAGCCTTTGTGCCCAGGCAACCAGGTCAATCTGGCGCAGGCCCTCTGGGCCTACACGGTGGGCGGGGCCATCGCCCAGGGCGACGAGGACAACCGGGGCAGTCTGGAGGTGGGCCGGTGGGCCGACTTCGTGGTTTTGCAGGGGGATTTGAGCGAGCCCTACAGCCTATCGGTTCACAGCACGCTACTCGGGGGTCTCGCGGACTCGCCCTCGAACCGAGTCCCTCCCGCCCCGTGAGCAGGCGGCCAGAATGCGCTAGCCAAAGCCATCCCCGGGCTGCCGGAAAGGCCAACCCTATAATTCTGACAAGTTGGGAGAGAAACCATGACCTCTACGGCCATTGACCGCAGCAAAGTCAAAGCCCTGATGCGCTCGGAGCAGCAGCTGTTCGCCGAGCGCCACCCCCGGTCGCTGGCGCTCTACCACCGCGCCCAGAACTCGCTTCTGGCCGGGGTGCCCATGCACTGGATGACCCGCTGGCCGGGGGGCTTCCCCCTGTTTGTGGCCGAGGCCAAAGGTGCCACCTTCCGCGATGTGGACGGGCTCGAGTACATAGACCTGTGCCTGGGCGACACCGGGGCCATGACCGGCCACTCGCCCGAGGCGGCCCTGCCGGGCATCATCAAGCAGCTCCACAGGGGCATCACCACCATGCTGCCCTCGGAAAACGCCTTCTGGGTGGCTGAAGAACTCCAGCGGCGCTTTGGCCTCAAATACTGGCAGTTTGCCCTCTCGGCCACCGACGCCAACCGCTTTTCGCTCCGGCTGGCGCGGGCCATCACCGGCAGGCCCAAGGTGCTGGTCTTCCACGGCTGCTACCACGGCACGGTGGACGAGGCCTACGCCTGGCTGGTGGATGGAAAGCCCGCCAGCCGCCCCGGCAACATCGGGCCCCAGGTAGACCCCACCCTGACCACCAAGGTGGTGGAGTGGAACGATGTGGAGGCCCTGGAGGAAGCCCTGCGCCCCGGCGATGTGGCCGCGGTGCTGGCCGAGCCGGTGATGACCAACGTGGGCATCGTGCAGCCTCAGCCGGGCTACCACACCGCCCTGCGCGAACTGACCCGCCGCTATGGCACCCTGCTGATTTTGGACGAAACCCACACCCTCTCGGCGGGGCCGGGGGGCTACACCAAGGCGCACGGTCTGGAGCCCGACCTCTTGACGGTGGGCAAGCCTCTGGGCAGCGGCATTCCCAGCGCGGCCTACGGCTTTACCGAGGAGGTGGGGCGGAAGGCGCAAAGCGTAATCCAGCCCCCCTACGCCGATACCGGGGGCATCGGGGGCACCCTGGCCGCCAACGCCCTCTCGCTGGCGGCCATGCGGGCCACCCTCGAGCACGTCCTGACCGAGGAAGCCTATGCCCGCATGATTGCCCTGGGGGAGCAGCTCGAGGCCGAGGTGCGGGGCGTGATGGAACAGTACCGCCTGCCCTGGCATGTGACCCGGGTCGGCTGCCGGGTGGAGTACCTCTTCCGCCCCAACCCGGCCCAAAACGGCTCCGAGGCCCTGGCCGGCCAGGACCCCGACCTCGACCCCTTCATTCACCTGTTTATGCTGAACCGGGGCATCCTGCTCACCCCCTTCCACAACATGACCCTCATCTCGCCCGAAACCACCCCCGAGCAGGTTCGGCGGCACACCGAGGTCTTCGAAGAAGCGGTGCAGGCCCTTCTGTCGGCCTAGATTTGCCGGGGGCGCCCGCCTCTTCCCCACCCTGGGTTTGTGGCCAAGCCGAGAACAGCAAACAGGCATACAGGCTCAAATAGGGTGGGAGTGGTTGGTCGGGCGGGTTTCCAAACGCCTGTCCCCTACCTCCAAGCCCTTGTGCTGCCTTATCGCGCCCTTCACAGACGTGGCCGCCTATCCGGCCACTGTTCTGTCCAGGGCAACGCTTTCTTATATCGAGTGGCTCTAAACATGTGAAGAGCGCTCAATCTTCTGTAGCCTGCACGGTATTCAAGCAGAGGGCCAACCGGTCGCACAAAAAAAGCACCCCCGGTGGGGGTGCTTGGGTCGAGATGGGGTTTCTCAATCGTCGGCGGCAGAGCCTTTGCCAATGAACTTGACCTCGACCTCCTGGTTCCAGTCCTTGCCGTAGACCGCTTTCAGGATGACGAAGGCAACCACCCCGGTGATGACGGGCACAATGAAGACCAGGACCCACAAGAGGGCATTGGAGAGGCCCAGGTCTACCTTGTATCCGGCCAGGGTGCTCATGATGTAAAACATCAGCATCCCGATCACAAAGCTGGTACGGAAGGGGTGCTGGCTGGGGAGCTCGAGGTAGCGCTGCTTCTCCTTGGAGTAGTCCAGGAAGGGAATCGCCAGTGCCCCCAGAATGATGATGGTGGGCACCAGAATACCCCCCCAGAACTGCGGGCCAAAGGTGGCCCCCAGGAACTCAAAACGCCAGTTGGCCGGGATAATCTGCAAAATCCCGTAAATCCACATGAAGTACCAGTCGGGCTTGACCGGCGGGGTGTTGGCGGTGGGCGGGCCAAAGGCCTGCACCGGGTGGGCCAGGAAAGCGCCGGCGATGAAGGTGGTTACGGCGATGTAAACCAGGAACAGAATGCCCATCATGGCCGCTTGCTGGGGAAAGAGCGGCACCCCCACAATTTTGCCCGGCGCAACCTTTTCGGCGTACTTGGGCTGGGTGTGCTTCTGCTTGATCATGATGGCCAGGTGGGCCCCGATCAGCCCAATCAGGGCCAGGGGCAGCCACAGCACGTGGATGGGGAAAAGCCGGGGGATGGTCTGGGTATTGGTGGGGGAAAGCTCACCGGCAAAGAGAATGTCGGACAAAAGCTTGCCCACCCAGGGGGCTGCGGCCCCAATCTCGTAGCCAATTTTGGTGGCGGTGAGGGCATAGTTGTCGAAGGGCAGGGCATAGCCGGTGAAAGCTGTAACGATGGAGAGCACCAGCAAAAAGACCCCCACAATCCAGTTCAGCTCGCGGGGGTTTTTGTAGGCCCCGGTCAGGTGAATGCGCAGCATGTGCAAGAAGGCCGCGGCAATCATGATGTGGGCGGCCCAGTGGTGCAGCGAGCGTATAACTGCGCCGAAGGGAAGCGAGTCAATGTACAGAATCGAGTAGTAAGCAGCCGGCACTTCCTGTCCACCGGAGAGCGAACCCGAAACCGGGCGGATGGAAGGCTCGTAGTTGAGGGTCAGGAAAATGCCGGTGAGCACCAGGGTGACAAAGGAGAAGAGGGTAATCTCGCCCAAAAAGAACGAGTGATGCACCGGGAAGGCCTTGCGGAAAGCCTTGGCGTAAAGCTTTCCAATAGCCAATCGGTCGTCCAACCACTGATACATAAATCCTCCCTAGACATCGGCCCCAGGCTTGCCCAGGAACTCGCCCGCCACCACCACTTTGCCGCCCTCGACCTTCACGGGGAGCTGAGGAACGGGCGCGGGTACGGGGCCACCGACTACCTTGGCCTGGTTGTAGATGTCGTACCGGCCACCGTGGCAGGGGCACAGCCAGGTATCATTTTGCCACTGGCTCACGGTGCAGCCGAGGTGCTTGCACACCGCCGAGTAGGCCAGCACCCCTTCCGGTGAGGCGTGCTGTTTGGTTTCGGGGCTCATTTTGGCCGGGTCGGCCAGGATGACCATAAGGGTGTTGGTGATCAGGTCTTTCTTGACTACGTTTTCAGGGCTCTTGGGGAAAGCGATGATGAACGGGATTCGCTCGCCCTGGGCGGCCTTCAGGTCTTCCAGGGTGATCTCTTGATCGGCCTTGGGGCCGGTCGCAAAGACCAGGGTGTCGCCCGCGGCCACAGGTTCTTTGCTGGGGATCTTTTCCTCACGCGGCACCAGGCCTGCCCCCACCCACAGCGTGGAAAGCACGGCTGCACCCGCACTTACACCGATGGCGGCCTGCAACACGGCCCGGCGGGTGGCATGAACCTGTGGGTCTTCGGGGTGGTGCTCGTGGTGATGAGCGGTGGCTTCGTGTTCTGCCATGGTCTAGCTCCTAAGGGCTGAGAACGCTACCAGGGAAAGTCGCCCTTCTCGTCCTCAGCCAGAATCTCCTCTTCCATGAAGAATTTTTTGTAGATGGCGATCAAGACTGCCAGAATCAGCATCATCGCACCAAAAACCCCAGCTTGCAGGGTGGAGGCGTTGTAGTAACCGATTTCGGGGTTGTTGGCAAAAACCAGCGACCGCACGAAGAAGCCCGAGAGCACCACCAGCAATATAGAAAGAACCACCCCCGCCACCATGGGCAGGCTGCTGGGCTCGGGTTGGTGCTTGCCCGGGTGCAGTTCGGAGCCCTCGAGCCAGTTGCTCAGGAGCCCAATGAACCCGTAGGTGAACAGAACAACCGCAAACGCAATCAGCCCGATGTTGCCCACCGTAAGATGGGGTACGGCCCCGGCCTCGTGCACGACCCGCATCTGGTTGTTGAGGTAGGCCATCAAGAACAGCGCCGCCGAAAAAACCAGGGCGAAGTAGGGCACTACAGTGTCATTCCGGTACATATAACCCCCGGGGTTTAGCGAGCCGCTTTGAACTCGTCGGGTGTCACGCCGCCGAATTTGTTGCTCCAGCTGTTCTTGACGTAGGTCGCCACGGCGGCCAGCTCTTCGTCGGAGAGCTGGGCAAAAGCAGGCATCCCTCCCTTGCCCTTGAGCAGGATGTTGATGGTGTAAGCCTTATCGGCCACATTCTTGCTGCCGTCCAGGGCCGGGAAGACCCCCGGCAAACCCTTGCCGGTAGGCTGATGGCAGCCTGCACAACTGGCCGCATAGATGGTTTCTCCCTTGGCTTTGAGGGCCGCATCTACCGCGGCCACCGGGCCCCCGTGGTCGCCTCCGTGGGCCCCGGCTTCCTTGGTTGCGGGGGGCTTGGCGACCTCCTCGAGGGCCTTGTTGGTCACGCCGGTAGCGGCAAAGAACAGCCAGACCCCACCCAGGATGGCCGCAGTGGCAATGGCGGCTCCCAACCCAGGGAAACGCTCCCGCGTGGGCTTAATCTCGGGGTCGGCCACCCGCAGGGTCACGTCCAGGGTGCCCGAGACCTCCTTGCCCTCCTCGAGGCCCTGCAACAGCACGCCTGGGGTATTGGCAACCTTGAAGGGTACTTCTTTTACCTCTTTAGCCCCGTTGGTGTAATGGGTGACAATCCGTAGCTGATGCTCCCCGTCGCTCAACGAACGGGTGTCGTAGGTAACTTTGAAAGGGGGTTGGGTGAGCACCTGCACAGGCTCGGTGCCACCATCCAGATAGACTTCGATACGCTCAATCGGCATTGCTCGATTCCTCCTCGCCAGACCTGCTTGGGGGGTCTGGGCACTGTCCCCAAGACTACCAGAAAATAGGGGCGCCGTGCCCCTCTGGGTGAATAGTAGAAATTTTCAATAAGGGCAAATGTCCCTGGCCTCGATTGCAACAGTAAAAAGATTGTGTGGATCGGCGATTGCCTGGATTTATTTTAGAAAAGCCGCTGCTGGCAACCGGCTTTACGCTTCTCCGCGCAGCAGGGCTACGCTCTGGCGCACACCCTCTGCCCCACCCGTGACCTCGAGGGCCACCGTTCCCGTGAACCCCTTTAGCACCGCCCGCACCCAGGCCCAGTCCACCTTCCCCAGGCCACAGGGCAGGTGCTCGTCCCGGCTGCCCTGGTTATCGTGCAGGTGAAGGTGAATCAGGCGGCTGCCCAGCAGACGGTGGTATTCCTGTGCGCCACCGGGGCCGCGCTGAATCAGGGCGTGGCCCACGTCCAGGCAGAACCCGTACTGGGGATGGGCCTCGAGCAGACTCACCAGCTCGGCTGGCGTTTCCAGCAAATCGGATCTGCTCAGGCCAAGGTTTTCCAGGGCTACCGGGATGGCCAGCTCCAGTTGCCCCAGCGCCTCTTGCACTTGCTGATGGGCATGGGCCACTGCCTCGGGCCACCGCAGCGGAATCAGGCCGGTGTGCAGCACCCCACATTCCGCTCCGATTTCGGCCCCGAACTGAATGGCCCGCTGGGTGCGCTCGAGGGAGAGCCGCTGCACCGGCGGCACCAGCGAGGCAATGTTCCAGTCTACAAAAGGCAGATGCAGGCTGAAGCCGACCCCGGCGGCCCGGCCCATCTCGGCCAGCGCCCGGGGTCCCGGCAGCCGGGGATCCATCTCGTGCTGGTCGTAGGCAATTTCCAGAAAAAGCCCTAGCTCTGCGGCCAGGTCAAAGGACCGGCGGTAGTCCAGGCCGGCGGTCAGGGGACTGAAGCCAAGTTTCATAAAAAAGTGGGTGGATTATACCGCGCAAAAGTCGAAGAGGGCGCGTTACGTGGCCAGTGATGGACGGTGCCTCACAAAGGATGTTGGACATTCGCTGGTTTGGGTCGGCGGTTCAAACCTGCATATTGCGCTCTTCACAGACGTGGCCGCCCATCCAGAGAGCCCCCCGGGTTGAGGGAAGCCCGTTTGAATCCTTGGGCACTAAATCGCTTCCTGGGATTGGGGCATAGACCGATGGCCAGCCTGCTGGGTGCGCTTCTGTGCAAGTAGGCATACAAACAACTTTGTACACAAGGTTAGGGTGAGGGCCTGAGGCCGGTGGTGGGTCTACACCCGCCCCCAACCCCTGCGCCCCGCCTCACCTGAAGATGAACACCCCATTCGCCCTGGAACCCGGCAGAAAAATGCGCCCGAAACGCCCACCACAAAAACATTCTGGACAGTCGAGCAGGGAAAATGCCATCAATAGCCTGACTTATGAGCCGCCCTCATATGGCACAGAACCGGTGAGGGGTGGGGGTGGATGCACGACAGGCGGTTGCTGGTTGAGGGCGTGTGACCCGGATTTCAGAACTCCTCGTCCCACTCCACAATGGTCTCGCTGGTCAGGCCAGGGTTGGGTTTGGCCGCGGCGCTTGCACCGGCAGTGGCCGCGGCTGCGCTCTGGGGCAGGGTGGGGTTGCGGGTGCGCCGCAGGGGGATGCGCTGGTTTTGCAGCAGTCCAAACTGCGCCGCAATGCCGCGCAGGCCAATGGTGGCGAAAATAATCACCAGAAAGACTGTGAGCCCCCAGAACAACTGGGCCACCAGGTTTTGCTGAATGGAGAGGTTGGTGAGGACGCCCAGGAAAGGCAGCCGCCCGTAGCGCGAGTCGGACAGAATCGAACCAATGTAGGAGAGCCCTTCCATCATGGCTGGCAGCAGCAGGAAAAAGAAGGCCAGCCCCAGGAAGCGCCAGTATATATTGCGCCCCCCGAAGGTGAGGGTCAGCAGGTAAAGCGGAAAGAAGGCCAGCATCCCCGCCAGGATGAACAAAAAGGCCCTGGGGATGCCCAGGATGGTTTGCAGCAGCCAGACCTGTACGTCGTGGAAGGTGCCCAGGCTTTGGCCCTCCAGGGCCAGTCCGTTCTCGAGCAGCTCCCCCGAGAGCACCGTAAAGTCGCTGGTGCGCAGGCCCACTGCGTTCTCGGCCTGGGCCAGCACCCGACTGGTGCGGCGCGCCAGCTCGGGCCGCAGGGCTTCCACAACAGGTTGGACGGCCACCTTGTAGCGGGCGTTGACCTGGGCCAGGGTGCGGCGGGCTGCGTCGCTCTGGCCGGTTTCGGCCTGGGCCTGGGCCTCCAGCAAGCGCCCCCGCACCTCGAGCAAGGCCCGCTTCCAGTCGTCAATGCTGTAGATGCCCGCCCCCGAGAGGCTGTCGGCGACCTGTTCAACCTTGCGGCTATCCTTGATCAAGAAGCGCAGGTCGCCCAGCAACTGCTGGTAGGCGTCGTTGGGGGGCTGGGGGGCTGCGGTCTGAACAGGGCGGGCCGCAGGGGCCGGTCTGGGCACAGCCGGAGCAACGGGGCGGGCCGCAGGCTGGGCTGCGGCGGCTCTGGCCGGGGCTGCCTCCTTGGGGGCCGGAGGGGTGCGGGGGGCCTGTAGGCGAACCCCCCCAGAGGCGGGGGGGTTCTGGGCAGTGGTGGGAGGGGTACTTCGCCGCTGGCTTTGGGGAGCCGAGGCCGCTTTAAGAAAGTTCTGGGCCTGGGCCACCAGCCCCTGCACATCGGTTTTGAAGCCGTTCAGGTTGCCGCTGGAGAGCTTGCCCAGCGCATCCACGAACCCCTTGGCGGTGAGGCCCCGGGCCCGGGGCGAGTCCTGGACGATCAGGTAGAGGGCATAGGCCCGGGTGGCCTCGAGGTAGGCCTGCACCGCGCTGGTCTGGGCCTGGGCCCGCTGGAGGGCGTTGGTGATGCCCTGGGCGTAGGTGCGCTCAAACAGGCGCCGCAGGCCGTCCAGGTTGTTGGCGGCGGCCAGGGTCTGGGCCTGGGCCTGCAGGCTGCTGGGCAGCCCGCTGGCCGAGAGCACCTTGGGCAACAGACGGCTGGCGTCGGCGCTGTTGCCTGCCGCCAGGGCGCTGAAATAGTTGTCGTAGAGGGCCTTGCCCATAATGGCCTTGATGATCTGGATGCGGGCCTCGAGGTCGGCGTTGCTGCGGCGGGCCAGGGCCTGACGGGCATCGGCCAGCGACTGCTGCACCCCATCGCGCAGCACCGGGGCTAGATCGCCCGCCCCCTTGCGGAAATCGTCTTCGGCTTTGGTTAGTAGCTCCAGAGCCCGTGCGGGGTTGCTGCTTTGCAGCGAACGCACCTGATCCAGCGTGGGCGCGAGCTGGTCGTACAAGGTGATGGCCGGGGCGGCCCAGGCCACGCTCCACAGAGCGGCTATGGCAAACCAACGCTTCATCGTCTATAACCTCCTAACGCTCCACCACCTGGATGGCCTCAATCTTGCTCATTCGGTACAGCAGTTGCCCCAGATTGGTCTCGTTGCGGGTGAGCACAGCCAGGTAGCCTCGGTCCAGTGGGCGCAGCACCAGCTGAGCTTCGCTGAACACAGTGTAAAACACCCGGTAGCTCCCCTTGCGGTCAAGTAACCGATGCACGGTGTTCAGCAGATCCACCAGGCCGTCAGCATACGCGCCCAGCCGCGCTTCTCGACCATGGGCAGAATCCAGCACCACCGCCAGCACCCCCTCCCCCCGGGCCAGCTCCAGCACCAGGGCCTCGCGGTCTTGCTTGCGTTCCAGAGCCACGTACTCGGTCAGGTCGGTGGTCTCGAGGGTGGGCCGGGTGGGGTCGCGCACCCCCTCGGTGGGAGGGGTCTGGGCCCTGAGCTGTCGAACCAGCTTTTGCAGGCCGGGCGTCAGGCCGCTCACCGGAAGAACGCCCATCAGCTCCCGTTGCAAAGACCCCTCAATCAGCTCTACCCAGCTGCGGGGCCCCAGCAAGTCGGGCGACTGGCCCCGCAGGGCCCGCTTGAGCAGGTTGTGGGCAGCCATAGGCGAGACCACCTGCGACAGGGCCTCGATTATTTTCCGCTCTATGTCGTTCAACTATGCCCTCCAGGGGGTTTTGGGGGGCCGAACCCCATTTGGCCTGAGGAAGATTATAGTGAAGCCCTTGTCAAAACCAGGGTCATCTAGTACCATACCCGTTGCCTGCTTGATCAGGCTTCGTCCTTTGGGGCATCGTCTAACGGCAGGACTACGGATTCTGGCTCCGTCAATCGTGGTTCGAATCCACGTGCCCCAGCCAGATTTATCTCGAAGGTCTGCTTTGGCAGCACCTCGAGGTAAACCCAATCCGGCCCCATCGACTAGCGGTTAGGTCACCGCCCTTTCAAGGCGGCGGCAGGGGTTCGAATCCCCTTGGGGTCACCAGCAAGCCCCCGGTCTGGGCCGGGGGTTTTGTCTTTGAGGGCGCTAATCGCGAAGGTGCATGGCCAGCAGCCTGGGGGGTTTCACCCTTTTTATGAGTCAACCTCTACATCCATCGGAACGTTCTCGCCTGACCCTGGGGAGTGCGCTGGGCCTGTTTATGACCGGAGCCATTGGCGCGGGCGTGGGGGCGGTCATCCCCCAGTGGCAGGCCGAGTTTGGGGTGAGCCGCGAGCTGGCCTGGTATTTCAACCTGTTTTTTGTGGGAGCCTTGCTGGGCATCTTCCTGAGCAGCCGGATGCGCTTTCGCCACCCCTGGCTCTCGTTGGCCCTGGCCGCAGAGGGGCTGGGGCTGCTGCTGATTGCCACCACCCCTCAGGTGGGCGGGGTGTTTGTGGCCGCTTTGTGGCTGGGGCTGGGGGTTGCGGTGGTCAACTTCCACTGCAACGCCCTGCCGCTGGAACTGTATCCCCAGGGCCAGATGGCCCTGCTCAACCGCATCAATGCGGCGTTTGGGGTGGGGGCGGTGCTGGCCCCTTTGCTCATGGTCTGGTTGCCCTGGCGTGCGGGCTACGCGGTGCTGGCGGTGGTGGCCCTGGGGGCGGCGGTGCTTCTGTGGGAAGCGCCGGCCCCTCCCGCCCGCTCGCGGGCCCGCCGGACAAAGGGGCCTTCCCGACTGCTTCCCTTTGTGCTTCTGGCGGTGGTGGCGTATGTGGCGGTGGAGCTGGTGGTCTCGAGCTTCTCCGGCCTGTACTTGCGCCACCTGGGCTACGATGCCCGTCTGGTGGGGCTGCTGCTCTCCTTGTACTGGGTGGGGCTCACGCTGGGGCGCTGGCTCTTGGCCGACTTCATTGCAGCCCATCCGCTGGCCCGGCTGGCCGGGCTGCACCTGGGAGCGTCGCTGGTCGCGCTGTGCTACCTGGCGCCGCCGCTGGCCTGGCTCTTTCCGCTGGTGGGCTTCCTGGTGGCCCCCACCTTTCCCACCCTCTACGCTTTCACCGAACGGCACATCGGCTACGCCGGACTGGCCTTTTTGTTCTACGCGGCGGCGGTAGGGGGCAACCTGATTCCGGCGGCCTTTGCCCTGGTGCCCCGGGAGGCCCTGGCCCTGGGTATGCTTCTGGTGGCGGGCTGGATGGCCGGCACGACCTACCTGCTTTGGAGAAAAAGTGAGGCTCAAAGCCCTTCTATTTGACCTGGACGGCACCCTGGCCGACACCGACCGCCTGCACGAACAGGCCTGGCTCGAGGGCCTGGCGCAGCATGGCCTCCGGGCCGACCACCATTTCTACCAGACCCAGATCAGCGGGGGCCTCAACCCCGAGATTGTGCGGCGGGTGCTGCCCTGGCTCTCCGAGGCCGAGGGCGAGCTGTTTTTAGCGCAAAAAGAGGCCCGTTTCCGCGAGCTGGCCGCCGGGGTAAAGCCGTTGCCGGGGCTGCGAAAGCTGTGGGTCTGGGCTCAAAGCCGGGGTTTGCGAAGGGCGCTGGTCAGCAATGCGCCGAGGGCGAATGCCCGCTTCATGCTCGAGCGGCTTGGGCTGGAGTTCGACCTGGTGGTGCTCTCCGAGGAACTGCCCGCCGGGAAGCCCGACCCGCTGCCCTACCGCACGGCGCTGGCCCAACTGGGCCTCGGCCCGGAGGCGGCCCTGGCCTTCGAGGACTCCCCCTCGGGGGTGCGGGCCGCGGTGGGGGCCGGCCTCCGCACGGTGGCCCTTACCACCGGGCACCGGCCCGAAGCCCTGGCCGGGGCCTTCCTGCACATCGCCGACTTTACCGACGAGCACCTGTGGGCCTGGCTCGAGGGCCACGACCCAGCCGGGCCCTAATAAACCCAGGGAATCAGCTTTTTGACCCGGCGCTGGTAGTCTTTGTACTCGGGGTAACGGCTGGCCAAGAAACGCTCCTCGAGCGCGGCCTTGCGGTCCAGCAAGGCAAAGAGCAACCCGCTCAGGAACAGCGTCCAGGGGTTGAGGTGGGCTAAGCTGCTCCCGATGGCCCACAGCAGCAGCCCGCAGTAGATGGGATGGCGCACCAGTCGGTAAAGCCCCTCCCGTACCAGATACCCCCCCGGCCTGGGCTGGGGCATTGCGGTCAGGTTGCGCCCGAGCTGCCAGGCCGCCAGCAGCAAAAGGCCCAGGCCCACCCAGGCCAGCCCCCGCCCCAGCCCCCCCAGCCAGGGCGGGCTCGAGGCAGGCGTAAGCCACAGGGCCAGCCCCAGCAGGCCCAGCAGGCCAAACTGCCCCACCACATACCACTCGCCCCGCGCGCCGAAGCGCATGAAAACAGGATACCCTGGTCGTGGCACCTCTGATGCCGCCGGAGAGCCGCTCTGGCGCTCCACCATTTGTACAAGTGAACCAACTCGCCTCGCGCGCTAAAGCGTTGTGCGCTTGTCAGCGGGGATTTGTAGCCCTCAGTCGCCGCTTCCGTGCACGTATTGAAGCTCGTACAGCTTGGCGTAGTAGCCGCCCTTTTGCAAAAGCTCCTCGTGGCTGCCCTGCTCCAGCAGCTTGCCCTTGCGGAAGACCAGAATTCGGTCCACGTGGCGAATGGTGGAGAGGCGGTGGGCAATCACGATGGAGGTGCGCCCCTCCATCACCCGCTCCAGGGCCGCCTGAATCTTCTGCTCGGTCTCGGAGTCCACATTGGCGGTGGCCTCGTCCAGAATCAGCAAAATGTCGGGGTTGTGCAGGATGGCCCGGGCCAGGGCCAGCAGTTGCTTCTGCCCGGTAGAAAGGCCGCCCCCCCGCTCGTGCAACACGGTCTGGTAGCCCTGGGGCAGCCGCTCGATAAACGCATCGGCGCCCACGAAGGCGCAGACCTCGCGGATGCGTTCGGAGGGGATGCCATCGTCTCCCAGCCGCAGATTCGACTCAATGGTGCCGCTAAACAGGAACGGGTCTTGCAGCACGATGCCAATGGCCCGGCGCAAATCGCGCTGGGCGTAGTCGCGCACATCCACCCCATCTATCCGGACGGCCCCCTGCTGCACGTCGTAGAAACGGGCAATCAGGCTAATCACGCTGGTCTTGCCCGCGCCGGTGGCCCCCACCAGGGCAATCTTCTCGCCAGGCCGTACCCTGAAGCTTACCCCCCGCAGCACCCAGTCCCAGTCGCCTTCAGGCTCCGAGGGGCCAGAACCCGCCACGCCGGGCCCCTTCCCCTCTGCTTTCACGCCTGCCGTTCCATCGGGTTTGGCCTCCCCACGCTTGCCGTAGGCGAACCAGACGTTTTCAAAGTCAATCTGGCCCTGGAAGCGCTTGACCGGCAGGGCGCCGGGCTGGTCGGCCACTTCCTCTTCGGTGTCCAGGAGGCCAAAAATGCGCTCCGCCGAGGCCATGGCCGCCTGGAAGATGTTGAACTTGTCGGAGAGGTCTTGCAGGGGCTGAAAAAGCTGGCGCACGTAATCGGTGAAGGCCACCAGCAGGCCCAGGGTCAGGGCTTGTTGAATCACCTGCCCACCCCCGTACCACAGCACCAGGGCCACCGTGATTTCGCCCATAAAGCCCACTAAGGGGAAAAACAGGGCAAACCACTTGATGATGTCCACCCAGGCCCGGCGCAGGTCGCTCGAGAGCAGGTTGAACTGGGCCTGGTTTTTGGGTTCTCGCACGAAAAGCTGGGTGGTCTGAACCCCGGCCAGGTTTTCCTGAAGCGAGGCATTCACCTTGGCCAGCCGCAGGCGCATGGCCCGGTAGGCCTCGCGCATTCCGTTGCGAATCCAGGTGGTCACGGCCAGAAAAACCGGCATGATGGCAAAAGCCACCAGGGCCAGCCGCCAGTCCAGCACCAGCATGAAGGTCATCAGGCCCAAAATCAGGGCAAAGTCGGCGATGAGGCCCACCAGCCCGCCGGTGATGAACTGGTTGATGGCATCCACGTCGGAAGTGATGCGGGTCATCAGGCGCCCCACCGGGTTGCGGTCGTAGTAGCCGAGGTGCAGGCGCTGGAGCTTGGCGAAGATTTCCGAGCGCAGGTCGTAGAGGATGTGCTGCCCCACCCAGCTAATCAAGTAGGTCTGGGCGTAGTTGGCAATGAAGTCCACCGCGCGCACCGCCAGAAACAGCGCGCAGATGAGGAGCAGGGTCTCGTAGCGCTGGGCCAGGGGGAGCGCCTCGCGCGGCACGATGGCGTTGTCAATGGCGTACTTGAGGAAAAGCGGGGTCGAGGCGGCGGTGAGGGTACTGACCACCAGGGCCAGCAAGGCCAGCCCCACCTGCTTCCAGTAGGGCCGCACATAGACCAGAATGCGCCGGGCCAGCCGGGCATCAAAACTCTTCTTGAAGGCTTCTTCTTCGTGCATAAGGCTCCGCTGCGGATGGATGGTTGCTTACGGCTGATGGCTTTGTGGAGCGCTAATCCACCTCGGCTTGCAAGCGTTGAATGCGATCCAGCTCGGCATAAATACCTCCCGTGGCCAGCAGCATCTCGTGGGTGCCCTCTTCGGCAATCCTGCCATGCTCCAGCACCACAATCCAGTCGGCGTACTGCAGGGTCGAGGTGCGGTGGCCGATCAGGAGGGTGGTCTGCTGGCCCAGCACGCTTTTCAGGCCGGAAAGAATCCGTGACTCGGTTTCGGTGTCCACAGCGCTCATGGCGTCGTCGAGAATGAGGATGGGCGGCCTGAGCGCCAGGGCCCGGGCCAGGGCGACCCGCTGGCGCTGCCCCCCCGAAAGGGTGACGCCGCGTTCGCCCAGCGAGGTCTGGTAGCCTTTGGGAAAGCTCATGATGTCGTCGTGCACCCCGGCCAGGCGGGCGGCCCACTCGGCCCGCTCGAGGTTCACCTCCGGCAGCCCAAAGCAGATGTTCTCGGCCAGCGTATCGGAGAAGAGAAATGGCTCCTGCGGCACCATACCGACAGCCTGCCGCAGGGTGGCCAGGGGCAGGTCCTTCACGTCGTAGCCCCCAACGCGCACCCCGCCTTCGGTGGGGTCCAGCAGGCGGGGAATCAGGCTTACCAGAAGGCTTTTGCCACTGCCGGTGCGCCCGGTGATGCCCAGGGTGGTGCCCTCGGGGATGGTCAGGGTGATGCCATCCAGCACCTTGCGCCCCCCAAGCTCGAGGCCCACCGCCTCAAACTTGACCTCCCCCCCCAGGACGAAACCATCGGCGACCCGTTTCTCCCCTTGGAGGGGCGGGTCGGTAATCCGGGCAGGCTCGTGCCAGAACTCCTCGAGGCGCTTGTAGCTGGTAGAACCCCGCTGAAAGATGGTCAGGGTCCAGCCCAAACCCACGATGGGCCAGCCCAGCATCATCAGGTAGGCGTTGAACTGCACAAACTGCCCGGCGGTCATCTCACCCCGGATGACCATTCCACCACCCATCCACAGCACAATCAGGGCCGCGAAGCCCATCAAAAGCCCCATCAGGGCCCGCACCGGGCCGTCTACCCGGGTCAGGGCCAGGCTCTTGGCGATGTAGTCTTTATTGAGGGCCTGAAAAGCTTTCAGCTCGCGCTCCTCCAGGGCAAAACCCTTGACGACCCGAATGCCGGAAAAGTTTTCCTGGGCGCGGGTGGAAATCCGGTCGAAGGATTCCTGGCTTTCGCGGTAGCGCAGGTCAATCAGGCGCAGAACGTAGTACATGATGACAAAAATGACCGGGAAGACCACCGACAAAGCCAGGGCCAGCGGCACGCTGACCAGATACATGGACACCACCGCAAACACCACAAACATCAGCAGGCGGCTGCCCATGTTGATCCCGCCCCCCAGCATCTCGCGCACCGCCCCCAGGTCGGTGGTGAACTTGTTCATCAGGTCGCCGATGCGATTCTTGCTGTAAAAATAGTGGTCCAGCGACAGGGCTTTCCAGAACAAATCCATGCGCAGGTCGTGCTCGATGTAGCGACTGGCCACCACCAGGAGCTGCCGGTTGGCCCAGGAAAAAATGGCCGAGGCCACCGCCGCGCCCACAATGGCCCAGACCCAGACCAGGTAGGCCTCGCCAGCCCGGATGGCGTCTATGGCATGGCGCAGGAAGTAAGGCGACAGGGCCGCCACCCCCACCGAGGCAATACCGGCCAGCATGCCCCAGAGGTACTGCGGGCCGTAGCGCCGCAGGTAGGGCATCAGGGCTTTGAGGGGGCCAAAAACTGACTGGTCAGTTCTGAGGGGGGGCTCAACTGTTTGACTGGAGTCCATCTGCACCACTCTATTCCTCCCGAGGGTTTGGAAGCGTGAGCTTTTACAAGTTTGGAGGGGGCTCGAGGTCAGAGGTCTTGCGCAAGCAGAGCGGCGACCTGCCCCCAAGAAGCCTCCAGACCTGTGCTGCGCCAGGGTTTGGGGGGCGGGGCTTTCCGGAGCAGCCGGCGGAGCGGGGCGGGCAGGGGCAGGTAGTCGGCATGATGCACGTACAACAGCCCCCTGACCTTCCCCAGCCTCGAGAGGTAGCGGTGCATACCGGCGACCTCGAGGTCGGTGGGAAGCTCCAGGCCAAGCTCCAGGTAGGCCCCTTCCTGCCGCAGCTCAGCCGGGGCTTTGTCGGCCAGGAAGAGGCTCAACCCGTGCTCGGCCAGCCCGGCCCGAAGCTTTTGAAGCCAGGCTGCATCGGAAAGCAGCATGGGCTGGGCCACCAGCCCAACCAGGCGGGTTCCGGCCTGTTTTGGAGCGGTAAACGAGGGGCTGAGCAGGCGCTTGGTGCGCTCCAGGGCCCGCCGGGCCAGCATGGGGTTGCGGGTCAGGTTCTGGCCAATCTGGGCCGCCAGACCGGCCACCTCCGGCGAGCACTCGGCAGGAACCACCAGCGCCGGGGGCCGCCCCGGCACCAGCTCTTCGAGGGTTGCATCCAGACTCACCAGCCAGGGCGAGGGATTGCCCTTTTGGGCCTCCTGGCCCAGTTGCACATCGGGCAGCAGCAGGTAGTCTACGCCCTGGTTTTTAAGGCTGTAAACCTGGCTCAGCAAGCGGCCAATCGGCTCCGGAAAGGGCAGTTCGAGCAAGGTCTCGGCTGGATGAACAACCTCTACCTCCAGCGCCCGCAGGTAAGGCTCCCAGAAGGGCAGGTAGCGTTCGGAAAGCCAGCCATCTATAACACCTACACGCACCGCACCATCCTATCGCAGATTGGGCCGCCGGCCCCTCTGTTTGCCGGAAAGCCGGGCTTATGTCCTTTTTCCTTCCTCCCTGCGAGCCCTTCGACTTCGAGAAAGCGTTGTCCTGGACAGAACAGTGGCCGCCTATCCAGGCGGCCACGTCTGTGAAGGGCGCGATAAAGGGTGGTCTGGCTACTCCAGGCCCGGCACAAGGTGCCTGGCTTCTTCGGGCGGCTCGGGGGGCGGCCCGTCCTCGAGCTTCGACAGGAACTCGGTGAGAGCCTCGAGGCTCTCAAACTGGTAGAGCTGTCCCAGCGCCTCGTCCTTGAGTACCGCCCACAGGCCGGACGAGTCGTGCCAGAGTTGCAACAGATAGGTTTTGGTTCTCGGCATAGCCACCCCCGTATGGGCCCAAGGGTAGCAGGGCCGTCGTTACAAAACCGTTATGTTTTGGCGAGCTGCCGCACGAAGCTACGCAGGGCGCGGACGCCCAGGCGCAGCGACTCGGGCTCGACCCATTCCTCGGGGGTGTGGGCCCCGCCGCCCCGGTAAACGCTCAGGGTGATGGCCGGGATGCCCGCCTCCACCCCCGCCGAGGCATCGGTGGAGCCAGCGGTGAACTGGGCCTCGAGGCCCACCTCGGCCAGGGCGTTTCGGGCCGCCTCCAGCATGGCCGGGGTGGCCGTGCTGCCCGCCGGACGCTCGCCCAGCACCTCCAACTCCAGCCGGACATTGAAGCGTCGGGCCGCCTCCATCAAAATTTCCTTGACCTGGGCGGATTTCTGGGTCAACACCGAGGCATCCAGGGCCCGCAGGTCGAGTTCGAAGCCCACCTCCTGCGGAATGGCGTTGATGGCCTCGCCGCCCCACAGCCGGCCCACGTTCAGGCTGGTCTGGCTGGGGCGCTCGAGGGCATACATCTGGGCCAGGGCTTGCCCCAGGGCGGGCACCGGCGAGGGGGCCTCGCGGTCGCCCCAGGCATGGCCGCCCGGCCCGCTCAGGCGGGCCCGCATCCGGTAGGAACCCGCCGAGCGGCTCACCACGCCGGGCAGGTAGCCGTCCACCGCAATCATCTGCTGGGGCCGCCGGTGCTTGACCAGCTGCCGGGCCCCCCGCAGGTTGCCCAGCCCCTCCTCGCCCACACTAAACGCCACCGTACAGCCCAGGGCCACCAGTTCATCGGCCAGGGCCATCAAGACCGCCACCCCCGACGAGTTGTCGCCCACCGCCGGGCCATACCAGCGGTTTTGCTCCCGTCGCAGGGTGGTTGGGGTCAGCACGGTGTCCAGATGGGCCACCACCAGCGTGGAACCCTGCCCGGCCCACACATTGCCTTGTTCGTCGGTCTGGGGCTCCAGCCCCTGGGCGCGTAGCCGTCGGGCGACCCAGGCCCCGCGGGCTTGGTCGCCGCCAATTTCGGCAATCTCCCCCAGCAGCAGCACAGGGTCGAGGGTGGCCTTGGTCGCAGGTTCGCTCATCGGGTTTTGATGATACAGGCTTGGTGCTCGGGGTGCAGTGGGAGCGTTACCCTCAACGCACCAGATGCAAGGGGGCCATCGAAGGTCCGATGCCGCAGGCTAGGAAGCCGGTGTCGTGGGCAGCGCCGGGCCTCCGGCAGCCTCCAACCACCGGGCTAGGGATTTCGGCTACACCTGCTCATCGCCCTTTTCCGCCAGACCCTCGCGCAGGGCGTACAGGGCGGCTTGGGTGCGGTTGTTCAGGTGCAGTTTCTGGAAGATGTCGGACAGGCGGTTGCGCACGGTTTTTTCGGAGAGCGAAAGTTCGGTGGCAATCTCGAGGTTGGTATAGCCCTGGGCCACCAGGCGTAAAATTTGCACCTCCCGCTCCGAGAGCTCGGTGTGCGCTTTGGGCGTGGTCTCCTGCTTGGCCTTGAAGTCCTGGATGATCTGCTCGGCCATCTCGGCATCGAGCAGAACCTCGCCCTGGTACACCCGCCGGATGGCCTCCAGCAGTTCCTTGGCGTCGGCATCTTTGAGCATATAGCCCCGCGCTCCGGCCTTGACCGCCTCGAACACGTAGCCGTCCTGGCGGTACATGGTCAGCATAATCACTTTGGCCTGGGGCCACTCCTTGAGGATTTCCTGGGTGGCCTGCACCCCGTCGAGGCCGGGCATCTGAATGTCCATCAGGATGATGTCGGGGTGGGCCTCGAGGGCATGGCGCAGGGCCTCGCGCCCATCCTTGGCCTCGCCCATCACCTTGAAGTCGGGCTCGGCCTCCAGAAGGCTCTTGAGACCCTGTCGAAAGAGGGCGTGGTCGTCGGCGAGCAGGATGCGAATCATTAGAGTGTATTGTACACAGAAGGCTGACACCGGCTGTTGCAAGGTTGCGGCGCCGGTAGCGGGCCGACAAGCCCTGACCCGCATCGGATAGGCTGTGGCTGGGCCCATAGGCTGGCCCCTGGGGAGGAAGTGGATGAACGGCTGGTGGCTGCTTTTGCTGGCGATTATCTCGGAGGTGATTGGCTCAACCGCCCTCAAAGCCTCGCAGGGCTTTACCAGGCTGCTGCCCTCGGTGGTGGTGGTGCTGGGCTACGGGCTGGCCTTCTATTTTCTCAGCCTGACCCTCAAGACCCTTCCCCTCAACACCGCCTATGCGGTCTGGTCGGGGCTGGGCACGGCCCTGATTGCGGTGCTGGGCTGGTTGATGCTCAAGGAGCCCATGAACAGCGCCATTGCCCTGGGCATAGCGCTGATTATTGTGGGGGTGGTGATTTTGAACCTGGCCTCGAGGCCCTGATCCCCAGCCCCCACCTTGCTTCCAATCACATCCCTCTGGGCTGCCCGGTCGCCCCCAGCACCTGCTGCCAGAGTTCGCTCTGGGGGTCAATCTGCTTGCGCTTTTGCGTGGCCAGGGCGATGGGCACATGGGTGAAGTGCTGGTTCCAGTAACCGACCATCATGTCGGTGCGCCCGCTCATGCCCGCGTGAACCGCGTGTTGTCCCAGGGCCAGACAGTACTCCGAGTCCACCGCGTTGGCCGGTACGCTGCGAATGATGTAGCTGGGGTCAATGTATTTGATGGTGGTTTCCAGGCCCTTCCGGTCAAAGTGACGCCCGATGGCCTCCTTCAGGAAAAGCCCGATGTCCTTGAGTTTGACGTTGCCCGAAGCGTCCCTGGTCACTTCGCCTTCGATCAAGTCCTGACCGGCCCCTTCGGCCAGGGCGATGACCGCGTGGTGGCGGGTCAGGAGGCGCTCTTCCAAAGCCGCCAGGAAGCCCTCCAGGCTAAAGGGCACCTCGGGCACCAGACAGAAATTCACGTCGGCGTTGGCCAGGGTGGCGTGGGCGGTGATAAAGCCGCTGTGGCGACCCATCAGCTTGACCAGCCCAATGCCGTTGTAGGCTCCCCGGGCCTCGGCGTGGGCGGCCTCCAAGGCCCTGGTGGCCTCCTCGACGGCAGTGGCCACGCCAAAGCTGCGCTCAATCCACTCGATGTCGTTGTCTATGGTTTTGGGGATGCCAATCACGCTGATGGCCAGGTTTCGCTTCTGGATCTCCTGAACCAGGGCCGAGGCCCCGCGCAGGGTTCCATCGCCGCCCACCGCAAACAGGATGTGCACCCCCAGTTGCTGCAAGCGCTCGATCATGTCGGCGGGTTCCTGGGGGCCTCTGGAGGAACCCAGCAGGGTGCCGCCGTCGTCGTGGATGTCCTGTACCAGCTCGGGGGTCAGGAGCAGGGGCTCGATGCCCTGGCTGGCGGCCAGCCCGGCATAGCCATAGCGGAACCCATAGATGCGCTTCACCCCGTAGCTGTAGCTGAGGGTCATCACCACCGAACGAATCACATCGTTCAGGCCGGGGCAAAGCCCGCCACAGGTCACGATGCCGCAGGCAATTTCGGTAGGGTTGAAGAAAATCTGGCGGCGGGGGCCGGCCAGCTCGAACGTGGCGGGGGGGCTTTGCAGCTCGTCCAGCATGGAAGCCAGCAGCACCCGGCTCCCATCCTCCACGAACACATCCCGCTGGCTTTGCAGGGGGTTCGGATGGCGAGCTGGGCCCAGGATGGAAATCTGAGTGTTGAGCATGCCGCCTTGCACAGTGGCCATCTTATCCGTCGGCTGGGGTTCTTGGGCAAGGGTCTAAAGCCATCGCAGGCTTTTGCGGCCAAAGCGCTTTTCAGACAGGGGGAGCCGTTCGAGTTCGTGCCGAACAGGGCAGTGGCCTGTATGGGCGACCACGGCTCTGAAGTGCGCTTTAAGCCCTTAATCCAGTCAACCCCCTCGCCCCCAACCGCCTGCGATCGCCACGCTCCTTTGCCCAAGGAAGCAGAACAGCCCCAAGGCCCTTGCCGCGAGACTTCAAACAGGCGAGCAGGCGGGGCATGACGGGGCTCCTTCCACAAAAAGCCCAGCTCTCTGGTGAGCCTGACAGCCTCGTTGTACCCTGAAATCATGCCTCATCCCGGCTCGAGGGAAAGCCTGGGGGTTTTGCTGGTGGATGACCACAGGGTGGTGCGCCAGGGGTTGCGGATGTTTCTGGCCACCGATGAGGGGCTTCATGTGGTGGGCGAGGCCGAAAACGGCCAGGAAGCCCTGGAGAAGGTGGCCGCACTGCACCCCGACGTGGTGCTGATGGACTTGCTGATGCCGGTGATGGACGGGTTGAGTGCAACCCGCCAGATTAAAGCACGCTTTCCCGAAGTGGAGGTGATTGCCCTGACCAGCGCGCTGGACGAACGCCTGGTGACCGAGGCCATTCACGCGGGCGCCAGTGGCTATCTGCTCAAAGATGCCCACCCCGAGGAGCTGGTGGAGGCCATTCATGCGGCAGGCCGGGGTGAGGTGCGGCTGCACCCGGAGGCGGCCAAACGGCTGGCTAAAGAGGTGCGCACCGCTGAAATGCGCGAAGCCCTGACCCCCAGGGAGACCGAAATCCTGCGGTTGGTAGCGCGCGGGCTGTCCAACAAGCGCATCGCCCAGCAACTCAACTTGTCCGAGCTGACCGTCAAGACCCACGTTTCCAACCTGCTCTCCAAACTGGGGCTGTCCTCGCGCACCCAGGCCGCCCTGTTCGCCATGCGGGAGGGGCTGATCGGGCTTGAGTGACTTTTTGCACCGGCTCGACTCCAAGGCCCTGGCGGGGTTTCTGGAGGCCACCCGCGACGCCATCCTGATCGCCTCGGTACAAGGCAGGCTGGAGTACGCCAACCGGGCGGCCCAGGACTTGCTGGGATATAGCCTCGAGGAGCTGCAAGCCAGGGACATCCTGGACTGGATTGCGCCGCCCTACCGCGAGTGGGTGGCCGAGCGCATCCGGCAGAACCGCATTGACCCGCCCGGCATCTTCGAGATAGCCCTGGTTCGAAAGGATGGAAGCTGGCGGTACGTGCGCTACTCCTTCTTGTACCTGGAGATTGAGGGCCAGATGTACGGAGCGGCCATTGCCCACGACCTCACCGAGACCCGCCAGACCCTGCGTCGCCTGGAAGCGCTCTACCAGGCCGACGAAAAGCTTTATGCCTCGCTCGAGCTCGATGAGGTCTTGCAGGCGCTGGCAGATGTGTGTGTGGATCTGCTGGGGGCCGACAAGAGCTGCATCCTGATCTGGGACGAGACCCACCAGCACCTCATCACCCGCGCCCAGCGGGGGTTTACCTCGCCCTTTGTGCGGGTCATGAACGAGTATGCCGGGCACGGCCTGCTGGCCTACGCGGCCCAGAGTGGCGAGACGGTGGTGGTTCAGGACACCCATCAGGATGAACGGGTAGCCCGCCACGTGACCGACCCCGAGGGCATCCGGGCCTTTATGCACATCCCAATACGCCTCGATGGCGAGGTGTTTGGGGTTTTCAGCGTGAATAACTTACGCCCCCACAGCCTGGGCCCCGACGAGCAGCGGGCCTTTACCTCGCTGGCCCGGCGGGCCGCCGTGGCCATTCGCAACGCCCGCCTCTACGCCCAGGCCCAGGGCCAGGCGGCCCTCGAGGAGCGGCAGAAGCTGGCCCGCAACCTCCACGACTCGGTTTCACAGGCCATCTACGGCATCGTGCTGGGGGTACGCACCGCCAAAACCCAGCTGGCCCGCAACCCCGAACAGGCCCCGGCTGCTCTGGACTTTGTGCTGAACCTGGCCGAGGGGGCCATGGCCGAGATGCGGGCCCTGATTTTTGAATTGCGCCCGGAGTCCTTACGGCAAGAAGGGCTGGTCGCGGCCCTCTCCAAGCAAGCGGCGGCCCTGCGGGCGCGGCACGGCCTCTCCCTCGAGGCCGACCTCGGCCCCGAGCCCGCTTTGGGCCTGGAAGCCAAGGAAGCCCTCTACCGCGTGGCCCAGGAAGCCCTCCACAACATCGTCAAACATGCCAAAGCCCGCAAGGTGCACCTGGGCTTGCATCAGGAAAACGGTACGGTGCGGCTCGAGGTTCGCGACGATGGGGTGGGTTTTGATAGCCAGCGGGCGTATCCGGGCCATCTGGGCCTGGTTTCCATGCGGGAGCGCCTCGAGCGCTTGGGGGGTCGCTGCTGGATCGAAAGCTGCCCCGGAGCAGGCACTACGGTGCGGGCGGTGCTTCCTCTGGAGAATCCAGCTGCTTGATGCAAGCCACCGCTGGGGGGCCTTGTCCTCCGGCAAAAGTAGTAGTGTAAAAAAGTGCAGGTGTTGCTGTGGCATTTGCTGGCCGCCACCCTGATTGGGTTTGCGGTGGGCCTCGAGCGCGAGCGGGCCAAAGTGGAGCGCCAGGGCTCGGCCATCGGGGGGGTGCGTACCTTCACCCTGCTGGGCTTGCTGGGGGGGGTCAGCGCCCTGGGGCCAAACCTGTGGCTGCCGGCGGCGGGGCTGTTGGCGGTGGCCGGGCTGGCGGTGTACTCCCTCAAAAACAGCCGCGATGCCACCAGCCAGGTGGCCGCCCTGACCGTGTATGTGCTGGGGGTGCTGTGCGGGCTGGGCACGGTGCTGCCGGCCCTGTTTGCAGGGGCCTTGTTGCTGGGGTTTCTGGCCTTTCACGACGAGCTGCACGCTTTTGCAGGGGGCATCCAGCGGAGTGAGGTCGAGGCGGCGGTTTTGCTGGCCTTGCTGCTGGGGGTGGTCTACCCGCTGCTGCCCGATGCCAACTACGGCCCCTATGGGGTCTGGAACCCCCGCGAAATCTGGCAGGTGGTTCTGCTGGTGGCGGGGGTCAACTTCGTGGGTTACCTGGCCTTGCGCTTGCTGGGTTCCAAAGGCTTGTGGGCAGCGGCCTTGCTGGGCGGCCTGGTCTCTTCTACCGCCGTCACCCTTTCGATGGTGGCCCAAAGCCGAGCCAACCCCAGCCAGAACCTGCTCTGGGCCGGTGGGGCCGTGTTGTCTTCGCAGATGATGCTGGGCCGGATTCTGGTGTGGAGCGCCACCGCCCCGGCCCTCTTGCAGGTGCTCTGGCTCCCCATGCTGGTGTGGCTGCTCTGGGGATTGCTGATGGCGGCCTGGCTGGCCCGGCGGGATCGGGGGGTGTCGGAAAGCGTGCCGGTGCAAAACCCCCTACAGCTCCAGAGCGCTCTGCTCTTTGCCGGGGTCTATGCGCTGGTCAAGCTCTTGACCCGAGGGGGCCTCGAGGTCTTCGGGAATGCGGGGGTTTATGTGGTCAGCGCCCTTTCGGGCGTGGCCGATGTGGACGCCATCTCGCTCTCGCTGGCGCGACTTGCGGGCAATGGAGAGCTGCTCTTGCAGGTGGCGTCCATTGCCATCCTGACCGCCGCTCTGAGCAACACCGTGTTCAAAACCGCGCTGTCGTTTGGAGCCAGGGGACTGGGCCTTTACGTGGCGCTGGGGCTACTGCCGGGTGGGTTGCTGGCTTTGCTGGTGGTGCTGGCCCGTTGAGGGCTGGGGACGGCTGGTCACTTCCCAAAGCGCCGCTCGCGCTTCTGGTAGTCGCGCACCGCCCTCAGGAAGTCCACCTTGCGGAAGGCAGGCCAGAAGGCATCGAAGAAGTAATACTCGCTGTAGGCAGCCTGCCAGAGCAAAAAGCCCGAGAGCCGGATCTCGCCCGAGGTACGAATGATGAAGTCGGGGTCGGGGACGCCAGCGGTGTAGAGCCGCTCGGAGATGTGTTCCATGTCCAGCTCGGCGGCCAGCTCCTCCGGCGACTTGCCGGTTTTGGCGGCCTCGAGCAAGAGCTGCTTAACCGCATCCACAATCTCTTCCCGCCCGCCATAGCCCATGGCAATGTTGAGGAGCATCCCGCTATGGTGCTCGGTGGCTTTTTCCAGCTCCTCCAGGGCCTCGAGTACCTTGGGTGGAAAGCGGTCGTGCCGCCCAATCACCTTGACCCGCACCTCGTTGGCGTGGATGCGGGGGTCTTGGGCCATGCGTTTGGCCTCCTGAACAAAGAGGCGCATCAGGGTTTCCACCTCGGTCTGGCTGCGATTGAAGTTATCGGTGGAAAAGACCCAGATGGTCACGGTGGGAATTTTCAGCTCCAGGCACCACTCCAGCACCTCGTAGGCTTTCTGTACCCCGAATTCGTGGCCCTGGTGGCCCTCGAGGCCCAGCTCTCGGGCAAAACGGCGGTTGCCATCCAGAATCAGGCCCAGGTGCCTGGGCGCGTGGCCCTGGCGAACCTCGGCCTCGACCCGTTTCTCATACCACCAGTAAAGCGGCTTGAGCAGAGTGCCAAAAAGCTGCACCAGTTGATGTCGAATCGAACCTTTGCGAACGCGCACCGGTGATGTTGCCGCCATGGGCCACCTCAAGCTACCTATCTTAGCGGGTCATTTGTCGATTGGATGTGCAAGTTTTGCGCCGTAGAGCTTATCGCCCAATCCACGAGGTGGATTCGCCATTGGAGGCATCTGCGCTTGCTTCCTTCGCTCGCCCGAGGAATGCCGGTTTCAGCGAAGCAGGCGATCCACCGTAATCAGAAAGCTCATCACGAAGCTGCCATGTTGGGGGCTGGTCATCTGGATGTTCTTCCCCTCTAGGGTCAGGCGGGTGGGGGTCAGGGCGGTGATGGTCACGTTCCCGCTGCCGCCCCAGCTTTGGCGGTTGTTGGGGTTGCGGTCGTCCACATAGCTCAGGGTGCCCTGCACCTGGGCGTGCAAAGGGTCGCCAATCCGGTAGGTCTGCCCTTGTTTCAGAGGCCCTTTGAGATCAAGCGAAAGAATGCGCGGCGCATAGGGGGGTGGATTGGAGTTGGGGTCGGCAAAAAAGTGCAGGCTCACGCGAGCCGAGTCTTTGAACACCTCCCCCATTACCCGAATCTGAGGCTTGGCGGGCAACCGGCCCAGGTTCAGTCCACGCACCTCAAGCCGGAAGCTGCCGCCGGTGGCCGGGGTAAGCCCGGTTTGGGCCAGCGCCAAGGCGGCCAGCATGAGGCCCAAGCCCCACCATCTGGTCATGCTTCCAGCAAAACAGAGCACACCCTGAGGGAGATGAAAGGTCTGTGGAGGCTTCTTGATGTTGCGGGGCCTAGGACTGAAGCGTGCCGACTTCAACCCAGCCAGTACGCTCGCAGCTCGCGTTTCTCCTGGGCTCCAGTATGCTTGGGGCATGAAGATCACCACCATCGTGCTGGACTCGGTGGGGCTGGGTTACCTGCCCGACGCTGCCCGGTTTGGCGATGAGGGGGCCGATACCCTCGACCATACCGTGCTCAAGACCGGCCTGAAGCTGCCCCACCTGGCCTCGCTGGGGCTGGGCCACGTGCCAGGGGTACACACCCTGCCCAAGGTCACAGCGCCTTTGGGGGGCTTTGGCCGCATGGTTGAGGTCAACCCCGGCAAGGACACCTCCACCGGCCACTGGGAGTTTGTGGGGATTCGCCTCGAGCACCCCTTCCAGGTTTTTCCCCAGGGTTTTCCGGCGGATTTCCTGGCCGCCTTCTGCCAGCGCATAGGGGTCGAGGGCTACCTGCTCAACCAGCCCTACTCCGGCACCGAGGCCATCCGCGACTTTGGCGACGAACACCTGCGCACCGGTTTTCCCATCGTCTACACCTCGGCGGACTCGGTTTTTCAGGTGGCGGCGCACATCGGAAAGGTGCCGCTGGAAACCCTCTACGACTGGTGTCGAACCGCCCGCGAGCTGCTGGTGGGGCCGCTGGCCTGCGCCCGGGTGATTGCCCGCCCCTTTGAGGGCGAGCCGGGGCACTTCTACCGCCGCGAGGACCTGCGCCGGGACTTTGCCTTAGAACCTCCGCCCAACGTTCTGGACGCCCTAAAGGCCAGCGGCCTGGAGGTGGTGGGGGTGGGTAAGATTCCCGACATCTACGCCCACCGGGGCTTCACCCGCGAGGTCAAGGCCGGCAGCAATGCCCTGGGCATGGAGCGCACCCTGGAGCTGATGCGCGAGCCCTTCGCCGGCCTGGTCTTCACCAACCTGGTGGACTTCGACGCCAGGTACGGACACCGCCGCGACCCCGCAGGCTACGCCGAGGCCCTGGCCGCCTTCGATGCCCGGCTGCCCGATTTTGTGGAAGCCCTGGGCCCCGAGGACTACCTCTTTATCGTTTCCGACCACGGCAACGACCCCACCTACCGGGGCACCGACCACACCCGCGAGTACGGGATGCTCCTGGTGGTGGGGCCGGGGATGGCCGGTAAAGACCTGGGCACCCGCGCGACCTTCGCCGACCTGGCGGCGAGCTGGGCCCGCGCCTTCGGGCTTGGCTGGGAAGGCCCCGGCAGCCCCTTCCTCTAGGCGTTGCGCCGCACCTCTTCGAAGGTGTAGCGCCGGGTAATCTGGCCGTTCTCGAAAACGGTGTGCAGGATGCTCTGTGGGTGTGCCGCCGGCGCTTCTGCCGGTAGTTCGATGGTGCGGATGCCCCGCTCGTCGCGAATCACCTCGAGCCGCCCCTTCTTGGAGAGCTTGCTGGGGTCGTCCACCGGGCTCTTGCTCACCCCGTAGGTCTGGCCCTCCACCGTGACCAAGTGCAGCTTCTGGGCGAACTTCTGGGTGTCGCGGTGGGGGTGTTGCAAGAGAGCCCCGCCCATGCCAAAAGCCACATTGGAGGCGCTGTAACCCCACTGCTCGAGCAGGAAGAGAATCTTGCGGATGCTGGCAGCGTTGATGCCGTCGCCCTGGATGACCCGCACCCCGTTCAGCACCTTGTAGCCCTTCTTGTTGGTCGTCGCGCCGAACCTGGCTTCCAGGGTCTGCACCGTCCGCAGCACCACGAAGGGCGGGTCGCCGGAGTCGGGGCGAATCACCGGGGTCGCGCCCGAGGCCACAATCAGGTCTCTGAGCTCCTCACCAATAATCTGGCTCACGGCGTGCTCGCGGTTGTAGGAGTCAATCACCATGGCAAAAAGGGCCCCCGGCTGGCCGAAGGTCTCGATCATCTGCCGGTAGGCCTGGGCCTCGCCGGCAGGCCCAAAGCTGGTCACGGTGGAGTGTTCCATGGCCGGAATCGAGTAGCCAGCCATCTCGGCCCCGTAGTAGTTGCGGGCATACACCAAAGCAGTCACGGTGTCGGTGCCCTGGAAGTTGACCAGGTGGGCCATCCCGCCCAGGCCGGCGCTCTCCAGGCTGCTCACCCCCCGTGCACCGAAATCGTGCAGCTTGAAGGGCAGCTCGGCTTCGGGGTCGTCGGCGGTTTTTTCCAGCGCGGCCCGGATAATCTGCCGGATTTCCCAGGAGATGGTGCAGACCGTGGTGGGGTACCAGACTGCCCGCAGCAGGGCGGTCTCGAGCCAGCCGGGCAGCCAGGGCACCTTGGGGTCGGTGCTCTCGATGATGACCAAAGGGTTGTGAACGGGCACCACCATCCCCTCCGGCACGGCCCGGATGCGCACCGGCAACCGCCCCCCCAGCTCCTGGGCAACGTAGCGCCAGCCCTCGTAGGGAAAGGGCAACCCGTGGGCGCTAAAGACGGCCTGGGCCTCCTCCACATCGGCCAGGCTGACCCCTTTGGAAAGATACTCTATCAGGAAGGCTTGCAGGCCAAAGAAGCGAACGAAGTTGGAGTCGCCGCCCCGGCTCTCGATGTACCAGCTTGCGAAGGTCATGCCCTTGGGAAACTGGGCAAAGTGGCTGGCCTTGTAGCTGTCGGTGTTGAGAATCAGGTTATGGGGGTTGAGGGGTTTCATCTTTACCTCTCCTTTGGACAGGCTTATAGGGCGCTGTAGGTCTTGGCTGCAAGCTCTTGGCGATGGTGCTCCAGGAACCAGCGAATTTCCAGGTAGTGATCCTCGAAGAAGCAGGCTTGGTGGTTGGGCAGTTCGTCCAGGGGCAGCCAGAAGGCCCGGGCTGCATCGTCCTGGCCCTGCACTGGGGGGGGTGGGGCGTTGCCCAGGTCGAAAAAGTGGCCGTGGCTGATGACCCTGCCGCGCAGGCTGCGGCCTGGGTAGTCGAAGGCTTTGCTGGCTGTCAGCTGACTGGGCTCTAGCCTCAGGCCGGTCTCTTCGAAAAGCTCGCGCAGGGCGGCCTCGAGCAGGGTCTCCTGGGGCTCCACATAGCCCCCCGGCAGGGCCCAGGCCCCCTTGCTGAGCGCCCCAGCCCGCTCGACCAGAAGTACGTGGGCCTGGGCCAGCACCATGGCATCGGTGGCAACGTGGATGATGGGGTAAGGGTAGCGTCGCTCGAGCGAGCGGTAGTACTGAAGGGTTTTCCACTCGGCCTGCAAGCGGGCAAACAGGGCGGTGGTGGCAAACTGTTCCATGAACTGCCGCACGGCCTCGGGCACCAGGGGCCTCCAGTCGGGCTTCCCAGCAAAATAGCTGTTGCGCACATCGGTGGCGTTGAGGGGGCTGACCACCCCGCTCGGCTCAAAGGGCCAGTCGCCAAAGCCATGCAGGTAGTAGCTGCTCTCGTCCTTGTCGTGGCCGGTGATGCAGATGTGGGCCTCTGGGCCGGTGATGGCCTGCACCGCCGCCCGCACCGTGCGGAACCAGCGGGGGTCGTCGTAGAAGTCGTCTGGAATGGCTACAAAGTGAAGCCGCGCCGCCCCGTCTCCCAGACTGGCCCGGATCATGGCCTCGCGCTCCTCCGCGCTGAAGGGGTTTTTGGGGGTGGGGTAGCAGCGCGCGCTGCCCAGCACCACCACCAGCCGTTCAAAGCGGGCCAGGGCGCGGGTGATGGTCTGCAGGTGGGCCTGGTGCGGCGGCTGAAAGCGCCCGATAAATACAGCCGTTTTCATGCTTCTCTCCGGAAGCGGTACAGCTCGGCAGGCCTGAAACCCACCCCGCGCTCGAGTTCGCCGGTGGGCTCGAGCATCCCCGAGGCCAGCATCTTGCGCCGGAAGGAGTCTTTGTTGAGCTTGGTTTGCAGGATGGTCTCGTGGACGTTTTGCAGCTGGCGCAGGGTAAAGCGCTCGGGCAGCAGCTCGAAGCCAATGGGGGTGTAGCCGAGCTTCCCCCGGATGCGCCGCACGGCCACCGCCAGAATCTCGGCGTGGTCGAAGGCCAGCGAGTACTTCTTGTGCTTGTGGTCGAAAATCTCCACGCTGTCGGCGCCGGGGGGCACCCGCAGCTTGAAAAGGGCGGTTTCCTCGCCCACCTCGCGGATGTGGCTGGCCTCGACCAGGGCGTAATAGGCCACGCTGATCACGCGCATCCGAGGGTCGCGCTGGGGGTGGCCAAAGGTGTAGAGCTGCTCGAGGTAGATGGGGGGATGCAGGGCGCCTTCCCGCTCGAGGCCCACCACCCCCTCCAACCCGGCTTTTTGTCGCAGCACCCGCGCCGCGGCCTCGTCCAGCGACTCGTGCAGTTGCACAAAACCGCCCGGCAGGCTCCAGTAGTTGAGGAAAGGATGCTCCTTGCGCTTGACCAGCAGGGCCTCCAGATGCCCTTCGCGCAGGGTCAGGATAACCACATCCACCGTGACCGAGGGTCGTTCAAAGGCAGTGGCGTCGTAGTTGTCCAGGAAGCGCTGTTCTTCGCTGTTGCGTCGGTTCATGCCTGGCTTGCTCCTCAACCCGGCCTCTTATATGCAATAAGCATATATGTATAGTGTCGATAAGTCAAGGCCCTCCATTCGATGGCGGCAACTGGAGATGCGAAGTGAAAAATGTACATAAATTCTGTAACACCTGATATTTTTTTCAGGAATGAAGTGTTGATTTTTCGCAACATATGGTAAAGTGTTAGCGCGAGCGGCAGCTCGGAAGAACGTCCAAAGCCAGCTTCATTAGATGCAATATGCATCTAAGTGGCATCCGACGACCCGGCTCCGCCCTATGGAGGCCATGTGAACCACGATTTTGATGTCATCTCGGCGGCCCGCAACTGGCGGTTCAAGGACGTGCGCAAGGTTTCCAGCGACATCGCTGGAGAGGTCTTCGCAAGCGATGTGCTCGACATAGACGAGCTGCGCGAGCTGGTGTCCAAGCCGGTCTGGAAATCGCTCCAGGCCACCATCGAAAAGGGCACCCCGCTCGACCCCAGCATTGCCGATACCATCGCCCTGGCCATGAAAAAGTGGGCCCTGGAAAAAGGCGCAACCCACTACACCCACTGGTTCCACCCCCTGACCGGCTATACCGCCGAGAAGCACGACAGCTTCTATACCCCCATCTCCGAAGGCAAGGTGATTGCCTCTTTCACGGGCAAGGAGCTCATCCAGGCCGAGCCAGATGCTTCTTCGTTCCCTTCGGGTGGGCTCAGGGCCACCTTCGAGGCACGGGGCTACACCGCCTGGGACCCCACCTCACCCGCCTTCATCATGCGCCATGCCAACGGGGCCACGCTTTGCATCCCCACCGCTTTTGCCAGCTGGACCGGGGAGGCCCTCGACCTCAAAACCCCCCTGCTGCGCTCGATTGAGGCCCTCAACAAAAGCGCCCAGCGGGCCCTCAAATACTTTGGCGTGGAGGCCAACAAGGTGTCCTCGACCCTGGGAGCCGAGCAGGAGTACTTCCTGATTGACGAGGAGTTCTACTACCGCCGCCCCGACCTGGTCATGACCGGGCGCACCCTCTTCGGGGCCAAGCCGCCGCGCGGCCAGGAACTTGAGGACCACTACTTCGGTTCCATTCCCGACCGGGTGCTTTCCTTCATGACCGATGTAGAGAACCAGCTCTATGCGTTGGGAATTCCGGTCAAGACCCGCCACAACGAGGTGGCCCCCGGCCAGTACGAGATTGCCCCCATCTTCGAGCCCTCCAACATCGCCGCCGATCACCAGCAGCTCATCATGCAGGTACTCAAAAACACCGCGCGGCGCTATGGCATGGTGGCGCTCCTGCACGAGAAGCCCTTTGCGGGCATCAACGGCTCGGGCAAGCACTGCAACTGGAGCATGGGCACCGACACCGGCATCAACCTGCTCGAGCCCGGCGACACCCCCCACGACAACCTGCAATTCCTGTTCTTCTGCGCTGCCGTCATCAAGGCGGTGGACATGCACCAGGATCTGCTGCGCATCAGCGTGGCCTCGGCCTCCAACGACCACCGCCTGGGGGCCAACGAAGCCCCGCCGGCCATCATCTCCATCTTCCTGGGCGACCAGCTTACCGACATCTTCGAGCGGCTGGCCAGCGGCAAGGGGGGCTCGGGCAAGAAAGCAGGGATTCTCCAGCTTGGCACCCCGGTGCTGCCCCCTTTACCCAAACACGCCGGCGACCGCAACCGCACCTCGCCCTTCGCTTTCACCGGCAACAAGTTCGAGTTCCGTGCGGTGGGCAGCAGCCAGAGCATCTCCTTCCCCATCACCGTGCTCAACACCATCGTGGCCGATGCCATTGACGCCCTGATGGACGCGGTGGAGTCCAAGATGAAGAAGAAGATGGGCTTTGAGCAGGCCGCCCTAGAGACCATCAAAGAAACCTACGCCAAGCACAAGCGCATCGTCTTCAACGGCGACGGCTACTCGGCGGCCTGGCACAAAGAAGCCGCCAAGCGCGGGCTGCTGAACCTGCGGACCGCCATTGATGCCATCGAACACTTCACCGACGAGAAAAACGTAAAGCTCTTCAGCCGCCTGGGGGTGCTCAACGAACGCGAGATTCACGCCCGCCAGGAAATCATGTACGACATCTACTTCAAGCAGGTCAACATCGAGGGCGAGACCACCGAGTGGATCGCCCAGACCCAGATTCTGCCGGGGGCCTTGAGCTACCTGGCCGAGCTCTCCGAGATTGAGGTTAAGTCGCGTGCAGCCGAGCGCACCATCGAGCAGGTTGTGGAGGCCACCGACGCCCTCTCCGATGCCCTCGAGAAGCTCAAAGCGCAAAACGCCGAACTGGGCGGGGACGAGGTACACGAAAAAGCCCACCACATGCGCGACAATGTGCTGCCCGCCATGGCCGAGGTGCGCAAGGCCGCCGACGCGCTGGAGCGCATCTTGGCCGACAAGTACTGGCCCCTGCCCTCCTACCGCGAGATGCTGTTTGTCAAGTAAAAAACGCGCCACTTCTGCCTCGAACACCCCCCGCGACGGGGGGTTTTTTACTCAAGGGGGCGAACCAGTCCACTTCGCATCCCGCAGACGGTCGTACAGGGCAGGCTTATCTATAAGGGGCAACAGTAGCAGGGCTTTTGGCCAGGATGGAATGTATACGCTATAATCATAATTACAGGCCAGGTTAGAGCGCTCTTCACACATTATGGGCCATTCGAGTTCGAGAAAGCCTGGTTCTGAACAGAACAGTGGCCCCCTGGAAACTCGAAAACATGCGTCTCGGCCCAGAGGCATTCTCGTTTTCGTGGGCAGCCACGTCTGTGAAGGGCGCGATATAGCTGTACTGTACCCTAAAGCGGTGTTGCACCCACTGCCACCGCCAATCCCCCGGCCCGATACCAACCCGGCCATCGGTGCGGCTTGGATGGCAGGAGGGTCTGAGGTCGCTGATGAAGTACGCCAGAACTGGGCTCCGGTCACATGGGAGTGCTGCCACAGCAGGATGCAGGCTATCGCTGGCGCAGGTAATTGAAGCCGTTGATGGAGATCACGTCCTCTTCCTCGCCAGGAAAGCGGAAGAAAAAAGCCTGTTCGCGGCGACCGTCGCTGTAGGTCAGCTCGAGCCTGTTGTTTTGGATGCGGTAGCTGCCTTGCCCTCCGGTGCGCTGGCTGCCCGCCACCCCCGCCGCCTCCCCCACCACGGCGAATCCAGTGAAGCCCTGCACCTCAAAGCGCCCGTCCGGGCCGAAGCGAAAGCGCACCTCCCCGCTCACATTTCCTGAGCCTAATGGACTGGTGAGGTCGGTGAAGCTCCTGCGAACGTAAACCCCATTGAGCCTGCAGCCATCGCAGCTTTCCACCCGCCGGAAGACGGTGGGCCCGGTCTGGCCGGGCCACAGTGCGCCCAGCCGAACTGTGGCTGCCCCGCGGGTGAAGGCCACCGCAGTTCCCCTAAAGGTGAACTGCACCTGATTGCCCACCATCCGGTAGCTTCCCACCCTCTCAGGCTCCTCGCGCCGGGCCTTCTCGTAGTCAAGTCGGGTCGGGTCGCCTGGGGGTAAGCCAAAGTAGAGTCGTCCGCCCGACAGAAAAAGCCAGAAGGCGTTGAAGCTTGTGTAGGTGTAACCAGGGCCATAGGTGTTGGCTCGCATACGCAGAATGTTGGCGACATAGAGGCCCTCGATGGGGGTGGAGGAGGGGGGTAGGGTGGTGGCCTGAGGTGCGGAGGAAGGGTTAGAAAGCCGCAAGGAGTCGGTGAAGGTAGCAATGGCACCCTCGTACTCACGGAACAACTGGGCCTGGCTGGCCATGATGACCAGCACCTCCATCCGGTTGCCGGCCTTGAGGGCCATATAAAGCCGCACTGTAGGGTTGCCCCCACCCTTTTCCCGCACCTCCAACAGCTTCATAAGCACTTCAAGGCCCTCCGTCGTGCGCTCCTTTTGCAGGGGGCTCGAGCGCACCAGTTCCTCGTTGCTGGCCAGGGCCTCACGCAGGACTTGCTCGAAGGTCGTCTGAAAATCGCCCTTGAGCACCGTGCCTTCGGTGATTACAATGGCTAGCTTTCGCTCCTCACTAAAGTCGGGTGGCAAAAGCAGGGTGTAGGCCCCCTGCCGCACCTGCTGCCAGCCCGAGGGAACTGTGTAGACCAGGCCGCCCTGTCGTCCTTCCTCTGCAAAACCCAAAAGCAATAGAAAAACCAACCCCATGGCCCTGCTCATAGACTGCCTCCATTTAAGGACAGCATCAGGTTAGCAAAAAATGGCTGCCTGCTCCAAGGGTGGGCAGGTGGGCGGCGCGCACCGACCACTTGCTGAAGCTGCTCCCGGCCCGCTTCACCGCCCTGCTCTTGTGGGCGGCGACCCTCCGCTTCCGGTGGTGGAAGTTCCTGCACGGGGCCCGCAAGACCCCCTTGCCCAGTTTGGGCTGGCCCATGACCACCCTGGCCGGGGCCTTGGCCCACCCATACAGACGTGCTGAACAAGTTCCGGGGCGATGCCCGGCTGCTTTTCCCCGGCCCTGAAGCGCTCGAGGCCCTCACCAGCGTGCCCACAGCCTTTGGCCCCGACAGGGTGCAGCGGCTGAGCCAGGCCTGCCTGGAAGGGCTGGGCGGGTACTGGTAGGCCCTGGAGGGTCTGGCCATCCAGGGCTACGAGATTCGTCACGGGGAGAGCGGCCACCTGTACATGCAGCAGGGAAGCGTGCTGGGGCTTTACCTCCACGGGCTCTTTGAGAACCCGGAGGTGCTATCGCGCCCTTCACAGACATGGCCGCCTATCCGGGCCGCCACTGTTCTGTCCAGGACAAAGCTTTCTTAAATATGTGAAGAGCGCTCTAATGCACCTCTTTGGGCAGCCGCCGCGTTCGGAGAACCTCTTCGAGCAGATGGCCGATTTCGTGGCGGCCCATTTCAAGGCCGGATTTTCTCGACTTTCTGGCCTGTATTCAGGGCTCTGCATCGGGGCCTTCTACCGGGGCCGATACCGGAATGGCCCGTCCATCTGGCCCCAAGGCCACCATCACGAACCCCGCGCGGCAGGCCAGGGTGCGCTCGGGGCTGTCCACCCGCTCCACCCACATCTCCACCTCGAGGCGCATGGAGCTCCGTCCCACCTCGCGAACCCAGGCCACCAGCTCCACGATGGCGCCCTGGGGCACCGGGTGGCGAAAGTCCAGGGCGTCGGCATGCACCGTGACCACCTTGGCCCGGGCGTGCCGGGTGGCGGCCACAAAGGCGGCCTCGTCCATCCAGGCCATGGCCGTGCCGCCGAAGAGGCTACCGTAGTGGTTGCAGTCGCCCGGGCGCACCAGGTGCACGGTGCGGGTTTTTCTCATGCCCGGCTCCGGCGCAGCTTGGCCCGCTCCTCGCGGTAGAGGATGTAGGCCTTGGCCACCTGGGGGTAGGTCTCCATCAGGCCCTCTTCCACCCGGTCTTGAATCTCTTCCACCGCCAGGCTTTTCTGCCGGGCCCGGCGCTTGACAGGCGAAAGAATATGCCGTTCCAGGCGGGCAGGCTCCAGATCCACCCCCACCGCCCGCGCGGCTTTCTCCACCGCCCGCACGATGCGCAGCTCGTCGAAGGGCACGCTGCGCCCATCCCGCTTGACCACGGGCTTCAGGTCTTCCTCGGCCTCGGGGAAGTAGAAGTCCAGGTCGGTAAGTGGCTCCACCCGGGTGGCCTTGATGTAGCCGTTGCCTTTGGTGGAGAAGAAGTCGTGGTTTTTGGTCTCGGTGCGCAGCCCGGCCAGCACCACCGGGTTGACTGCCTCGGCCCCCACCCCGAAGTAGGGCTCCAGCCCCAGGTTCATCAGGGCCTTGTCGGCGTTGTAGCGGGAGAAGGTGCACACCGCTTCCTCTAAGCCGATGGGGGCGTAGAGGGCCTCGCTGTAGCGGTCCTCGAGGGGCGAAAGCGCCTCCAAAAGCCGGTGCACCTCGCTTTGGGCCTCCCGCTGCTCCCGCTCCTTCATCCCGCTCAGCAGCTCCTGGGCCAGAAGGCCCACGTACACCCCGTGGATGGCCTCGTCGCGGATAATCAGGCTGATGATCTCCCCCGAGCTCACCAGCCGCCCCTGCCCGGCCAGGTAAAGCGGGTAGAAGAAGCCCGAGTAGAAGAGGTAGGACTCCAGCAGCACGCTGGCGGCCATGGCCCGGTAGAGGCTCCGCCTGTCCTGGATGCTGGTGTAGGCCCCGTGGATTAGGGCCAGCTTGGCCTGCAGCTCGGGCTGGGCCCTGACCCAGTCAAAGAGCTCGCCAATCCGCTCCGAGGTGCAGAGGGTGGAGAAGATGGAGCTATAGCTCTTGGCGTGCATGTGCTCCATGGCCCCCATAAAGGCGAGCACCGCCTTGACCTGCAGGCCCGGCACCCGCTGGGCAATCTGGGGCATCCCCACGCTGCCCTGCACCGTGTCTAAGAGCGTGAGCCCGGCCAGCACCGCCTCGTAGGCCCGCTGCTCGGCCTTGCTCAGGGTCATCCAGGAGAGCTTGTCGTCGGCTAAGGGGATTTCCTCGTCCACCCAGAACTGCCGCACGTTCTGGTCCCAGAACATCTTGGTGTAGTCGTCCTCGGGCCGGTTCCAGTTGACCGCTTCAAAGGCGGGGTGGGTTTGGGTTGCTTCCATCTTGGCTCCTTCAGACCGCACAGCTCAGGCACTCCTCCACCGAGAGGTTCTTGGTGCGGGTGTAGTAGAGGCTTTTGAGGCCCTTGCGCTCGGCGTAGACGTAAAGCCGGGCCAGCTCGCGGGTGCTGGTCTCGCTGGTGACGTAAAGCACGGTGCTGATGCCCTGGTCCACGTGGGGCTGAATCTCGGCCACCAGGTCAATCAGGCGGTACATGTTGGTGTGGTAGGCCGACTTGTAGTACCAGTAGGTCTCCTCGGAGAGGAAGGGCACCGGGTAGTAGGTGGTGGCGTTGCCGTAGGTGCGGGTCTCCACCACCTCTACAATGGGCGCGATGGAGGGGGTGGCGTTTTGGATGTAGCTGATGCTGGCGGTGGGGGCGATGGCCAGGCGGTAGGCGTGGTAGAGGCCGTGGCGCTCCACCTCGGCTTTGAGCCGGGCCCACTCCGCGGGGCCGGGCAGGGGCAGGTGGGCGAAGAGCCGCCGCACGGCCTCGGTGCGGGGGCGGAAGTCTTCCTCTAGGTAGCGGGCGAAGTACTCGCCGGTGGCGTAGTCGGAGTGCTCGAAGCCCTCGAAGCGAACCCCGCGCTCGCGGGCGATGGCCATGGAGCGCTCGAGGGAGTAAAAGTTCACCGCGGCGAAGAAGCTGCGGGCGAAGTCGCGGGCCTCCGCCGACTCGTAGCGGAGCTGGTTCTTGGCCAGAAAGCCGTGCAGGTTCATGGCCCCCAGGCCCACCGAGTGAAAGGCCCGGTTGGCCCGCGCCACCCCGGGAACGTTTTTGATGCTGGAGAGGTCGCTCACCGCGGTCAGCATGTCCATGGCGGTGTGCACACTTTCCTGCAGGTTCCCCGAAGCCATCACGTTCACGATGTTCAAGGAGCCTAGGTTGCAGCTGATGTCGTAGCCAATCTGGTCGGGCTCGCCGTAGTCGCCAATCTGGGAGGGGGTCTGGAGCTGGAAAATCTCGGTGCAGAGGTTCGACATCTTGATCTGCCCCAGCCCCTTGAGGGGGTGGGCCCGGTTGGCGTTGCTCTTGTAGACGATGTAGGGATAGCCCGATTCGAACTGGGTCTGGGCGATGCGGGTGAGCATGGCCCGGGCCGGGAGGGGCCGCTTCTTCACCGCGGGGTGGGCCACGAGCTCCTCGTAGCGCCGGTCGAGATCCATGTCGTCTAGGTGCTCGCCGAAGGCCTGGTAGACCGAGTAGGGGGCGAAAACGTAGAAATCCTCCCCCCGCTCGGCCAGCTCGAAGAACTTGTGCGGCACGATCAGGCCCAAGGAGAGGGTCTGGATGCGGCTTTTCTCGTCGGCGTTGATCTTCTTGGTGTCTAAAAACTCCTCCACATCCCAGTGGAAGATGTTCAGGTAAACCGCTCCGGCCCCCTTGCGCTGGCCCATCTGGTCGGCGTAGTTGAAGGCGTCCTCGAGCAGCTTCATCACCGGCACCACGCCCTTGGCCGCATGGGCCACGCCCTTGATGGGCTCCCCCCGGGCCCGCAGCTTGGAGAGGTTGAGGGCCACCCCCCCGCCAATCTTGGAGAGCTGCATGGCCGCGTTCAGGTTGTAGCCGATGGAGTTGAGCGAGTCGTCGAGCTCCAGCAAAAAGCAGCTCACCAGCTCCCCCCGCCGGGCCCGCCCGGCGTTCAGGAAGGTGGGAGTGGCGGGCTGGTAGCGCTGCTCCATCAGGGCCCGCACGTAGGCCCGGGCCTTCTCCACGCTGCCCTGGGCCAGGTGCAGGGCCACCGCCAGCACCCGGTCCTCGTAGCGCTCGAGGTACTCTTTCTTGTCGTCGGACTTGAGGGCGTAGTCTTTGTAGAACTTGGAGATGGCCATGAAGCTGGCGAAGCGGAAGCCATAGCTGTAGGCCAGGTCGGAGAGCTCGAGCAGGTCTTCCTCGCGGTAGCGCTCGAAAAAGTTCTCGTAGTAGCCCTCCTCTACCAGCGCCCTCAGGCGCTCGATGGGGCCGGGGAAGGGCCGCAGCTTTTTGCCTACTTCCTCCTCAAAGGCCCGCACCGCCTCGAGGTCTTTCTCGAGCTGAAAAAAGCCGTTTCTCTTCTGTAAGATGGCGCTATTGAGCTCTAAATAAAGCACCTCTGCCTCCTTCTAACTGGGCGACCACCTCCATAAACCCCTTGCGGTCGCTCTCGGTGCCCGCAAGTTCAAACTTGAGTAGTACAGGCAGCGCGTAGCGCTCGGCAAGCAAGTCGGCTGCGCGGGCGAAGTTTTGGCCCCAGTTGCGGTTGCCACTCGCGGCCACCCCCCTTAAAAAGGGCCAGTTCCTAGCGGCGAAGCGCTCCACCTCAGGAGGCACCTGCCCAAAGCCGGTGGTGTAGGTCAGGAGCACGCAGGCTTCCGAAACCTGCTCCTCGCCTGTCTGCAAGCGCAAAGAAGGCAGAGCCAGCCGCTTCACAAAGCGTTGCACGTTGCCGGTTTTAGAAGCATAAACAATCAACACAGCTTGACCACCCCGGATGCACAAAAGACATCTCTGCCGCGGTTCTTGAATAGGTCACGGCGCAAAAGCCCAAACAGCACGCCTGCTGCACTGGCCGCTATCCAACGCTAGGTTGTATGGGAATGATTCACGTAAGCCACCTTTCCGTCCCTTGCGCGAGGACTAGGAGACCCTCCTGGGCAGGCATTCGGGCTTTTACCGTTGCGCGACAGCGGCGGAATTGCACCGCGCTTCCCCTGACACCAGTGGGGAAACCACATATTGTGGTTTCTGCCCGAAACAATACAATCTGTTGTGTAAGGATGTCAATGGTGCTTGCCGAAGCTGCTCATCGCGCTCTTCACAGATCTGGCCCATCCAGGCGGCCACTGTTCTGTTCAGAACCAGGCTTTCTCGAACCCAAATGGCTCATAATATGTGAAGAGCGCTCTACAGCACGTTGCCTACTTTTGCAGGAGGTCTAGTGTATACTGTATACACCTATGCCACCCCACGCTGAGGCCGTCATCTGCGGCGCTGGAATCGCCGGGGTGGCGGCGGCCTATCACCTCACCAAAAAGGGCCTGAAGCAGGTGGTGATTGTGGAGCAGGGCGACCCGCTTTCGCTCACCTCCGACAAGTCCACCGAGGCCTACCGCAACTGGTGGCCGGGGCCGGACGGCCACATGATTGCCTTCATGAACCGCAGCATCGAGCTGCTCGAGGCCATCGCCCGCGAATCCTCCAACCGCATCCGCCTGAACCGCCGGGGCTACCTCTACGCCACCGCCGACCCGGCCAAAATTCCTCAGCTCATCGAGACCGCCCAGCAAGCAGCCCACCAGGGCGCGGGTGCGCTGCGCGTTCACAGCGGCAACACCCACTACGCCCCCTCCCCGCCCGAGGGCTTTGAGGGCGTGCCGGACGGGGCCGACTTGCTGACCGACCTGGCCCTGATCCGGCAGCACTTCCCCTACCTGAACCCCGGCACCCGGGCGGTGCTGCACGTGCGGCGGGCGGGCTGGCTCTCGGCCCAGCAACTGGGAATGTATCTGCTGGAAAAAGCCCGCGAACAGGGGGCTCGGCTGGTGCGCGGGGAGGTGGTGGGGGTGGAAACGCTGGGCGGTGCGGTTCGCTCGGTTGAGGTAAGACAAAGCGACGGCTCTACCCAGAGCATCGAGACCTCTGTCTTCGTCAACGCTGCCGGGCCCATGCAAAAGCGGGTCGGCCAGATGCTGGGGGTGGAGCTTCCGGTCTTTGCCGAGCAGCACCTCAAGATGAGCTTTAGCGAGACCCTGGCGGTGGTTCCCCGCGAGGCCCCCCTGCTCATCTGGATGGACGAGATAGAACTGCCCTGGAGCCCGGAAGAGCGCGAGATGCTGGCCGAGGAGGGTGCTGGCTGGCTTCTGCAAAAACTGCCTTCTGGAGCGCATGGCCGACCCGACGGGGCGGGGAATAGCCCCACCCTGATTGTGCTTTACAACCACCACACGAAGCCGGTTGACCCCACTTTCCCCCTGCCCCCCGACCCTCTCAACCCCGAGCTTGCCCTGCGCGCTTTGTCGGTGATGGTTCCGGGTCTGCAAGGCTACCTCGAGAGAGCGCCCAAGCCCTGGGTGGACGGGGGCTACTACCTCAAAACCCAGGAAAACCGCCCGCTCATCGGCCCGCTGCCGGTCAAGGGGGCCTATCTGGTGGGGGCCTTGTCGGGCTTTGGGGTGATGGCCGCCTGCGCCGCCGGGGAACTGCTGGCAGCCCACGTGACCGGGGCCGCACTGCCGGGTTATGCGCCCGCTTTTACCCTCTCACGCTACCAGGAACGGGCCTATCAAAAGCTGCTGCAAAACTGGGGCGATACCGCGCAGCTTTAGAGCGCTCTTCACATATTTAGAGCCATTCGACTATAAGAAAGCTTTGTCCTGGACAGAACAGTAGCGGCCTGGATAGGCGGCCACCGCTGTGAAGGGCACGATAGGCCGCATCGCTCCGTACAACAGGGCAAAACCCTTGAATCGAGCAAGGGGCCGGTGGCCCAGAGTCGCCAGGCAAGGTGCTGGAGACTTTCAGCGTTGCAAGAGGCGCTCGAGCATCAGCTCCACCGCCTGCCGGTAACCGGGCTGGAGGGCGCGGATTTCCGCTTGTGCGGGTGGGGCGTCTAGCTCTGCCGGCTGGGTGGCCTGCAGGGCCTGCTCGAGGCCCCCGTACACCCCCGCCCCCACCAGGGCCAGGATTCCGGCCCCCCGGGCGGCCCCCTCGTCGCCCGAGACCCGCACCACCGGCACCCCCAGGGCCCCGCTCAGAAGCGAGAGCCACAGGTCGGAGGCCGCGCCCCCTCCAGTGGCCAGTAGCCGCTGGACTTCGGCCAGTGGGCGCA